>JAOAGT010000002.1:0-300000 GCA_026415615.1 Thermoleophilia bacterium | reverse complement strand
TAGTAGTAACGGTAGTCCCAGCGCCAGACGATGGGCTCTCGCTTTGGCTTGGTCGTTCTTACCTTGCCGTCCTCCAGGTTCGGGAAGCGACAGACAGCGATCCCTCCAAATATGGCCACCGCTCCAATTATCCAGAAGGTTTTTTGAAACGAGATCGCTCCGTAGTGGAAGGCAAAGAATATGGTGACAAGCGCAATCAGAGTTCCAGCTTGCGCAAAAGCGCCCATTCGTCCTAGTATCCGGCCGCTCTTATCTTGTGTTGTCAGGCTCATCCCGAGTGAGTACTGAGTTTGCAAAATCGTGTGCATTCCGAAGCTGCTTATCAGCACCCAAGGGATAACCCCGACAAAGCTGGTCGAGATACTAAAAAGAGCAAAGCCTAGACCCATAAAGAACATGGCTCCAGCCGTCAGCCAGGGAATCGAAACTCGGTAAAGAAGCGCCATGAGCACGATAAGAGCAAGACCGCCAGTCTCGCGTATAGCGGTCATGTACCCAAACTTAGGCCCAGAAAAATGAAGAATATCCTCAAAGAAATTGGTGATGATGCTGTTTTGCGCGCTGTACGAGAAACCGTTGGCAAGATGCATGGTCGCGAGCATGATGAACCCGCGGCCAACAGGAGTACTCCAGAACTGGCGAAGCCGGGCTAACACTGGAAAGGGTAGGCCGGCACAATTTGTCGGGGTGACAACATATTGGCACCTACTATACACCAAGACGAGCCAGTATCCGGCGCATAAACCTCGCTTGCGCGATGCCCGCACAAATCCTTGCTTGCCCAATATCAGGTGTGTATGATGCGGCTAAGGGGGATTGGTGACGCGTCGCAAGCTCATAAGTGTCCTCGTAACGCTAAGCGCATTGTGCTTCGCGGTTTCGCTTCTCCCCAGTGTCAAGTACTTTGATGCCTCACCCGCCTTAGCAGCTCAAGCTGGTTCCTCTCAGATAGAAACCATCAACTGGGAGGGACCAGTACCTCCGGACAAGGTCTGGTCCATCCGTTTAAATTCACCGGTTGACCCACTTACGGTAACAACTCAGAACGTTGTTCTTCTTGACAGCCAAGAAAACCAGGTAGCAACTCAACTAAGAGTAGAGCGAACTGGGCTTCGCATTATAGTAAGGCCGCTTCAACCGCTCCCGCCCGGTTCATACCAGCTTCGAGTGTCGGATCGGGTACTTGATACTGCTGGCCATCCACTAGAGAAGCAGCTTGTAATTAACTTCGCAGTGGCAGAGAACCTCGACCAGAGCGCCGATGGGTCGGGCGAGGAGGAAGAGGCAGAAGGCGTAGACGGTGCGACAAGCTCATGGGTCTTCGGGATGATGAGCGATGCCCCCGTAGACTTCGCTGTTTCGGCCGAGGATATCGACATACCAAGGACAGTTCACCCCGGCGACGCCTATTTAACCGTAAGAACCAAAATCCATAATCAGTCACCGGGAGCCGGCCTGGCAGGGGGCAGTGTTCTTCGTGTGCTCTTAAACGACCAGGTCATTGACGAAGTGCCCTTCTACCTGGGAGCAGGGGAACGCGACGGGATTGTCATCGCCCGTTGCTACCTCTCGCCCACGTACTACAAGCACTTACGTGGCCAGGAGCACGCAACAGTTCGGGTTACGGTGATAGTCGACCCATACAACCGCACCCCTGAGACCGACGAGACCAACAACGCGGCGGTCAGCTCGTTTGAGGTCTACTCAGATCACGACGTCGAGATCGAGAACACCGACCCGCCCATGACCGTCGATGCCTCGGGTCTCTCTGCATGGAGCATCAAAGACGACGCGCCAAATCGAATTGTGAACGCCGCCCTGCCAGGGGGAATTCTTAACCTCGAAGCTAAGATTGCTCGCCCCGCTGGCGAGAGCGAAGATCTAAACATCAAGTTCCTTATCAACGGACTCGTGGTACTGGATGACAACCGTCATGTAGGGAGCAGTAGGTCGGACGGCTTTATCGAGGCGTCTGCAAAATACGCCGTGCCTTACAACACCAGAGGCCCTCTGCACTTCCAGGTCGTGTTAAGTAATGGGTCTACAGCAAGCATCGAGGTGCCCGTGCTGCAATGGGACACTGAGGTGAGGCAGGGGGATCTGTATTGGACAGGCTCAGATGTGGCCATACCGGGCGGGCGACTTTATCTGAAGGCCACTATCAAGAATACCTCCCTACTTAGCTTTTACGGATCGCAAAACAACAAGATTGCCTGCCGGATTCTAGTAAATGGCAAGCCCTACTATGAGCGCGCCTATCAGGTCATCCTGGATCAAATCTATGTGGATGCACCTCCCTACAACGTTCCCCAAGACCAAACGGGACCGGTGACTTTCACCGTGGTAACCGACCCCTACTGTCAACTACCTGAGTCTGACGAGACCAACAACGTAGCCACTATCCAGATTCCCGTAGCAGATGGCGGCTCACAGCAGCCGGATCTGCGGGTAGAGCCCTCTGGCCTAACAGTGATCGCGCGTCCCGTGGTTCCCGGCTCAAGACTCTTGCTCTCTGCTGCTGTTTACAATGCCTCGAACAATTTCCCGCCTCGCAGCATAGTCGTGCAGTTCAAGATCAATGGTCAAGTGGTGGGTCAGGTCACCCGCGACCGGAGTTTCTTTTATCCTCTGCGCTCAAGACTTGTGACGTATAGCTGGCGCTCCCCACTAACTTTGGGACCGCATCCCATGCTGGAGGTGGTGATCGACCCAGACAACACCTTGGCCGAAAGCGACGAGACCAACAATCAAGCCTCTACCGAATTTGAGGTTGCAGCCCCTGACCTAGAACCTGCCGCTCCATGGCTTCGCGTGTCCCCGACCTTTCCTGTAGCTGGCGACTCAGTGACACTGTACGGCGTGGTTAAAAACAACGGGCCTTCTGCGGCCCAGCAGGTGAAGGTGCGCTTCCTGTCTGACGGACAGCCGATTGGAGATACTACGATTGGTTCCATTTCCGGTTGCAGTGGAGCAACAGCTTCGCTCAACTGGAGAATCCCCACGGGTTCCCAGATGGGAGTCACGCTCTGGCCAAACCTGAGCGGTACCCCGGGTCGCGTGGACATGCCTGCTGGACTGACCCAGGATTTGCAAGTCAGCATGGTCATCGATCCCGATGAGCAAATCGCCGAAAGCGACGAAAATAACAACACGGCCGACCCCGTCACCGTCACTGTTTCCGTCCCAAATGAGAAGAAACTCGTGTATGTGCACATCACTGACGTCCTAGGACCGGTGCCACTTGCTCGGGTTCAGATGACAGGCGCGAATGGGGAATCAGCTGAGACACTGACGGACGGTGAGGGTTGGTGCTCGTTCGCGGGCGTGGTGCGAGGACCCTACACCTTGAACGTGAGTAAGGAGAGCTATCAATCATTAACCGTTACGGGGGAAACCGGGGCCCCCTCGATATACACAAGAGAACTGGTACTTGAAAGAACTGCCGACCTGGCGGTCCTCACGCAGAATGACAGCGACCACGATTTGCTCTCGGACGAGCTGGAATCCTTGTATGGAACCAACCCGAATGATCCCGACACCGACGATGATGGCGTCATCGACGGCAAAGACTTGTCACCCCTAATCAATCCAAGCGAGCCGTTGTTTGAAGCCCTACAGAAGCCGGGCATGGTGCGGGTGGATCAGCCAATTTGCGCCTATGGACTGGATGGCTGGTGCGAAGTGTGGGACATGGATTGGAGCTGGAGCACCATGTCCGACACGCTGGTGTACTCCCGGACTTATGAGAGCAACGGCACCAGAGCCAGCAGCATGACGCAGCAAAACTACAGGAAGGCCGTCGATGCACTATTCGCCTCTGCTGGGCTTACCAGTTGGGCCATAAAGGATATTCAGCCTCAAGACATTGCCTTTGATGACACGGAAATGGTGGCCGATCACCAGCCCGAGGATAGCTGCACATATGCCGCAGATCATCTGCACCGCACTGAGTATCGCTTTTATTACGATTACATGACCGATTATCAAATCGTTTCACTCAAGAACAAAGCGGAGATTCTTTATCCTGAAAACGACTGGTTCTTCCAGTATCTCTTGGTCCAGGTTCAACAGATACCCTCTCTAACGCAGAGTTATCGCTTCCAGTTTACGCAGCCCGGACTGGCACGAGAAATCCGGGTGAATGGTCCCAATTCTTACCGCGAGCTTGGTTTCCAGTATGCGTTTTACCGGAGTAACCAGTTTAGCGACGACAGCAACCTTCCGTTTTTCCAGGGCGTGGTCCTAGTGGATACAGACGGAAGCGACCTCTTCAGCTTTGCCGTTACGCTTCCCAAAGAATACGCGCTTGTATCAACCGCCTACCTGAAACTCACACCGGTGTGGATTACCCGCAGCAGCTCGGTTACCGTGGATATTTCTCCGGCCTTGCAGAACTGGAATCTGACCGGGCTAGTTAGGGACATTGTGTACCTTCAGGACGAGCAAGGTAACAGCATAGTGGGTAGCGACTATGCCACTTCCTTGACCGACTTTGGTTTGCCCATCCGTACACTCTCTCAGTTTCGCAGTCTCGCACACGAGCCCGGAGCAAGAACTCGAACCGAATCAATAGGGTTCGTGTCCTTCAACCCGGATGGTCCGTTGGGCGAGAAGGTCCGAGCCGTCGAGACCCAGGTCAACATCCTGTCCTATGTGGGCAGAGGAATCGCTGGAGCAGGGAGCGGCATTGCAGCCTTGGTGGAAAAGGTGGTGACAAAGGTCAACAAAGTGGAAAAAGTTGACCAGCTTCCTGACACCCACTGGATCAAGGGTACAAAGTACAACGGCGTGCTTGCTGGCTTTCAGGCAGTGGGAGGCGCGGTGACCGCTTTCTCCAACGGCCAGGACGCTTACCTTGCCTACCAAAGGGGCGACGCCATCGAGTGCGTCTACTACACAGCTAAGGCCGTAGTCTCAACGGGCCAGACAGTGCACGCCATGGCTAAGGTAAGCACGAACATAGTGGCCTGGGGCGGCAAGACAGGGCGTTTTGCCATGTTGGCAAGTGAGAAGGTGGCAGTTGGACTGGCGGCAGCGGTGGGAGTGGTTGAGATTGGATACAACCTGGCAAAATGGAACGCCACCGATGATCCTATCCAGAAATCTGCGTACTTTGAAAAGACCTTTACCAGCGCCATTGACACCGTACTCGGTATGGTCGGCGCGGTGTTTGCTCCGCACATGCTTGTCTTTCAAGTCACCTGGATGGTGGGGAATGAAATCGTGTTCCGCTTGCTGGGAGGCAGCGAGCTGGCCTACGAGGTAGCCAAGAGTCCCTCTTCGGCAATTGTCTTCATTGCAGAGTATTGGGGCGAGGACGTGCCCTCCCAGCTGGCAAGAAGAGCCTATGAATCTGTGGAGTCGAGACTCCTTAAGCAGCTTGAACAACTGAATTCTGTCGGCTTGCCGTTTATTCCGGTTTTCGTTAGTCCGTCGTCGTAGAAAGAGACGGGTGGAGTGGCACACGCTGCACGGTCGGTTATGTATGAGAAGCAACGCGGATAAGAACAGGGGGCAAAGCACCCATGTCACCGGGGGCCGGGACGAGCGAGCTTCCCTGCGGCGGGCCGCTCCGCTTCGAGTTCCCGCGCCGGCTGCAATCTTGACGAGCGTGCTCGCTCTCATGCTCTTGCTGGTCATCCTCTTGGCCACGCAGGCATGCGAGCGTGGAGATGAGCAGACAACTACCACTGTAGCAACCGCCACCGTGGAGACATTCGTCGATATGGGCGCGGGCCACCCCGACCTCGGGGTGGCCCGCGCGGCAGTTGTCTATGACCTACTTGATCCCGATGCCGAAGGCCGCTTTAAGCCCGAAGATCCGGTCGCGAGGTCCCAATTCGCCTCACTTCTTGCTTTAGCTCTGGGATTGGAAAGGTCCTTCCCACCAACGCCTACTTTCAGTGATGTGCCGCCGGCCCACCCCGACTACGCAGCAGTCGAAGCTACAGCCCGATACTTTGTGCAAGATGCTTTGGCCGAGACGACCAGCCGCGAATTCAGACCTCGGGATTCCATCAGTCATGCAGAGGCCTACCGGGTGCTTCAACTCGCAGTCCAGGAGAATGCGCCCAACCTTGCCTCAGCCTTACCAGCCGAGAGCGCATACAACAACAGCGAACCTCTCAGCCGCGCAGATGCGGCCCGTTTGCTCGTGCCGTTGATCCGAGCCAACCAGCCGGCCCCCGCGGAAACCTTCGAGGCCATCGGCATCAATTAGCTGCCGGACAGAGGGCGTCAATTACCTGCCGAGCAGAGGGGACAAGTTGTGCACTCGGCGCCAGCAAGCGTGAAGCCCGCCGGCGCCACCGATCACAAAGCCCAACGCTCAAAGCCCGGTCATCCTTGTACCAGCCTAGCTCCAATCTCAAAAGCCCTCTGGCAGTCAAGAGGGAAGCGCTCTTGTCGAATCCTGGCCTTTTCCTCAACGTTGAACATCGCCGCGTTCATGACCGAATAATCGTCAAACTGCCAGGTTTCATGGGAGGTAAGAACCTCACACTTTCCTCCCAAGATTCCCATTGAACGCGCGTGGTGTTCAAACAAGATGTCATAGTGAACGTCCTTTACAAACCGTTCGGGGCAGTTCATCGTGAAGATAAACGCGCAGTCAATTCGGCCTTCAAAGACTCTCTTGCCGAACTCGTCGTAAGAAATGTTGGGAAACAGCAGACGCTCAAGAAAAGAGCGCATCTCACCCGTCACGTCGCCAAAATAAATCGGGGACCCCAGAATCAGCACGTCGCTTGCTAGTACCTCAGCTAGCACATCGCGCAGATCATCACGAGCGGCGCAAAGGCCGTTGCAGGTATTGCCCTTTCTCTTGCAGGCAAAGCAACTGCGACAGCCTTTGTAATTGAGATCGTACAAGTGAACAAGCTTGGTCTCTGCCCCTGCGCTCTCAGCGCCCTCCAGAGCTTTCTTGACCAAGGTGGCTGTATTCCACTCTTTTCTGGGACTGCCGTTTATGCCGACGACCTTCTTCATCTCTGCTCCTTGAGATTGCTCCGATAGCTGCCCGAGATCACTTGATCGTTGAGATCCCTCAATATCCCTCGTCTGCAAAAGCTGGCCTGAGCAAGTCACGAGAGCTCCATTGCTCCGGCTTTAGGATTTGGTGGTAGCCCTTCTCGGTATGGCTGGGTCCCTGGTTAACCTCAATGAACAGCCAGGGTTTCTTTGTGTATCGCGGCCTCCAAGGCGAGTGAATCACGTTGGGCGGGATGTATATGACTGTGGACTTGTTGAAGACATGCCGCTCCATTTCCACACCCATGTAGAACTCCACCTCGGAATAGAGTTCTTGGGGATTCTCCGGATCCCCACCTATGTGGAAAAGAAGCTCAGGGCTGCGATGGATGTGCGGCGGATGACCGATTTCAAGGAAAGGCTCATCGTGCGGCATGATCCAGTGCACGTAGTAGAAATTGGAGCCCGGTATGGGAAATCTATTGCTGTCAAAGCGCGTGACAAAGCTAAAGGGCATGTCTTTGCCTACTATGTCAATATAGGGATCATCCCCCGGTTGGTACTGGTAGAAAAGCTTCGAATACTTTGTGCCATCGGTGACGTTGCCTTTCCCCACCGGGGTCCCAAAAGGAGTCGTGTCGGCAGGCGGTTCGTAGATAGCTTCCGCCGGACACCAGAACTGGTAGGCTGTGCATTGCCCACAGTTGGTGCACTTCTCGTTGTCCAACTCGATCTTTTCGTAAACCACGGACTGACCAACTGTGTAGCTTCCCTCTCCTCGGAAAGCACCAGCCGGGCACTCGGTGATACACAGCCCGCAGCGGACACATCTTGTCTCATCTATGGCTAGAGCCATAATGCACTTACCTCCTCTGCACGCAACCATCTGTCAAGACAGTATCACCTATCCGCTCTAGCATGTATGCTCAACTTATGAAGACCGGCACCGCGCAGCTACCGCTACACGGAGGCAGAGCCCCGACGTGGCTCTTTGCCCGGATGAAACATCTTGCCCGCGAGATTACTCTCGCCATTGTGAGTGAATACGGCCCCGAAGAGATGCTGCGCCGTCTCTCGGATCCCGTTTGGTTTCAGGCCTTTGGCGCCGTACTGGGGTTTGACTGGCACAGCTCAGGCCTTACCACAACCGTGTGTGGCGCCCTCAAAGAGGGCTTGCACGGCCTCGAGAACCATTGCGGTCTGGTGGTCGCTGGCGGCAAAGGCGCAACCTCGCGTAAAACCCCCAGCGAAATTGAAAGGGCTGCTGAGTTGGGCTGGTTGACCGTCCGGCCAGATACGCTGATTTACGCCAGCAAGATGGCCGCCAAGGTCGACAGTGCGGCAGTCCAAGACGGATACCAGCTTTACCACCATTCTTTTGTTTTCACGAGCGGCGGGAAATGGGCGGTCATCCAGCAGGGAATGAACGAGCAAAGCCGCATGGCGCGCCGGTATCACTGGCTTAGTGATTCAGTGGCGGATTTCGTGGTCGAGCCGCATGCAGCAATCGCCGCCCAGGCGCCCGCAGCAAGCGTGCTAAACATGGTAGCCCGCGAGAGCACACCAGCCCAAACCGCAGTCACCCAGCTATCCCACCTTCCGCCTGACCGCAGCGTGCAACATCTGAAGAAACTCAAAGAGTTGTCGCTGCCCACTAGACACGCGGTACTGCTTTCGGATATACAGCCGGAAAATCTAACCAAGATTCTCTTAGCCACCTACGAGCGCCAAGCCGAGAACTTCGAGACCCTTCTTGGACTCCCGGGCGTAGGCCCCAAGACCATCCGCGCTTTAGCTCTGATAGCCGAACTTGTTTACGACACCCCCGCCAGTCGCACCGACCCCGCACTTTTTAGCTACGCTCATGGCGGCAAAGACGGGCACCCGTATCCCGTTAATCGAGCTGTTTATGACCAGAATGTGGAGTTCTTACGCAGAGCCCTTTCTCAGGCGAAGGTGGGTCAAACCGAAAAACTCCAAGCCCTCCGACGTCTGGCTGCCTATACGTCTAGTCCAAAATCCTTGGCAGGCTACAATGCCCAAGAAACGGTTGCACCAAGACACCGTGTGACTCAAAGGAGAGACCCATGAGCACAGGGAACATGCCCCCCACTCAAAAAGTAAGACCAGCGAACACTGAGCCGGTTTGGATCCCCTTTGAGTTCCTGGAAAATTTTGTGACCGACGTTTTTCGGGGTCTGGGCGTGCCCGACGACGACGCGCGCATTTGTGCGGATGTGATCATCACCGCTGATAAGCGCGGCATTGATTCTCACGGAATAGGACGGCTCAAACTCGTCTATTACGACCGCCTGGTGAAAGGCGTCCAGAAGCCGATCACAGAGTTTGAGGTTGTAAGCGACCGTGGGGCCACTGCTCTAGTCGACGGGCACAACGGCATGGGGATGGTAGTAAGCAAGCGCGCGATGGAGATGGCCATCGACAAAGCACACCGCTACGGGTTGGGAGCGGTGGTGGCAAGAAACTCTACCCACTACGGCTTTGCTGCCTATTACCCCTTAATGGCGGTGCAGGCGGACATGATCGGCCTTACGGCCACAAATGCGCGTCCCTCTGTAGCCCCCACCCATGGCGTGGACAACATGTTGGGCACCAATCCGCTGGTGTTCGCTTTTCCCAGTGACGAGCCCTTCCCGTTCACCAACGACTACGCCACCTCTATAGTTCAGCGGGGCAAAATTGAACAGTGGGCCCGCGAGGGTAAGAAGTGTCCCGAGGGCGTTGTGGTAGATCAAGAAGGTCGCGCCCTTACCGACCCGGCCGAGATCCTCGAAGGCCTAACTCGAGGAACCGCCGCCCTTGCTCCCATTGGCGGACTTTTAGAAGAAACAGGCAGTCATAAAGGGTACGGTTTTGCAACCGTGGTCGAGCTCCTTACCTCTGCGCTTGCCTTGGGACCTTTCCTCCGGCAACTGTCTGGTAAGAACGAGGCAGGACAAGATGTTCCCATCCTCCTTAGCCATTTCTTCCTAGCTATCAACGTAGAACACTTTGCCGATGTTGACGCCTTCAAGAAGCACGTGGGAGATATCTTGCGCAGTTTGCGCGCGTCTCGCAAAGCCCCGGGCCGAGAGCGCATATACACGTGCGGCGAGAAGGAATACCTGGCTTGGCTCGAGCGCAAGAACAAGGGAGTGCCCGTCGATCCCGGCCTGCAAAAAGACTTGGTCACCATGCGAGACGAGCTTGGTTTACCCTACACCTTCCCGTTTGAATGAGTCACACGCACCAAATCTCCGTCCCTTACTGCGGAGAGCACGGCCCTCATGCTCGTCGTGTCGGTGATTATGCGGCCAAAGGGATTAACGTTGCTATAGGCGCGCGGTTCGGTCCCCTCACTTGCCGGGGTAGGGCCAAAGAAAATGCAAAATGCCGCCCCTATCGGCCAGTAGCCAAGTTCTCCCACCTCCATCTCCGTCCGGGCGTCGGGAGCTTCGGCCAGCCGCACGGGAATGGTGAAGTACACCTCGTCGCCCCAGCGGTTTACTGTGCTCTCTAAGGGAAGCGCTTCGTAGATCGCAACAGCAGTCGCCGAATCGTATAGTTCCGCTACTAGCTCTCCTTGGGGAAAGACAATCTTGATCTCCTTAGCCACGACTTCTTCCTCCCAACTACTCAATTCCGTCCAACCTCACCTCTGCGCTAAGTCTGGCTTGAACAGTTATCATACTGTCCTAATGCTTAGAGTTCGCCTTCATCCATATTCGAGAGCTCCGCTGTACCTCACCCAGATTCTTGCCGGGATGGCTTGGGTGACTCTGGGCCCCATCCTCAACCCAGTTCTCAAAGACTTAGGCATTGATCTTGCTAAAGGAGGCGTGCTGTCGTTGGCCTTCTTTTTTGGCACGGTGGCGGGACTTGCCTCCTTCAACGCGTTCCTAGCCCGCGTACCCGTCAAGCGATGCCTAGTAGCGGTCGGTCTGCTCCAGGCGGCCGGGCTTCTCATTTCCGGTCTTGCCTCCCGCGATCTTTGGTCATTTATGATCCCGTATTTCTTCGTGGGCTTCTGCACGGTATTGCTGGGCACCATCCCAGGAATATGGCTGAGCGCTCATGTCAAACAAGGCACGGCTCGGGCTCTCAGTATCATGATGATGTGGTCTGTGTCAGCCATGATTGTTACTCCCCTTAGCCTTGGAGCACTGATAAGCGCTGGAGCCAGCTGGCGGGTTCTACTTTGCGGGGAGAGCGCACTGGCGTTGATAGTGACCGCCGTGGTAGCGAAGTTGCCTCTGGCGGATATCGCGGGACGAGAAAACCTGCGGCCTCGCCATCTAAAGGCAGTGATCAGCTTCGACCCGGTTTTGTTTGCCGCCATAGTGGGCGCCGCGTTTCTCTATTTGGGGGCGGAGATGACACTGGGTGTATGGATGCCCAAGTACCTGGTGGACACCTTTAACGCCCGCGACTCACTAGCCGGCCTTTCGGTGACACTGTACTTTGTAGGGCAGAACGTCGGACGAGCCTTGATAATGCCCCTCATTCCTCGAGTCCCCACCTGGGCGCTCTTGATGGGAACGTCGGGGGTTATGGCGGTGCTCGCTGCTTCGGTCAGTTTGGCTCCCACGCAAACCGCGGCTCTAGTTCTAGTGTTTGGAGCCGGGGTAGGCTCATCTGCCGCCTTTTCCTTCATTGGCTCCTTTGCCAGCCGGTTTCCACACTGGCATGCGGGAGTCGTTTTCTCGGCTTTCCAACTTGTGGGGGGGATCGGAGCCATGCTCTTTCCGTACCTTACGGGGCCCATAGCCTCCACTTGGGGATTCCGCGCCGCAATTGCCGTGGCCGCCATTCCAGCCATCATGGTGACCGGAATGGCTTTCGCGTTCAGGAAAGCCCCCAGTCATGAAACAGTCGCAAAGTGAGCCAGCCCACAAGAGGACGGGGTCATCTTCTGACTCTATGAGGTACCGCTCACGTTTGCATCCAACGTGGTTGCTTCTTGCCGCAGGCCTCCTGGTCCTCGGTCCGCTGGCCTGCTGTCTAGCATGCGAACAAGCTGCGGGTGTTCAGCAGAAAAGCGCAACACTCAAGACCGCTCAGGCAGCCCCTTCCGCCCCTTGCCCCGCAGCTACGTGGTCCTACCCTCCCCGTGACCCCACTTTACACGCACGAGCAATGGCAGTCTGGCGCGTTCAACAAATAGTGGCTGCCGCTGAAGCCCAGAACCACTTCTCGGACAGGGCAACGCCAGACAAAAAGACTCTGAACTCGGCTACTGAAGAGAGCCAAGACTCACCGGTTACCACCCTGGTTCTCACAGACGGACAAACTCCACTCCGGGGCCGCTGGCCCGGGTCTGCCGATCAGCTAGCTGTCTATCTCCTTGCAAACTGGCCCAATCCTTCCTTCACCGTGCCAGTCAACGAGCTCGCGCGATACTACCTTTATTACTGCAATGAAGCTGAACTGCGAGCGGACCTTCTCTGGGCCCAGATGATTCACGAGACCGCTGGCGGCTCTTTCACTGGCACCGTAAGACCGGAGCAAAACAACTTCGCCGGTCTCGGGGCCACAAGCCCCGAAGAAAGCGGGCTGTTGTTTCCCACGGCCGAGGCGGGAGTGATGGCCCACATCGCTCACATGGTGGCTTATGTGTATCGCGAGAGTCCTGTTGGTTGGGCAAACCCGGTTGTTGACCCGCGCTTCGAATTGGTACAGCCGCGGGGCCAGGTAACCGTCCTTGCCGATCTAAACGGCCGTTGGGCCGTCCCCGGGATCAACTATGGACAATCGATTGAGGAGATTGCTCGCTTGCTAAACGCACACTTCTCCCGATAGACTTCTGTCACGGTAAGAACAGTCATCAAGTTGAGGCTTGCGCTCATTATGAACCAAGAGGCTGGCATCCCAAACCCAAGACAACTCGAGCGGAAGGTCAAGACTTTTCGCCTACTGAGCGCGATGTTTGGAAAAATCGGGCTCAGCCTTTCTGGAGGACGCCGAGGCAAAGAAGTCTATCTTGACACCCAGCAGGGGAAGGTACGGGCTCTCCTTTATGGTTTTGAAAACGAAGAGGTGCGCCCGCTTTATATCAACCTTCACGGCGGCGGATTTGTCCTGGGCAATCCCGAGATGGAAGATCGCTATCTACCCGGGCTTGCTGAGGCAGCAGGAGTGAAGATAATCAGCGTTGACTATAGCCTGGCACCAGAAGCTCCTTTCCCTGTAGCCCTTGACGAATGCTATGCCGTGGCCTTGTACGCCAAGGAGCACGCCTCGGAGCTGCGCATAGACCCCACCAAGATCGGAATTGGGGGCCAAAGTGCGGGCGGTAATTTAAGCGCCGCTGTTTGCCTTATGGACGGGGAGAGAAAAGAACTAGGTATAAAATGCCTGGTTTTGGTATACCCTCCGCTCGACCTTTACACCGACCCTATCAACAAGCCTAAGCCAAAGGGTGCCATTAGCCCCAAGATGGCAAGAATGTTTGACGCCGCCTACGTGGGAGAGCGAGGCAAGGCAAGGAATCCTCTAATTTCGCCATATTACGCCACAGCCGAGCAGCTGCGGCTGTTTCCGCCCACTCTAGTCATCACCGCCGAGCTTGACTCGCTAGCCCCCGAAGCTGAAGCATTTGCCGAGAAGCTGAGAGAGGCTGGCGTAGAGGTAACGTTGAGGCGGTTTGAGGGGGCAAGACACGGTTTTAACGTAAGGGGAGATCCTGGGACGCAAGAGTCCTGGCAACTGGTTGCCCAGCATTTGCGCAGGCATTTGCAGACTTGATAACCCAAAGCGCCGACCAAAGGGCCAACTACAACTAACTTCAGCCTACTGAGTTGCACGCCCGTGGCCGATGCGCGCCAAATTCAGACCCTGACACAGCATGAAGGGCTTCATATCCCAATACCAAGAGGTCTCAATGACGTCTGGATTGTTGCAGGTGGTACAAGAACGAGCTCTTTCCAGCATCGCGCGATATCCGTGTGTTCGCATGAGTCCAATTAGCGCGGTGCCTTGTTGCTTTGCCTGCCTCACGTTCGCCAGCGCTTGATCCCTGCAGGTGCAGTCACGCAAGGATCCGTCTGCTTCTACCGTTAGAACCGCCTTGGGAAATTGACACCGATAGGCCGAAAGATGCGGATCACGCTCCAACAGAGCAAGATACCGATCGGTGACAAGTACCGGATAGCCAGCCAACTTAAGCTCCCTGGCAAGTCGGGCCGCTTCTCGCAATTCGGTCGGTGACAGGGCTAGGCTTTGTTTAACGCCGCGAAAACCGTCGCGTAGGAGAAAGCCGGTCTCCATGGCGCAGAAGTACATCGAGGCTTCCCAGCGCCGTGCCACTTGAGCTATCCGCCGTAGTGCGCCGCGATTGAGCCGGGATAACACAGTGTTGACTAGCACTCGGGGACGCAAAGGATCCCGCAGCAAAGTCGACAAGAACCCGTCCAGTCGTTCATAAAGTCCTGGTAGACCCCGCAGCTGGTCGTGCCGCTCGCCCACCTCATCCAGACTAACGATAAGAGTCCGAACCCAACCCCGCAGCTCGGGCCATCGCTCCGGCAAGAACCACCCGTTGGTAATGAGAGCCACCGCCATGCCTCCCTCTTGAGCCGCACGTACCAGCAGGGGCAGGTCGGGCCGCAACAAGGGCTCTCCTCCCCAGATGACCACGAGTGGGAAGCCTTCTCTTGCTGCTTCGTGGTAAAGCCAGAGCGCCTCCTCTGGCGAAAGCTCCTGTGCTTGAGCAACCCCCGTCGGATCTGCATCGGCCCGCCATAGACAGGTAGCGCAGCGCGCATTGCAGCGGCGCGTGACTAGATGACTAAGCATCAGAGGTCTACCGAGCAAGCGAGCACGCACCAGCCGCCCGGCCAGCCGAACGGATGCACTGTTGCTGTGCAGGTCCGCCCTCTTCATGTGCAAGTCTTTTCTTCCGCGGCCGTCCAAGCTTCCCCCCCAGGTGGACCGCCGACGACACCGGCTGCGTCTGAGAGTACGTCTAAGAGCTACTGATCCTTTCCCCCTGAACTGCCAACTTCTGTCTTGCGTTCTTCATCTCCCAGACCGTAAGTACGGCAAGGGCGATAAGGATGAGGACCAGACCGATGCCTTCCAGCCGTCCCGGACGCTCCCCCAGCTGTATCCAGGCAGAAGCCGCTCCCACTACCGGGATGGCAAGCGTGCGAATACCGGCCGTTCCAGCTGGGAGGCGGTCAAGCACGTATAGCCAGAGCACCCAAGCAACCGCGCTAGCCAGTATAACGTTGTACGCCATGGCGCCAATCAAACTCCCCGTCCATTTTGGACCTTCTCGATCGACGAGCGCAGCAACTAGCACCAACGGAATTGATCCGATCAGGGCTTGCCAGGCAGTAAAAGGAAGCAGAGCTATGTGATGACGCTTTTGGATAATCTTGAAAAGCACAGAAGCAATCGCCCAGGACAAGCCACCAAGTATGGCTAGGACGCTGGCCCACACTCCTCGTAGGTTCCCTGGATCCAAGACAAGAACAAGGCCCGCCAAAGCCAGTGCCACCGCCGCCCACTGCCACCCAGCAATCTTCTCTCCCAGAACAGGCCAAGCAATGGCCAAGAGCCAGAAGGGCATTGTGTAGGTAAGGACAGAGGTTTTCCCTGCGCTGCCTATGTATAGAGCCCAAACTGTGAGGCCGAAAAGGCTGGTTTGAAAAATTCCAAATATCACTGTCCAGCAAAGAGCCTGGGGACGAAGTGGATCGCGACGAAGGGCCGCCACAACAAACAAGGCCAGAGCGCCAAGAACGTTCCGTATGGCAGCAAAGGTAAAGGGGTCGCAATCACGGACGCCCACCTTCATCACGACCCAGTTGTAGCCCCAGATGAGGGCCAACAGTGCCAGTGCTACCAAGGGGGCGTATGTCGAACCCCAGGACCTTCGAGTGCTGTTGCTGCCAGCTTGTCGATCTGCGTCGGTTTGATCCACGTTTACTCCTTGCCCGATATACCCTGCATGGTGGTTGGTGTGTTTGGTTCTACAGTATCTTAAAGAGCGAACAAGATTGGATGATTGTTGGGTCACGGTCGAGAAGTCTGCGATCAACAAGGAGAATGAGCGGCCATGACTGCAAAGAATGCTTTTTATGCTCAGTCAGGAGGCGTTACTGCAGTGATAAACGCCTCTGCATGCGGGGTAATTGAGACGGCCCGCCAGCACAAAGACAAGATCGACAAGGTATACGCCGGTCGCAACGGAATCATCGGAGCACTAACAGAAGATCTGATCGATACCTCCCAAGAATCAGACGAAGCCATAGCTGCTCTTCGCTACACCCCTGCGGGCGCCTTTGGCTCTTGCCGCTACCAGCTTAAGAGTCTCGAGGAAAACCCGAAAGAATATGAGCGGCTCATCGAGGTATTCCGGGCGCATAACATTGGCTACTTCTTCTACAACGGCGGCGGAGACTCTGCGGATACCTGCCTCAAAGTGGCGCAACTTTCGGAGAAAGCTGGGTTCCCGATTCAGGCCATCCACGTCCCCAAAACAGTCGACAACGATCTACCCATAACCGACAACTGCCCCGGTTTTGGGTCGGTGGCCAAGTACATAGCTGTTTCCACCCGTGAAGCTAGCTTCGATGTGCGCTCCATGGCCAAGACCTCTACCCGGGTATTTGTTCTTGAGGTGATGGGACGACATGCCGGTTGGATCGCAGCCGCGGCTGGGCTTGCGTCGGACGCCGAGACCGAGATTCCCATTGTGATCCTCTTCCCCGAAATCCCCTTTGATAAGGAGCGGTTCCTGGCCAAGGTCGACGCCATGGTAAAGCAATACGGCTATTGCACGGTGGTGGTCTCTGAAGGAGTCAGAGACCAAGAGGGCAAGTTTCTGGCCGATCAAGGCTTAAAGGATGCCTTTGGTCACACTCAGCTAGGGGGGGTGGCTCCCGTAGTAGCAGCCATGGTCCGCGACGGCCTCAAGCTGAAGTATCACTGGGCGGTGGCGGACTACCTGCAGCGTGCTGCCAGGCACATTGCTTCCAAAACTGACGTGGAGCAAGCCTACGCCATGGGAAAGGCAGCGGTAGAGCTTGCGCTTGAGGGTAGAAACTCAGTCATGCCGACCATTGTCCGAGTCTCCTCCAATCCCTATAAGTGGGAAGTGGGCGTGGCTCCACTTAGTGAAGTGGCTAATCGGGAGAAGATGATGCCCCGAGAGTTCATAACTGAGGACGGGTTTGGCATAACCGAGGCCTGCCGCGAATACCTGCTGCCCCTGATCCAAGGGGAGGATTATCCGCCTTACAAGAATGGCCTACCCGCATACGTCACACTTAAGAATGTGGCTGTGGAGAAGAAACTCCCCCCGTTTGACCTATGGCGTCCGTAATTGGAGAAGGGCCCCGCGCGGGCGCAATGAGAGAAGGGCCCCGCGCGGGGCCCTTCTCCGACTTCTATTTCGACGAGCGAGGGCTCATTCCGTGGTATCCGTGCCACCAAGGTAGATCTGCACAACGTACGCAAACTTGTTCCCCGTCTTGCTGCCGCCCGTGCAAGCGATTTCGGTACCGTCCTTTTCGGCACCCACACTAATCAATGATTCTCCGCCCTGCTCGGCTGAGTACTGGCCGGTAATCTCGTAACCAAGCTTCTTAAGCTCCTTCACGAAGAAATCGAGCATCTCCTTGCCGGCAGTCTTGGAATAAAACTGAACCACGTACGAAAGACCTTCGCCTTCTTCCGCTTTGCCAGCAAAGTAGACCTCCGCACCATCTGGAATGAGCGAACCAGGAATCTCCTTGGGGATTTCTACATCTGATCCGTACTGGTAACTAACGTCTGCGCCGTCGCCGGATATCGAGATGCTCCCGTTCTCTACATCCACGTCTACGTTCTGGCCAGCCTCCTCAGCAGCTTTCTCTATCGCTTCCTCCGCTATCTTCTCGCCAGCCGACTTGCCGCAGCCTGCTAACAGAACGCCCACCGCGAGAACCCCGGACAAGAACAGAACAACTGCCAGCAGCCCCCGTTTGGTGGTCCATCCCATGGGTCCCATACCATGTCCTTTCTTGTAAGTTGTTGACCCGTGCAATGATAGCCGCAAGACTTCTTGTGTACCCTAAATTTATGTGCTGAACTTGACGCGGCTAAACGCAGGCAACCGGCATAGTAGCAAAGTGGAGAGAGTGAAACAGCACAAATTACGAGGGAGCAAGTGAGCCTTTTAGACCTATTGGCTAGTGACAGACAGATCATCTTTCTCGACGGAGCGATGGGCACACAGCTGGCCGAAGCCGGTCTGGAGATGGGGGGCCAAAACTGCGTCACGGCTCCTGAGGCCGTGCTCGCTATTCACCGAGCTTACGCTGAGCTAGGGATAGACCTCTTGATTACCAATACATTGACCATGAATCGTATCAACATTGAGTCCCACAAAGTCCCGGTGGACGTAAGGGAAGTCAACCTGGCTGGGGCCAAACTAGCAAGGGAAGCAGCGCAACCAAACCAGTACGTACTGGGCGACATTGGCTCCACTGGCAAGCTGCTCAAACCATACGGCCCCCTACCAGAAGAGGATGCCTACGAAGCATTTGCTGAGCAGGCCCAACTCCTGGCCGAAGGAGGAGTGGACGGCTTCATTGTCGAGACTATGATCGATCTGCGCGAGGCGGTATGCGCTGTCAGAGCGGCCAAGGAAGCTACTGGTCTCCCCGTCCTGGCCACCATGTCTTTTAATACAGTGCGAAATGGTGCTCGCACGGTGATGGGCAATACCGCCGCGGAATGTGCTAAAGCTTTAGCTGAAGCAGGGGCCTGCGCAGTAGGGGCAAACTGCGGAAGTCTGGATCCCCAGGAGATAGCCGAAGTAATAAGGATCATGCGTACGGCTACATCTCTGCCGTTGGTAGCACAGCCCAATGCGGGCAAGGCCAGATTAGTCAAAGGGCGGCTGATCTTCGACATGACCCCCGCCGACTTTGCCGCCGGCATCCTTGCGTGCGTGTCCGCGGGAGCCCGTCTAGTGGGGGGGTGCTGCGGAACTTCCCCCGCCCACATAAAGGCCATGATCGAAGCTTGCAGCGCGCATGACTTCGTCGCCCACCACTGATCCTAAACTGCTATCTCTGGCTCTCCGGGCCCAACAAACCGAGGCTACTGAAGCCGAGGTCTATGCGACGCTGGCCAGTCTTACAGACCACGAGGAGAACGCACGCATCCTGGCGCAAATAGCCCGCGAAGAGAAGGAGCATGCTGCGTTTTGGGAGACTCGCACACGTGTACATCTTGAGGCCAGTCATCTGAAGAAATGGTGGTACGTGTTTTTGGCCCGGATCCTCGGACTTACCTTTGTTCTAAAGTTGATGGAAAACCGGGAGGAAGCCGGCGCAGACAACTACAAGCGACTAGCAGAGGTCTTTCCCGAGGCCGCTCAGTTTAGCCAGGCAGAAGAACAGCACGAACAAGAGCTCCTTGCGATGCTGGATGAAGAGAGACTGGCCTACATGGGCTCTGTTGTGCTCGGCCTAAACGACGCCCTGGTGGAACTGACAGGAGCACTTGCCGGTTTCACGCTTGCCCTCTCCAATCCCAAGGTAATCTCGCTTGCTGGACTAGTCACCGGCATTTCGGCAGCCCTGTCAATGAGCGCTTCCGAGTACCTTTCCTCCAAGACCGAAGGGAACAAGAAAGCACACAAATCGGCGCTTTACACGGGAGTGGCCTACATCGTAACTGTCATGCTCTTGATCTTGCCCTATCTTCTCTTGTCCCACCGCTTCCTCAGTCTGGGGATCACTGTTGCTATCGCTGTTTTTGTGATTCTTTGTTTCAACTACTACCTGGCGGTGGCGAAAGAACTAGACTTTAAGACCCGCTTTGCAGAGATGGCAGGAATCAGCCTAGGAGTGGCAGTTGTGTCCTTTCTTATTGGGTGGGGCCTTAAGGCAGCCTTGGGAGTAGACCTTTAGCTCCAACCGACCACCCGAAGCTAGAGACAAGGCAAAGAAAAATGCGCCCGGAAGGATTCGAACCTTCGACCTTGGGATTAAGAGTCCCCTGCTCTACCAGCTAAGCTACGGGCGCGTGCCGCGCATTGTACACGATTAGAGGCCGTCTCACAAAGTGCTAATGCGCTGTTTTTCCTACAGCTTCTTGCCTTTCCGCACGGCAGCCAAAGGAGCAACAGCGAGCCAGAGCGTGATAGTTACGAGCATTGCCTCCGGATAACTAAGGTCGACGTCCCACCCCACCCTGGTAGCTACAGGATCCCACAAAAGCCAAACAAACAGAGAGCTTAAGAAAAACCCCGGTATGGCTCCTAGTATGTTGAAGTATCCACTCATACAGTCTCCCTTCTTAGGGTTGTCTTTCCGTAGACGTTCCATCATCCCACAATGAGCCAGTGTCTACTTGCTGTCAACCAGTCTGGTTGAGGGTATAGTTTGTGCGTCTCGAGGAATTGGAAAGGACCTTAGATGCCCGAGCGTGTACGAGTTCGCTTTGCTCCCAGCCCCACCGGCGCGCTCCATGTAGGCGGAGCAAGGACGGCCATCTACAACTGGGCCTTTGCGCGTCGGCACGGCGGGGTATTTGTCCTGCGGATCGACGACACTGATCCGGAGCGGTCAACGCCCGAGAACACTGCCCAAATAATGCGGTCTCTCCGCTGGTTGGGTCTAGATTGGGATGAGGGTCCCGAGGTGGGGGGACCCTATGGGCCGTACTTCCAAACTCAGCGCACCGCAAATTACACAGCGGCACTAGAGCGCATGAAGGCTGCAGGAGCTGCTTACCCGTGCTTCTGCTCTCCAGAGGAACTTGAAGCCAAGCGCGCAAACGTTGATCCCGAGGAAGGCGGCCGAGGATACGACCGCACTTGTCGCAGGCTTGATCCTAGGGTAGTAGCCGAACGCATCGCCGCCGGACAACCACATGCTTGGAGACTGGCGGTCCCCGAAAACAGAGGGGAGATAATTTTTGACGACGCGGTACGAGGACACCTCGTCTTCTCGGCGGAAGTGATGGATGACTTCGTCCTGGTCCGCGCCGATGGCACCCCCACCTACAACTTCGCCACAGTGGTGGACGACGTGGACATGCACATCACTCACGTGATACGCGGTGACGATCACCTTTCCAACACGCCACGACAAATCCTTGTGTACGAGGCGCTACAAGCCCCCATACCTGTGTTTGCCCACCTGCCAATGATCTGGGGGCCGGACGGCAAGAAGCTTTCAAAGCGTCATGGAGCAGCCTCAGTCGAGGCCTTCCGAGACCAAGGCTTTCTTCCGCAGGCACTGCTCAACTACCTTGCGCTGCTGGGTTGGTCCCTGGACGGCGAAACCACAATAATCCCCGTTGAGGTGCTCAAATCCCAGTTTTCACTGGAGCGCATTTCCAAGAATCCGGCCATTTTTGACTATGAGAAACTCGAGTGGATGAACGGGGTGTATATCAGGGAACTCCCCGCGGAGACTTTTGTCGAGCACATGTTCGCCTGGCTGGCAAGAGCCGGCCTCGCAGCCGAGGGCGACCTGGAGAGTCGCCGCGAATGGTACCTGGCCTTGGCCCCCATGGTCCAAGAGCGCGCCAAGCGTCTGGACCAAATCCCTGCTCTTGTAAGCTACCTGTTTACGGACGACATTGAACTTGATCCACAAGCGGTTACACAGACCCTAGCCAAAGAAGGAACTACAAGCATGCTTGCCAGGGCCAAGGAGACTCTGGCCTCACTTGACGATTGGACGCCCCACAGCCTCGATGCCACCCTACGCGCACTTGCTGAGCAGCTCGGCACTAAGCCGCGTATCCTATTCCAGGCCCTAAGAGTGGCGGTTACTGGCACCACGGTCTCTCTCCCGCTGTTTGAATCCATGAGCCTGCTGGGCCGCGAGCGTACACTGAAGCGGCTTGAGAGAGCGGAATCCATAGCCGCTCTGATATCTTCGTCTGAGAGAAGGGAAGAGTCATGACCGAGTCAGCGGAGCGCCGAGACTTTATCCGAGACCTTGTCCGCCAAGACCTTGCGTCGGGAACCATAGATCGCGTGGTCACTAGGTTTCCTCCCGAACCCAATGGATATCTGCACATTGGTCATGCCAAGGCTATCTGCCTTAACTTTGGCATTGCCCGTGAGTTTGGGGGTCAGTGCAACCTGCGTATGGACGATACCAACCCCACTAAAGAAGATGTGGAGTACGTTCAGTCCATCACCGAAGATGTCAAGTGGCTTATCTCTGGGTGGGCGGACCATTGTCTTGGCCTAAAGAAGGTCGGGCAAGTCCCCGAAAAGCGCATCACAAACGGATGCGATGACTATTACATTGCCGCCACCATGCCCGGCCAAGCGGCAAGCAGCGAAAACCTTGAACCCTTTTACGCTTCCGACTACTTCGAGGCCCTATACGACTTTGCGGTTAGGCTTATAAAGAAAGGCAAAGCATACGTCTGCGACCATACCGCCGAAGAAGTTGACAAGATGCGTGGCGCGCCGGACCGCCCTGGTCAAGAAAGCCTCTACCGTAACCGCTCCGTCGAAGAGAACCTCGACCTGTTCGAACGCATGCGCGCGGGGGAATTCCCCGATGGGGCCCGAACTCTCCGAGCGAAAATTGATATGCAATCGCCTAACGTGTGGCTACGTGACCCAGTGCTTTATCGCATTCGGCATGCCTCGCATCATCACACCGGCGACCGCTGGTGTATTTACCCCACGTACGATTTTGCTCATTGCCTAAGTGACTACATCGAAGGGGTAACGCACAGCCTGTGCACCCTTGAGTTCGAAGTACACCGACCCCTGTACGATTGGATACTAGAAGCCCTTGATCTTCCGCGCGTACTTCCGAAGCAGAGAGAATTCGCCCGTCTCAGCATGACCCACACCATCATGAGCAAGCGAAAGCTGCTCAGACTGGTCCAGGAGGGACACGTGTCCGGCTGGGACGATCCGCGCATGCCTACTCTTTCGGCCATGCGTCGCCGGGGATACCCGCCTGCTGCTATTAGAGAGTTTTGCCAAGCGCTGGGGATCGCCAAGCGAGAGGGAATAGTGCAACTGGAGATGCTTGAGCACTTTGTGCGCGACGAGCTAAACCGGACAGCGCCAAGGGTAATGGCAGTGCTTCGCCCATTGCGGGTGGTGGTAGAGAACTACCCCGAAGACTTAGTGGAGGAGATGGAGGCCATCAACAACCCTGAAGATCCCTCGATGGGAACCCGCAAAGTGCCCTTCTCGCGCGTTCTTTATATTGAGCAGGACGACTTCCGCGAAGTCCCTCCACCAAAGTACTACCGTTTGAGCCCAGGTACTGAGGTGCGTCTGCGCTACGCCTACCTGGTCACCTGCACAGGCGTAACGAAGGATCCTAATACCGGTGAGATTGTGGAAGTCCGAGTCAAGTACGACCCTGCCACCCGTGGCGGCGATGCCCCCGACGGACGCAAGGTCAAGAGCACCATCCATTGGGTGTCAGCAGCTCATGCTATTGAGGCCGAAGTCAGACTCTATGACAAACTTTTTGCCATTGAGGACCCAGATGACCTGCCTCCCGAAGAGGACTTTACAAAGTACCTAAACCCCAACTCGCTCGAGGTACTGCGCGGATGCAAACTTGAGCCCTCTCTCGCCAACGCGCAGGTAGGAATCACCTATCAGTTTGAACGGCTAGGATATTTCTGTCTTGACGCGCAGGATTCGAGGCCAGAAGCGCTAGTTTTCAACCGTACCGTCACCCTCAAAGACACCTGGGCAAAGATAGAGAAGCGGCAAGCACAGGGGTAGAAGTAAAGCCTGGTTATGCTAAACTTTTTCCCGCTTTGCCCGGTGGTGTAACGGCAGCACGACTGGCTCTGGACCAGTTAGTCGAGGTTCGAATCCTTGCCGGGCAGCCATACCGCGTCGGGGGCTCAGGTGAAGCACGATGCGGAACCTGAAACCCGGCGCAGTTTTTTATGGCCCGTTCGTCTAGCGGTTAGGACACCGCCCTCTCAAGGCGGAGATCACCGGTTCGAATCCGGTACGGGCCATAGCCTTCCTTCTTTTTCCTCAAGCGAAAACCACCATTTGTCGGTTTTTTCGCTGGGATCAATAAAGTGTTCCCTCACCACTCGTTTTTTCTGCTCATCCACACGGCTGTGCAACCACTGTAGACTGCCATCCCAGCCTGCAAAGTCACGCGGCTCTTGGCCGGGAATATGCCAGGGACATATCTTGGTGCAGCGTCCGCAGATGAAACCCTCCCTGTTTTCAAACGCAAACTGCGCACAGCGCCTGGCATCAAGCTTCCATGTGTAGTACCCGTTGTAAAGAGTCTTGGAGCCGGATGGAATCGCTTTTGCCTCGCAGCCGGCCACGCAAAGGCCACAGCGCTCGCAGTAATCCTGCAGGCCAAAGTCTACGTATCCGTCTGGCTCAAGCTCCATGTCGGTAAGGACACAGGCAGCTTTGAAATTAGCGCCCAGGAAGGGGTTTAGGACAATCCCCATACGAGATACTTCGCCAATTCCCGCCTCCAGCAAGAGCGGGGGCATAAGGGTAAGGTAACGAGTGATGTTGGAGGCTTCTGCTCGCCAGCCAAGCCGGCGGATATAGTCCGCCATTATCTCCGTCTGCACAGCCAGTCGTACGTAGGCTTGAAAACTAGCCGCGTCTACAATGTCCTCCCAGCCGTTGGAAGCAGAGATAGTGGGATCGTGCTTTTGGCAGACAAAAACCACCGCGTACTTAAACGGCGAAGGGTCAATGGGTTTGCCGTCCATCTCGTGAGTGTAGAAGGCGTGGGAACGTGCCGGCGCCACACCCATGATGTCTGCTCCCAAAAAGTACCCCAGCGCTTTTAGGTGGCGGCTTCGCACATAGGGATCCTCGGGAATGGGAGCCTTGGTAGCGGCCACTGGCAGGGCCTTCTCCCGAAGCTCACCTAGATGTTTGGCCATGTCCTGCAAAGCTGCTCCCACCGGAAAACGGCCGATAAGCTGGTTTATTGCGGGGCGTCCCGAGGGCGGTTCGGACCGCCCCTCGGGACGCCCCGCCGATCCCGTGTCCATAAACTCATTGAACGCCGTATACCGCTGGTCACGCCGCTCAATCGGCCCCACGAGTTTGTTGGTGGGCTCCGCCACTCGCCTGAGGAGATGGGTGGGCCACCGCCCGAGCGGTCTGTCGTCATAGAGAATGTCTCGCCCCCTCAAGGCGTCCATGGTCCCACCCTCACAATCCACTGTCTCGTCCTCCGCGAGTCGAGGCGACTGCAGGCGCTCAATCCCAGACAAGAACCCTAGATGGCCCGCGCAATAGTCGACCCAGCCGACACCGCGTCAACAATGAGCCCGGGTTCCTGGCAATCTCCTATGTTGTAAACCTCGGGAGCAAGCCCTTTTAGTTCCTCATACACAGCCGGGTTAGCCCGCAGCGGCAAAGCGGTAATAATGGTGTCGGCCTCAAGCAAGCGCCGCTCGCCCTCTGCGGTGGTGATCACCAGGCCTTCTTTGGTTATCTCCTCGCACTTGACGCCTGCCAGCATGGGCACGCCTTTGTCGCGGAGCCATTTCAGGAGGAACGGCCGGATGAAGGTCTCAAGCAGCCCTTCGCCAATCTCGGGGCCCGGTTCCACAATGGTGACCTTTCTTCCCCGCTTGGTGAGAAACTCTGCCGTCTCGCAACCTTGAATCCCGCCTCCAATAATCACCACGGTCTTGCCTACCGGAACGTATTTGGTAGCCAGCTTGGTCATGAGGCGAGCACCAGTCAAACGCAAATAGTTCTTGAGCCGGCTGTGAAGCTCTTTGCTGGTAAGCACCTTCTTCGACTCGATACCAGGAATCTTGGGTATATCGTGATCCCCGCCAACCGCCACAATGATCACGTCTGGTTTTAGCTCCGTGACCACTTCGCAAGTGGCCTCTGTTCCCGTGCGCACCTCAACGCCTGATTTCTCTAGTTGGCGCTTGAAGTAATCTACGATCTCAAGCAGGTTTTCACGCTCGGTGCCCTTAACGATGGCCGCCAGATTCATGCTGCCGCCGAGCATGGGTTCCTTTTCGAGCAGGGTAACCTTGTGGCCCCGAAGAGCCGCTACCCGGGCAGCCTCGAGTCCAGCTGGCCCGCCGCCTACCACCACCACCTTCTTCGAAGTGGCGGCTGGGACCAACTCAAACTCTCTTTCCCGACCCGCAGCTGCGTTGATACGACAGCGCAGTTCCAACTTGTGCTCCGACCGGTCAAAGCAAGTCATGCAGGCCGTGCACGGAGCAATATCGTCTACGCGCCCCTCGGCTACTTTGTTCGCGTAGTCGTGATCGGCAATAGAGCGCCGGTTCAGGTTGATAAAGTCGACCATTCCCGCACTCACCAGCTTGGCCCCTAAATCGGCGTCAAGCCGTCCAGTGGCAATTACGGGAACACTTACCACCTTCTTTACCTCAGCGGCGAAAGGTACCCAAGCTCCGGCGCCGTGTTTGCTGATGTCTGCCCCGCTCTTCCTGGCCACTTCGGGAATCTCGGGGAAGAAGGCCACATCTGGAAAATGAGTGCTGTCACTGTCTTCGGGGCTCCGACGCAGCAGGTACATCTCGGCCCGCACATGAATGGCATCCGCACCCGCCGCCTCGAAAATTCGGGCAAACTCCTTGGCCTCCTCAACCGTGATCCCGTTTGGCACCCCGGGCTCCGCCCCGTTGTAGAGCACTATGACTGGGTAGTCTTCGCCGGCTTGCGTCTTTATCTCACGCAGAAGCTCAGTAACGATCCGCGCGCGGTTTTCCAGAGTATCCGGGCCGTACTCGTCGTCTCTCCTGTTCCACACGCGCGAAAGGAAGGTGGCAAAGAGATGGTTGCAGCCGGCGTTGATCTCCACCATGTCAAACCCGGCCCGCCGAGCCCGCGCAGCCACCTCTCCGTAGTGCTTGATGAGCGCCTTGATCTCCTGGTTCGTGACAGCCCTAACAGCAGGCTTCACCAAACCAATGATGGGCATCTCCTCAGGCGGAATTACTGAAGCCGCCACGGTGTCCGGCGCCGGCATGAAAGGCCCGACGTGGAACAGTTGCACGTAGCTGGCTGCTCCATAGGAATGTATGCGCTCGTTCATTTCCAAGGCGCGGGGAATGTATTCGTCTTTGTCTAGAGACCACGCTTCCCCCGGAGCCGGAGCGAGACTGCAGCCCACCAGCCCTACGCCACCCTTGGCAATGGCCGTCCAGAAGTCCGCATAGTATTGGGGAAGATAACCCCCCTCGTACTTGGGAAACCCTGGGAATGCGGCCATACGCACCATGCGGTTCTTGATCCGGACGCTGCCAATCTGGCCAGGCTGAAGCAGGCTTTGATACTTGGACTTAGCCATTAGCGTACCTCCCACGCTATGTAGATTTAGACTGCGCCCTCTCTGCGTGGGGCTTGTAGGCTAAGTTATCACGCCGGACACTTGGCGCAAATGGAACGGAACTGCATGGTGCTAAGGTAGCGGTCACCGCGGTCAGGCAATAGCACCACGATAGTTCCGGAGTCAATCTCCTTCGCTAGTCGAAGAGCTACCGCCACCGCCGCGCCAGAAGAGGTGCCAGCAAATATCCCTTCTCTTGTGGCGAGCAAACGACTCGTCTCGAAAGCCTCGCCATCGTTGACCATCTCTTTGATGTCAAGTTCCTCGGGTCGATAGATCCCCGGAACGATTGACTCCGACATGTTCTTAAGACCCTGAATGGTGTGGCCAGGGACCGGCTCTACACCCACGATCTTTACTTGAGGCTTGACCGACTTGAGATACCGTCCCACCCCCATGAGCGTGCCAGTCGTGCCCATGCCCGCCACGAAATAGTCCACTTCGCCTTCGCTCTGGCGATAGATTTCCGGCCCCGTGGTTTCAAAATGGGCAAGTACGTTCGCTTCGTTGTCGTATTGGTTGGGCATGTAGTACTTGTCAGGGTACTGCTCCACCAGGGCACAGGCCATGCGAATGGCGCCGTCAATATTGTCTTTGGCCGGAGTTAGAAAAACCTGTGCGCCCAGCCCCTCCAAGATGAGACGCCTCTCGGTGCTTACACATTCGGGCATGCAGAGCTCCACTCGGTAGCCTTTGGCCGCCCCGATCATGGCCAAGGCGATGCCAGTGTTTCCCGAGGTCGGCTCAAGAATAATCTTGTCCTTGGTAAGCTCACCGCTTTCCTCGGCCTTGGTAATCATGTAGAGAGCGGGACGGTCCTTGACCGACCCCCCAGGATTGCAGCCCTCCAACTTGCAGAGGATGCGTACATTGGGATTCGGGCAGAGATTCTGCAACTCCACCAGCGGAGTGTTGCCAATTGCCTGTAGCAGGTTCATCGAATGTTTCCACCTTCACGCGTGAACAACGCCAAGAGTGCTACCTTCACTCCCTCTTGGGGCCAGACAGCAGAATACTAGCCTATTTGCGACAACTTCAAGGAACAAAAGCCTGGGCGCTCCCAGCTGAAGCCAACAAACTTAGCCCCGAGCAGCGGCCCTTCGTACCTCATACATTGGCCTGTAGTGATCAAACAAGGTCACAAACAGCGTAATAAGCGAGGCAAAAACTAGTGCGGAAGCCAAGTGGGGACCAAGACTCAGGAAAGGAACCACGTACTGAAAAACCATGCAGACAGCAAAGTTGATCGTGGCAATAACTACAATGTCTGCAATCAAAGAGAGCGGCACCCCATAGCGTCTAAACGCCCAGCGCAAGACAAAATCACTCGCGCTAATGGCCACAGCAACAAATATGGCTGTTTGAACGCCGCTTGCTTCAAGCGCAGGCAGAGTCTCGTGAAAGATCACGGCAATCAAACCCACGAGCACCACTTTCTCCCCCAGCACCTTGGGACGAACACCGCGCAAATTTCGCCCCCTGTGAATGGCCACTCCCAGACTGACAATCTCGGGGCGCGTCTGGCCCTTGGAGGCGGCCTCCTCGCTGCCCATCGTGTGCGCGTCGCGTCTCCAGTGAACCAGGAAAGCGTCCAGTCGTGCCCTCCATCTTCCCTGTGCTTCTACAAGCACGCGCGACACGTTGGCCAGACGCAGCCTCCTCTTTTTCACATATCGCCGCACCAGAAGAACCGCCACGGCCGTAACTAGCAAGAGCGATCCGGTGACCGCAGGAGCCTCAATGATCGCGCGCCAAAACGGAGTACTTAGATCAGCCCCCAGGATCTTGGTCTTGATGAAGTCTGTGGCATCCAGCTTCGCAATATGTATCCACCACTCATGAGGCAGTTTGACCACAAACCAAATTACACCGACAAGAACAAGCATCGCGTTGCGGGTGAGAAGCATTGGGTCTCCCCGACGACGCACAAGTTCGTAGTAAACGAAGAAAGGCTCAAAAGAATTGGGAAACGCAGCCAACAATGCCCGAACGCCAGACAGCTCAAAGGCTGTGACCCCAACCAACCGGTAATAGAACAAAGCTCCGCCTATGCGGAACGCGGTTACGTTTTCCCAGTTACGCATCGTGGCTAGGTAGGCAATGGCCAAGTAGTAGGTGTCAAGCGCCTTGTCGTAGTTTTGGTAGTGGCCGAACTCAATGCCAAAAGCCTGTAGAATGCTCTGGTCAGCGGCATCAAGAATCATGCAGGCTAGAACTCCGTAGAGCGGACTGAGAGGTAAGGTAAGCGGCAGCAGAAGGCGAGAGGCCACGACCAGGTAAACCACAAGCTGCGAAGCCCAGCCGCTAGTCATTCCCACAACAGCGCTTTGGTCGACGACGCACGTGTTTCACAAGCCGGCACAAGTGCGGTACTATCAAAATGATCACCATCGGGGGCGGTCATGGCTAAGAAATTTCCCTCGCGGTTCTTCCACTTTGGACCTCTCAGTCTGGTTGCGGCTACCCTCGTTGCTATCGCGATCGGCGCTGTGGCCGTCTACGCGCGCTCGGGCGTACACACTGGTCTTCTTTATTACTTCTTTCTGCCCATAGCAGCAAGTGCCGTGGTCTTGGGATGGCGCTTTGGCGTAGCTTTAGCTGCGGCAACAATCGTCGCGCTCGTCGTTCCCTCGGTATGGCTTGGCCTTGCCCACTTGGTTCCGGAGAATGTAGGTATCGAAGACAAGATCATCACTGTAGCAAGCTGGGCTGTCTTCCTGCTGATCACCGCTTGGCTCATCGGCTGGGTCTCGGAGCGAGGAGGAAACCTGGCCCTTACCCGCGGCCTGGGAGCCAAGGCTCTCCAGGCCATTGAACGGGAGCGCCGCCGTACCGGCCAGGACATTCACGACGGCATTGCCCAGTACGCCGCGGCGGCGCTCCTGCAAGCCGAGGTACTTGAACACCTCGCGGACAAGACAGATCCGCTTCTCAAGGCCCAGGTTGAAAAAGTCAAGCAACCGCTGGCCTCACTGGTAACAGAAGCTCGCAGCATGGTGGGAACCCTTCGCCCTCCCCCGCTTGGCCCCGACGAATTCGAAGCGACATACTCCAAGCTGGTGAAAGATTTTGAGTCTCGTACTGGAATCCGCTGCGACCTTGATCTTGATGGTGACTTTTCCATCCACAGCGACTCACTGCGAATCTGCTTATATCGAGTCACTCAGGAGGCCCTCAACAACGTTGAGCGCCACTCACAGGCTTCTGCCGTGCGCATTTGGGCCCATTCAGGAAAAGGTGCAGCCCACCTGGTAATCCAGGACAACGGAAAGGGCTTCAGCCCTGAAGAGGTCACGCAGCTCGCAAGTAGCAACTCTGGGTTCGGACTTGCAGGAATAAAAGAGAGAGTGGCCTATCTTGGAGGTAAAGCGTCTTTCCACAGCGCCGTTGGACAAGGAACTACCTTGAGCGTCTACATACCCGCGTATCGAGAGGAAAAGCGTGGCAACACCAATTGAAAGCCGCAGCTCCGAGGAGCAACAGCAAATCCGCGTAGTCATCGTGGACGATCACGCACTCGTAAGAGAAGGCGTGCGCAGCGCGCTTAGTCTCTCCCCGGAAATGCTGGTGGTGGGGGAGGCAGCCGATGGCTTTGGCGCGCTCCAGATCTTAGAGCGTGAGCCAGCTGATGTCGTGCTGCTAGATCTGCACATGCCTCGCATGGATGGATTCGCTTGCCTTGAAGACATCCGCAAGCGCTGGCCACAGCTTCCCGTAATAGTGCTTACAGTAGACGAAGACCGCGAGGTGGCGCTTCAGGCCATCCGCCGCGGTGCAACCGCATATGTGCCCAAGTTTGTAAGTCCGGCGGACCTTGTCTCAGTGGTTCGACAGACGGTTTGTGGCGCAGTGCTAGTGGGAGGGCGCAGATTGGCAGCCCTGATCGCGGAAGCCCCCGAAGAAAAACACGAGACGACTAACGAGTTGGTGCCTCACGGCCTGACCGAACGCGAGCTCCAGGTCCTCGGGTTGCTCGCTCAGGGCAAGAGTAACGCAGACATCGCGCAGACGCTGTTTGTAACCACCAAGACAGTTAAGTATCACCTCACAAACATTTTTTCGAAGCTGGGTGTTCACAACCGGACAGAGGCGGCGGCTTTTGCGCTTCGGCATGGCATGGGAGTAGAGCGGCAAACGCACTCTACTAGTGGTCCTGGACGTGAGACTCAGCCCGTCTGACATCCGGCCGATAGAGCAAGCCCCAGACCTTGGACCAGGGTGAACAGTTTGCAAGACTGGACCTCCCCGCAGCGATGACTAGACCTTCGGCTCGTGCACGCCGAGAGCAAACCTTCTAGTCTGAGTAGAACAGGATTGTGTTCGCGTCCCGAGACAGCGGCGAAGGGAAGCCTCGGGGCAGTCTGTCACAGGAAGGGGATGATTTGCATGTTGTTCCACGTTCCGATGGTTTACTTCAGGGGCATCCTCGCCAAGATGCGGAGCGAGGAAGGAGCTACAGCCGTTGAGTACGGCCTGATGGTGGCATTGATAGCCGTCGTCATCATTGGTGCTGTGGCTGCTCTAGGTCTGGCCCTGTCAGGGAAGTTCCAGACCGTGGCCGACAAGGTTGGTGGCGCCGGCGCTACGACTCCAGCTTCGTGATGAGGGTAGTCACAGCGAGCGGGTGTCTTCAACAAGAGTAGTCCGCTAGACCGACGGGCTTCGTCGGAATACCAAACCCAGCAAGGGTCCAGATCCGGGGGTTCTTATCGTAATCGTCGCGGCCTCCGGATCTGGCTTGACAAGTGGCTGACAAAGAGAAGGTGCGACGTGATGACCGTTTTTGTCCAGCGAGCGGTGGTACTACGGAAACTATGCACCGATGCAGCCTCGCACCATAAAGGAGCAACTTCGGTTGAGTACGCTCTGATTGTTGCACTGATAGCAATGGTCATCATAGGCGCAGTGGCAGTTTTAGGCGGACACGTTCTCGGGCTGTTTGAGAAAGCAGTAACTGCTCCCTGGTGAGCTCACCAGCGGATGTAGGCGAGCGTAGCGCGTTTTGAAGGTCCTGGGGGAGCCAGCTCTTGGTCTTGGGGGAGCCGAGCTCCTGGGGGCGCGCGAGTTTGACTAAATGTTGGCGCGGGTATAAGACAGATTTGATAATCCAAAACCGTCGGGGGCACTACTGGATGGAGTTTCGGCCCGCGAAACTCAGATCGTTAAACCACGAAGGCGGAGCTGCTGCGGTGGAGTTCGCGCTAGTTCTGCCCATGCTTCTGATCATCCTATTTGGGATCCTTGACTGGGGATTGTACCTCTACAACGACTTGCTCCTGACGCACGCGGCCAGGGATGCAGCGCGTTATCTGTCAGTAAACAACGAAAGCGGGGCTGAGGCTACCTTGAACAACGCGAAGCAGAAGCTCATCTCGGTCCAAAGCACAACGGTTTCTACGGTCGTGGGTTCTTCCGGCAACGAGGCCGAGGTGACTCTGACCGCCACGTACAACTTCATTACTCCTCTGCCCAACCTTCTACCCGGCATCGGTGGCGGAAGCGTAAATATCGATGCGAGCGCCGTGATGCGGCGTGAGTAGATCGGCCACTCATAAAACGGAAGTGCGTGTGCAAACAGTGGATCGCAAGAAAAACCCCAAGACAATGATGGTCAGGGGCGCGAGCCGGCTCAGCGTTCTCGCCAGCGATGAATCGGGCGTCGTGGCAGTGATCGTGGCCTTAGTCATAGTCGTGCTGCTCTCGGTGGTGGCCCTGGTAGTAGACCTGGGCGCTCTCTATGACCACGACCGAGAGTTGCAGACGGCAGCAGACGCGGGAGCCCTCGCCGGCGTACAGGAACTGATCCGAAGAGGCGACAGTGAGAACATAGAGGATTTGGCACGACAGGAGGCCGATGCCTACGTTCAGGCCAATCTTGCCCAGTCGTCTCCCAATGCAGAAAACACCAGATACGTGGATCCGAGCGATCCGCAGCACTCCGCCCAGATCGAGGGGCCTGTTGTATCGGATGACAAGCGCTCAGTGACTGTAGACGTGCGAGAAATCAACATTCCTTTCACCTTTGCCAAAGTGTTTACCTCAGACAACGGAACAGCGTTTGCCCACGCAAAGGCTGTTGCGGCGTACCTGACCGGTGTACCAAACCTGTTACCTGCCCCGGTGCTTTACATGCATCCGGACAGTTTTGTCTTGAAGTACAAGCACACCGGAAACGGGACCGAGATAACCGTTCCCCTGAACTACCAGGGCATAGGTGACCAACACGATGACCACGAGGACATCTACCGGGGAGCCACAACATTGGCCCGGGCAAGCCTTCCATCAGGCACGTACAAGGTGAGGCTCTATGAGGAGTTTGACGGAAAACTCTCCCCTGCTGTCGACCGCAGTCCCAATGACCCAGACGACGATGGACTTGTAGGTTCCATGTACGTGCCCCCAGCCACACCGGGGGCGAAGAATAACATTGTCTGGGTGAATGTTTACAGGGACATTTCGCTCGTCAGCAAGACTGACCCCGATCCGCAACACCAAAACAGGGAGGCTGTGACCATTGAGGTTTTCACCAGGCCGGATTTCAACGGCAAGGTCCAAGCTCAGCTCACTGGTCTCAAAGGATGGCAAGACCTCACTGCCTCGCGAACAGGGGTGTATATGGGAACATTCTCTGTTCCTGCACCGAACTTCGGGACAGATGGCATGGGAGACGTCCAAGTGCAGGTCAAGGCAGGAAATGATACTGCGGAGACGGAGTACACCTGGTTTCAGGCGGCGCATCCGCTCCGCTACGTGAACTGGCAAGCGAACTGGGCCGGGGAGTCCGCCGGTAGCGTTACCTTCGCCGCCACCGTTTGTGCACGGGCGCTGCGATTCTACGAGGAAAGGATTTTGAAGTTCATACTTACTAGCCAGGGCGGCAATACCGGGAACGATTTTTGGGCCAACATTTGGGGCCCAAAGGAAGGTCAGTACGGACTGGCCTGGGAGGTGGAAGCAGCACTTGGTGGAGCAGCCGCCGGTGAAATTCCGAAACTTCTAGCCGAAGACACCCCGAACGATCCGGAGCCAAACCCCGATTGGGGGCTAAACCCCGAGACCAATGACAACGACCTCATCGACATCGGCGAAAGTATCCCCTCCTATCAAGGCAATACGGGAACTAACGAGCTACGCCATCTGGTAGATCTGCTGGATGATGCGAAGGTTGTTTTCCTGCCGCTCGTAGGCCCGGAGGCAAAGTCCGGGTCTACGGAGTTCGTGGTCAGAGGCTTCGGAGCATTCGAGGTGTCCCGAGTGGGGTTCCAGGAGAGCCCCTCACAAATCTGGATAGCAGGCAGGTTTATTCGCGAGGTTTATTCAGGCAAATGGCAACTTGACCCTCCAAATGGCACTGTCTACCTAGAGACTCCGGTGCTTCGGGAGTGAGGTCGAAGGCTCGGCTGCATGCGAGCGATTGGAGCCGAATCTTCTCTGTACCTGTGGCAACAACTGAAGGGAGCAAAACGTGCGCCGAAGGACGATCGCCATCATCGTCGCCGTGGTGCTGGCTCTAGCCGCGGCGGGGTTGGTGGTCTGGTATGTGTCTTCGCTTGAGAAGGAGACAACGACAGTTGAACAAGTACAAACGGTCCTGGTGGCCAAGGAAAACATTCCTGCGCGGACGACAGGAGAGATCATCATAGAAAAGCAGTTGACCGAACTCCAACAAGTTCCTTTGAGCGCCGTGGTTCCTGGTGCGTTGACAAGTGAGGCTGCCCTTCAGGGCAAGGTCACTACAATGCCAATTCTGAAAGGGCAGCAGATCCTCCAGAGCCAGTTAGGAGTACCTGAAAAACAGAGCCTTTCGTTCCGGATCAAGCAAGGCATGCGCGCTATCACCCTTCCCATTGACCGCTACAACGCCGTGGGCGGGGCCATCAAAGAAGGCGACCGGGTGGACGTCATCGCCACCTTCGAGGCTGAAGATTTCCAGCAAGTCCAGCTTGCCCTGGGGGCAGTACTCTCACCAGCCGAAGTCGCGAGAATCGAGCAGCTAACCGGTCTTGACCTGACCACCACTTTCTCGCCTTTGAGCAGGGTTATCTTGCAGCAGGTAGAGGTGCTGGCAGTCGACCCGTTGGTGGAGACTGAGACCACTGGCGGAGGTGGTGTGTTTAGCAGCGGCGAGAGCACCCAGCGGGTTCCCAGCAACCCGGTGATCACCCTGATGGTGAGTCCAGCAGACGCAGAGAAACTGGTGTTTGCGCAAGAGTTTGGAAGGGTATGGTTTACATTGGTACCGGCGGAAGACACAACCGAGGTCGAGACGGCCGGCCGTTCGCTTCTTAATCTACTGCGGTGAGGCGCTGTGAAAGTACTTGTCGCTATACCAAGCGAGCCAGTTCGCTCGAGTGTAGTCCGCGATCTTAAGACCTACAAGAGCGTTAGTGAGGTGATTGAGTGCGCTGATTCCGGAGTCGCTCTTAGCAACACGAGCAAGCTGCGTCCTGACGTTGTCCTGATCGCCGCTGATCTCCAACCCGAGGATGGTTTCGTAACCATCCAGAAGATTCTGGCCCAGGTGCCCGGAGTAAGCGCGGTCCTAGTAGCCTTGAATCCTGCGCCCTCTGATTTTCGGCGTGCGTTACAGGCTGGAGCCCGTGACCTTCTCGAGATTCCGGTAGACAAGAAAGAGCTATTTGCAACCCTCGAGGCGGCGGCGGAGGTTAGCAAGGGAAAACGCACCGCCCTAGAAAGAATCGCCGCCGACGTGCTCGCTGAGAAAGAACCAAAGGTTGCCCGCCGCATTGTTGTGGCTAGTACCAAGGGAGGCACCGGCAAGACCTTCATCGCTATCAATATCGCCGTTGGTCTTGCTGCCGCTGGCAAGCGCACAGCTCTCGTTGATCTTGATCTTCAGTTCGGCGACGCAGCCATCGCTTTAGGTCTGGTTCCGGAACGCACGCTTTTTGACCTAGTGCAAGGCTACGCTGACTTTGACTCCACCTTGATGGAAGAGTTCATGCTGAGACACGCTTCGGGGCTAAGCGTTTTGCCCGCTCCTCTTTATCCAGACGAGGCCGAGCAAGTGACAGTAAGCGATGTAAAAGCCATCCTCGAAGTAGTGCAGAGTAGCTACGATTTCGTGGTTGTAGACACCCCGCCATTCTTTGAGGAAAGAGTCCTTGTGGCTCTGGACTGGGCAGACCATGTGCTTTTGGTCGCAAACCCAGACATCCCCACCATTAAGAATCTCAAGACCATGCTTAGGACTCTCGGCCTGATGGCTTATCCGGAGGATAAGCTGATCGTGGTCATGAACCGCGCCGGCACCAAGGTAGGGCTGGACTTAAAGGAAAGCGAAAAGCATTTGGGGCAGCCAATACGGGTCAGCATCTCGAGCTCCATTGAGGTACCGCGTGCCTTAAATGCCGGAGAGGCTCTACTTCTTTCAAGGCCGCGAGAGAAGGTATCCAAGGAGTTGGCCAAGCTGGTGGAGTCGCTCAGACTCAGCACAAATGGGGCGCCGGTCGCCCAACTTCTTGAAATGCGCCGAAACCCGGCGAGTGCTTCAAAGTGACATGGCTAGCAACAGTTATCTAGCAGTTATGAAGGTGCCTCGGCGGACTGCCGAAACCAGTAAGAGGCGGTTCACGTGAGCCTGGGTGACCGCATTTCTAACGGAGCAGCCGGGGGAGAAAACATGGAGCCGCAACATGACGGAACATACATGACACAGCAGAGCCAAGCACAGCAGGGCCCAGTAGCTCGAGACCGCCTGGAAAGCGCTTTTGATCGCCAAAGTGAGCTAAAGAGCAGCATTCACGCCCTAGTGATTCGCGACCTGGGTGCCCGTCTCTACAACCAGTCCGTGCCAGAGGCCGAACTCAGAAGGCTAGTGCGCAGCAAGATCGAGGAGGGTCTGGCCACCCAGCATGTCCCGATGCCCCGCACAGAGCGCCAAGAGCTAATTGACGAGCTGATGGCCGAAGTCTTGGGCTACGGTCCCATTGAGGAGTTCCTTCAGGATCCAACGATCACCGAGATTATGTGTAACGGGTATCGGGACATCTATATCGAACGCGGCGGAAAGATCTTCAAGACCGACAAACGTTTCCGCGACGAAGGTCACATGCGTCGGATCATCCAGAAGATCGTTGGTCAAGTAGGGCGCCGCGTGGACGAATCATCGCCATACGTCGATGCTCGACTCCCCGATGGATCGCGAGTGAACGTCATTCTTCCGCCGCTATCAGTGCGTGGACCAGCACTCACCATCCGCAAGTTCTCAGCCGAGCCGTACACCACTGAAGATCTAATTGAGTTCAAGACACTGACTAAGCGAGCCGCCGACTTTCTCAAGGCTTGCGTTCGCGGGCGACTCAACATCCTAGTGAGCGGGGGAACCGGCGTAGGTAAGACCACCACCCTGAATGTACTTTCCAGCTACATCCCACCCGACGAGCGCATCATCACTATTGAGGACGCAGCCGAGCTTAAGTTGAGTCACGAGCATATCGTGAGTTTGGAGTATCGGCCGCCCAATATCGAGGGTAAGGGAGAGGTCACCATCCGCGATTTGGTGCGAAACGCCCTGCGTATGCGACCCGACCGCATAATCGTTGGCGAGATCCGTGGGGGCGAGGCCTTGGACATGCTCCAGGCGATGAACACAGGCCACGATGGCTCACTTTCTACCGTGCACGCAAACTCGCCACGCGATGCTCTCTCGCGAGTGGAGACCATGGTGCTTATGGCCGGTATGGATCTTCCGGTGAGAGCTATACGCGAGCAAATCTCGCGCGCCATCCACTTGATTGTGCATCAGGCGCGTTTGGCTGACGGCACCCGCCGCATCACGCAGATCACTGAGATCACAGGTATGGAAGGAGACGTCATTACTCTCCAGAACCTCTTTGTTTTTGACTTTGCAGCTGGTATCAGCGAAGACGGCCAGTACCTGGGGCGCCTAAAAAGCACGGGCATTCGGCCAAGCTTCCTTCCCATCCTGCAGAAGCACGGGGTGACACTCCCGGACGACATCTTTGCCTTTGAGACCTATGACACATCCTTGGCTCTTTAGACTGCACGACCCATTGCGGCGCCGCGCCACACGTGGCGCCGGCGCCGCTAACGACAGCCGCGGACATATGCAGATTCGCGGTGCATGGCTCCGTACAGGCTGCGGACGAGTCGCTTTTCGGGCTTCGCTACTAGCAGCACTTGTGCTTACCCTTGGAGGGCTGGTGGCCCCGGCCGGAAACACAGCTGCGGCGCTTGCTCCGGAAAGCCTTACTTTGTCCATCAACTCTTTTGACCTGACCGAATACCCGAGTGCCTCGGCTACTGTACAACTTGGCGGAGACCTTGCTCCATCTCTAGGCGCGCTAACCAGCGACGCGTTCAGCGTAGAGGTGGACGGCATGCCCGCGCCTATCACATCGGTTGAGGAAGCGCAGGCAGAAACAGCTTTGCCAGTGCAGACTGTTCTCCTTATAGATGAGTCGGGAAGCATGAAAGGCGAGGCCATCAAGGCGGCAGCAGAAGCAGCGGCCAGCTTCATAAAGACCATGAGTCCCACAGACACAGCGGCAGTCCAAGCCTTCAACGAAGGTTTTCGCACACTCCAGGGCTTTACGAGTGATCAAACGGCTCTCGTCGCTTCCCTGAATAAGCTAAATCCACAAAAGGAGACTGCCCTCTACGACGCATTGCTTAAGAGCTTCTCATCTTTTGGACTAGCACCTTCCGGTGGAGTCTCCCCTGCAACGACAGGCCCGAGTGCAATAGGCGCGCGTTACCTGATTCTTCTTTCGGACGGAGGTGACACGGTCAGCCTGGCCAAACTGGAAGAGGTGATGACTGTCGCCCGGGCAAGCGGGGTGCAGGTTTACGCTGTAGGTCTTAAGACCAAAGAATTTGACTCCCAGCCTCTTGTAAGCATCGCCGAAGCCACAGGAGGTCGGTATCTGGAAACTCCTGATCCGGAGACCCTCACCTCTTTGTATAAAACTCTGGCCAAGGAAATTCACAACCAGTATGTGCTCACCTTCGACATGCCTGCAGGCAAGCAAGCAAGCCAGGCTGGACGGCTCGTAGTTGCAGTTAGGACTGGAGCAGGCACGGCGCAGGCTGAGCGAGGGTTCATTTACCCGGAGACAAGCTCCACTGGTGAGACCGCCACGCCAACCTCAACAACGTTGGTCGTTCCCACAACCGAGGTAGTGGCCTCCGTACCGGAATCAGGACTGATACAGCGCTTCCTAGACTGGGACTACAGCCGCTATGTGATGGGAGTGGTGATCTTTGCCTTGGTCTTCGTGTTCTTCTACTTGATTTCAGGGGTCATCTTTCCCAAGCGTAATGTGCTTGCCGAGTACAGCGACCTGCTCGAGCATCGACGAAACCTGGGGCCGCGAGCCCTCGACGAAGAGCAAGGCCGGCAGAAGCTCCATACTCGCATCGTTCAGCGTTTTCTTGCCTTGCGTGGGTACCAACTCCCCCTCCAGAAGATGATCGATGACGCCAATCTGAAGTTCCGAGCGTCGGAATTTGCCCTGATTCACCTGGTGGGAGTGGTGGTGGTCGTAGTGGCGGCAAGCCTGCTCAAAGCACCAATTATCCTCGTGGTAGTGCTAGCCTTGCTGGTAGTTTTTCTGCCACTGCTGTGGCTCAATTCGAAAGCCAGAAGCCGCAGGCAGGCCTTTGAAGAACAGGTCCCCAACACTCTCACTTTGCTAGCTGGTTCACTGCGAGCGGGGCAGGGTCTCGAACAGGCCATCGCCACCGTGGCGTCGGAAGCACCCGAGCCCACTGCATCTGAGTTTCGCAAGATTATCGCCCAGCAGCGCTTGGGCATCGCTCCAGAGGACGCACTTAGAGCCATAGCGGAAGACATGAAATCCGAAGCCTTCGATTGGGCGGTGATGGTGACCATCATCCAAAGGCAAGTAGGGGGCAACTTAGCGGAGATCTACGAATCTATCGCCGCCACCCTGCGCGAACGAGCCAAGCTAAGGAGAGACATCCGCACCCTTACTGCCGAAGGTCGGATAAGCGCCATAATTCTTATCGTTCTACCCTTTGCCATTGGAGCTTTTGTCGCCGTCTTCAACCGCACGTATCTGAGTCTGCTTTACACCACAGTCGCAGGATGGGTGATGCTGAGCGTGGCCTTTGTGCTTCTCGTCATTGGCATTTTTTGGATGCGGGCGATAACTCGCGTGAATGTGTAGGGAGAAATGATGGCCTACGTAGTCTACATCGGTGTGTTCGTTCTCCTTTTGGGAGCCGTAGGTGTGGTAGCTTGGGGCACCAGACCGTCGGGAGCGAACAGGGCCCGCCTCGCCTTGCAACGAATCGAGGGGCGTGATGCCCGAACCCTTCGACAGCTCGAGCTATCGAGACCCGCCTCGCAGAGACTGCTTAAGCCTGCCTTGATGCGTTTAGCCGCTTTTTCCCGCTTCATCACTCCTCAAGGACGAATACGTAATCTGGAGATCAAGGTAGAGCGCGCAGGGCGACCTTGGGGACTAGACGCAAATGGCCTGCTGGCGGTCAAGTTCCTTTCTCTTACTATCGGCTTACTAGTGCTCATAGTGCTTGCTTCCACGAAATTACTGCCCCTGATCTGGTTTGTGGTGCTCGCTGCGATAGTGGTAGCCCTCACGTACTACCTACCCGACATCATGGTCCGGGTAGCTATAAAGCAGCGTCAACAACTCATCGCCCGGGCTCTCCCAGATTTTCTTGACCTGCTAACGGTAACGGTGGAGGCCGGGCTGGGGCTAGACTCCGCCCTAGCCAAGATCTCGGAGAAGCTGCGCGATCCCTTGCGGGAGGAGATCCTAATCACCCTGCACCATATTCGTATGGGCGAAAGCCGCGAAACGGCTCTGCGCCGGCTGGCTGAGCGCTGCGACGTGGAGGAGCTCACTAATTTTGTAAGCGCGCTTAATCAGTCGCAGAGACTCGGTATTGGCTTGGGACAGGTGCTGCGAGTACAAGCCGATACTATCCGCACAGTGCGTCGCCAGAGCATTGAGGAGAGATCACAAAAAGCACAGGTAAAGATGCTTCTGCCCCTAGTGTTCTGCATCTTCCCAACGCTGTTTGTGGTCATCTTGGGCCCAGCAGCCATTCGCATTTATCACGCCTTGTTTGGCTAGGCCGCTCCTGTCCCTAGTACAGCCAGGGTACTATCCGTCGCGGCACGCGCCGCCGATACTCCTGCCACAGATCTCCGTACTTAGCAGCACAGCGGCGCTCGTCAGCTCGCTCGCGCGGGACAAGCAAGAAAATGTAGTAAAGGGGATAAAGCCAGGGCACCCAAAGCCCCGGCCTGCCCAAGGCAAGCGTCAAGCCTACCGCCATCAGGATCTCGCCTAAGTAATTAATGTGCCGGGCAACACCCCAAAACCCCGAACAAAGAAGTGATCTTTCCCCGTTGCTAAGCGCCGTCGGCTTTAGGAACCCAAGAAAAACCCGCTCCGGACTGGTCTTGAAATAGAACTTCTGCATGTTTGCTCCTCGGGAAAGAGCCCAGCCCGCAAAAAATACGACCGCTGCAAGCACAAGCAGCCAGGTGGGCGCGCCCGGGTCCGACATATGAGCTGTAGCCCACAGCCCAATCGGGTAGAAATAGGGGTAAAAAGTTAGACACCCAAAGCCAAGCTTGAAACCTACCCGCTCAGCAAAAATGTCGTACGTGTAGAGATGAACTCTCTCAAACACGAGGTAGTCCACAACAAACCACAGGAAAAGACCACAGTAGAGCAGTACACCAGGGGCCAAGTCATACCCGTACAGGATCACATGGTGCGCAGTAAAAGAAAGGAGATTGAGGGCCAACATGACCGCTCCAACTAGATACAAGAACATCTTGGCGTCCACCCGGGCGTTCCAGAACTGCCGATTTTCCCACCGGCCGAAGTAGAACTCGGCGAGCCATGAGCGCCCAACCGGAGGAGCTGCTAGAACCACTGCGATGCTGAACACTACCCCGAGAACAAAGGCCCCTGCCAGCCCCGACCACCGGTGCAGATACAGCCAATCCCACGAAAGCGTGCCGGTCACACCCAGCACCGCCCACAGCACCAGCATCACGATCAGGACCGGCACACCGTTCAGCCGGTACTCATACGGCTTTCCCGTGCGCGGATCAGTTACATAGCCCACTACCCTGCGAGCGGGGAGTATCAAATGTAAGCCCAAGATCACCGCATAGATGATCCACGGCGCAAAGAACCCTGCTACGTGCTCTACCATACTTCCCCCTTGCCTACTGTTTGCTGCCCTTGGGTGCCAGCCCCTCGGTCGAACCAGCCATAATGGCGATAGCGGTCCGTTTCGGAAGAAGCCGAGTCATAAGAAAACTTGCTGCTTGGTTGACAAAACCCGGAATCACCACCGGCCCACGCCCAAGTCGGGCCAGGGTCTGTCTGGCCACCTCGTCTGGATCAAGAGTGCCAGGCGCATCACCAGATGCAGTCTCGGCGTAACCAGGCGTACGCACCGCTCCTGCACAGCAAGCCACCACATCGATGCCGCGTCCCTTCCATTCCTGCCATAGTCCCTCGGCAAGTACCCGGTTGAAAGCCTTCGTAGCGGCGTACATGGCGATGTTCGGTGAGCCCTGATTACCGGCCACCGAACTCATAAGCACCACGGCCCCCCGCCCACGGGCGAGCATGCCAGGCACAAGTTGCCGCAAGAGAAGCGAAGGAGCCAGCACATTCACTGCACCTATGCGCTCCACATCTGCGACATCAAGGGACAGAAACTCCCCGACGGGCGAGTGGGCAGCGTTGTAAACGATGACCCCGAGCTCTAGATCGGCACAAACAGAAACAAGCTCGGCGAGAAACTCAGGGGCAGCAAGATCACCCGCGCAAACCCGCGTGTGCACCCCAAACCTAGCCCCGAGCTCGGCAGCGAGATTCTCGAGCATAGACCGTCGCCGAGCGGCCAGAATGAGGTTTAGTTTCTCGGCTGCAAGAGCCCGGGCATACGCTGCCCCTAGACCTTCGGAGGCGCCTGCTACAAGCGCCCAGTGACCGTAGCGTTCGGCTAGACCATAGCGCCGCGCAAGACTGTAGCGTTTCGGGAGACCGCGCACCACCGAGGCTATTTCTCTAGAGGCGGAACAATTATCACGGGACAAGGAGCGTGGTCTGCCACATGCCGGCTGACGGACCCCATTAGCAAAGAGGCAAGTCTTCCTTTGCCATGTCGGCCCACCACCAGTAGGTCCGCGCCCATGGCTTCTTCTACCAGCACTATTTGGGGGCGACCTTCGCGTGTCTCTCCCTTGCAAGGCAAGTTGGGATTTAGCTCCTTGACCCGCTTTACCGCTTCGGCCACGATCTTTTCCGCTTGAGCTTCCAGACCTAAGTACTCTTGCGGCAAAGCTCCCGGTTCAAAATCCGGTTTCGGAAACGTGGGGAGCTCCCAAACCGAAATGACGCGAAGCTCAGCCCCCCGGATGGTGGCTTCCTCTACTGCGAATTCCAGGGCGACTCCTGCCGCTTCCGAACCGTCCACTCCCACCACAATGGTTTGCATGGCTCCTCCCCACCGGCGTTTGCATCTTTGTCATTGTAAAGGTTGCCTGTATCTTATGGAAACTAGTGGGCGTGGGGTTTACGGGGGTGCTATGGAGATTCTTGACGCACTGATTGCTGCTCTTAAAGAGCGTGACGGCATGCGTCGCAAACGCGCGCGTGAGACACTCATCTTGGCTGGTGACCCTGCGGTTGGGCCCCTCCTCGAATTGACAGCTAGTTCTGACAAGCAAACACGTTGGGAGGCAACCAAGGCACTTGCCGCCATGGTAGAGCCAGCCTGCTTGGACAGCTTCGTTAAGCTCATGTCAGACAGCCACTCCGACATCCGCTGGCTCGCCGCAGACGGGCTTATCGCCTTGGGGCCACGCTCCGTAGTGCCAGTGCTTAAGTCGCTACTAAACAAAGACCTCCCTCGAGGCCATTTGGACATGAGCCACCGAGTACTACGCGAGCTGGCCGAGGACAACTCTGTCCTTGCAGCTGTAGTGGAGCCTGTTCTGCTGGCACTGCGAAGCAGCGATGTTACTGCTCTACCGTCCAGGGCAGAGAAGGCCTTGCTTGAGCTTGATCATCTTACCGGTCGCCTAATGAAGGTCTCTGAATGATAGAGACCCGGGAAAAGACCCAACCCGCTACGAAAGGATTGACCATATGTCGTGCACAGACAAAGGGCATTATCAGGCTAAGCACCCAGCTGGTACGATGCCTAACCCGTCAGTAGCCGAGGCGCTTAAACAAGTAGCGGCAGAAGGCCGAATTACCTGCGAGCAAGCCCACGCACTTGCACGCAAATTAAGAGTGGTCCCGCCAGAGGTCGGGAAAACAGCCGATCTCCTTGAGCTACGAATCGTCAAGTGCCAGCTCGGGCTGTTTGGATACGAACCAGAGAAAAAAATTGCTCGCGTATTGGAAACCGTCCCCGAAGACTTGCGCCAAGAGATAGAGCGCCGCGCGGCCGACGGCAAAATCGCCTGTGCTTCGTGCTGGCAGGTAGCTGACATTGTCGGAACAGATAGGCTGACCGTGGGGAGCGCCTGCGAAACTTTGGGCGTCAAGGTGGTGCGGTGCCAACTAGGCGCTTTCTGAGACGAAGCTCGTACAGTGCCAACGAACCGCTTTCGAGCTTAAGTGCAAATCTTAAATCCAGCTTATAGAGACGAGGACTGAGATGCTGCTAACCGAGGCGCTATCACGTAACGCGAAGCTTTATGGGGATGAGGTTTGCTTAGTGGAAGTAAGTCCCGAACTCGAAGCTAAGCGCGAAGTAACTTGGCGCGAATACGAGCTTATGGAGACCAATCCCTCCGAGCACCGGCGTAGAGAGATGACGTGGAGGCAGTTCGACGAGGCGGCAAACCGCTTTGCCAACTTGCTCCTCTCCCGAGGGATTGACAAAGGAGATAAAGTCGCCATTCTCATGATGAACTGTCTTGAGTGGCTCCCTGTCTATTTCGGCGTGCTTAAGTCAGGCGCCTTGGCGGTGCCTATGAACTACCGCTACACCGCAGAGGAAATTGAATACTGCCTGAAGCTCTCCGACGCACGAGCCTTAGTCTTCGGTCCAGAGTTCATAGGTCGGATAGAATCTCTAGTTGATCGGCTCCCGCAGATAGATCCGCGTTTTTTTGTTGGCACCGACTGCCCTACCTTCGCCGAAAGTTACTACCATTGCTCACAGAAGTGTGGCTCGGATGACCCCGGAGTTTTGCTGCGCGAAGAAGACGAAGCGGCCATATACTTCTCCTCCGGCACTACAGGCTTTCCCAAGGCCATCTTGCACACCCATCGCAGCCTACTGGCAGCCGGCATGGCCGAACTCGTGCACCACGGGCAAACCCGCAGCGATAACTTCCTTTGTATCGCGCCCCTATATCACACCGGGGGCAAGATGCACTGGTTTGGAAGCCTGCTATCGGGAAGCAAAGGAGTGCTGCTTCGCGGCGTAAAGCCAGAGTGGATCCTTAAGACTGTCTCGGACGAAAAAGTGACCATCGTCTGGCTGCTTGTTCCCTGGGCGCAGGACATCTTGGAGGCCATTGAGCGCGGGGATCTTAAGCTTGACAATTACGACCTTGGGCAGTGGAGACTAATGCACATGGGAGCTCAGCCGGTTCCCCCCAGCCTGGTGCGCCGCTGGAAAGAGCATTTTCCTTGGCAGGACTATGACACCGACTATGGCCTTACAGAATCCGCGGGACCCGGGTGCGTCCATCTTGGAGTAGAGAACGTGCACAAGGTGGGTGCCGTTGGAAAGGCTGGCTATCAATGGGAAACCATGATCGTTAATGATAGTTGCGACCCGGTCCCTCAAGGAGAAGTGGGTGAGTTAGCCGTGAAAGGCCCCGGAGTAATGAAGTGCTACTACAAGGACCCAGAGGCGACGGCGGCCACACTCAAAGACGGCTGGCTTCTCACCGGGGACATGGCTCGCATGGACGAAGATGGCTTCATTTATCTGGTGGATCGCAAGAAGGACGTGATCATCAGCGGAGGGGAGAACATTTACCCCGTTCAGATTGAGGACTTTCTGCATCACCACCCGGCCATTAAGGATGTTGCCGTGATCGGCTTGCCGGACCGCCGTCTAGGAGAAATAGCAGCCGCGATTGTTCAACTCAAACGGGGACACAAGTGCACCGAACAGGAAATCCTCGAATTTTGCCTCGAATTGCCGCGCTATAAGCGCCCCCGGCGGGTGATCTTTGACACCGTGCCTCGCAACGCCACAGGCAAGATCGACAAACCCAAACTGCGCGAGAAATACTGCGGCCGCAGCTTGGTAGAGCTTGAGACTGAGCAGTAGCGCCCGGTAATTAGCGCAAGGAGGCGCCCGGCAGGGCCTGCCCCGCAGGGCATGATGTCCCCCACGCAGCGTAGTACGCCCGCGCTGTGGAGCGCTAAAGAAGATGCTTGCGCCTAGGCTTAGAACGCCGGAAGTAGTGGGTACAAGACGTACAAAGCGTGCGCCGGCAAGACCTCAAGGATTTTTCGGGGACTCCGAGCGCGGTTGGCAAGAAACACATTACGTACCGGGGGACAAGATGGCTGCCAATAGCACAACCGCCGTAACGGGCGAGATCCAGAAGCGTCTGCAGAACCTTCGCTGGTGGAACATAGCAGTAGGTCTCGTGTTGGCTGTGCAGGCTGTGGTCATGGCCGCACTAGCCAACGACTTTAAGCTTCCCGTGACCGCCACTTACATGCAAGGCCCGCCTGGCACAGACGGCGTCCTCACCCGGATAGGAAGTCTCCCGCTTGCGTGGGGCACATTTGCCTTCATGGCCATCTCGGCGCTTTCTTTGCTTTTGATAGCCTCACCGGGAATCTTTGGCTGGTACAAGCGCAATTTGCTACAGGACCGCAACTACGGTCGGTGGATTGAGTACTCCATAACCTCGTCGCTCATGATCATGCTCATAACCATGATCTGCGGCATCACCGACATTGCGGCAATGCTGGCTATTTTCGGCATAAACGCGTGCATGATTTTCTTTGGGCTGCTGATGGAGAAATACGAGCAACCAGGCAAGGCAAACTGGCTCTCGTATTGGTTTGGAACCTTTGCCGGCATAATTCCCTGGGTGGCAATCGTGATCTACCTGGTCAGCCCCGGGTATGACGGAGCCGAGCCACCGGGATTTGTTTACGGGATCATTGCCTCATACTTCGTGTTCTTCATGAGCTTTGCGGTCAACATGATTTTGCAGTATGCCCAGGTGGGAAAGTGGCGGGACTATCTGTTCGGAGAAAAGGTCTACATACTACTCAGCCTGACCTCCAAATCGCTGTTGACCTGGCTTGTGTTTGCAAACACCCTAATTGACTAAGTAGCGTGCGATCGAGTATCGAATGAATCTGCGTCCGAGCGTGCATGCGGTCAGAGGAGTCCGTGCTCAGAGGTCGTCGGCATCTAATCCGCACACCTTAAAGAGTCTCTTGTAGAACTCTGGGCGAGGAAAGTCGGGGCGTATTTCTAAGCGGTCGTGACGCTTGTATTCCCATTTGAGCTCGTCGCGGAAAAAGTGGAGCTGCCTAACCAGCAGCTCCACTTTTTCCACCGGTAGACTAAAGATGATTTCATCTTCAAAGGCAAAAGCGCGACCTAGCTCTCCGGGGTCAGGGATGGTGACCGCATACTTACCCCTGAGACTGGGTACCACCGACCAGGCGCAGCTCGCAATGGGGTAGATTGGTGTATCGACAAGACCCTCTCCTGCAAAAGATAGTGCGTGAAGCATGTTGTTGAGCTGAGCGACATTTGAGTAGATCAACACCACTTGGGGAATGAACGTGGCGCTCCGAAGGGGCGCGCTCACAATACCGCAGTACCTCCCTGGCTCAAGGAGCGGGATTTTCTTGAGATCTTCGCTTATCTCGGGAAAGTCCCTCCCTATATTCTGATCAACAATTCCGTAAGCCATGATGGGCCCCCAACACCAGTGATCATCGTCCACCATGGCCACCGCAACACCTTTGCGACGCGAAAGAGTGAAAGCTTGACACTGACTGAGGTGATAGCCCAGGTCCTTCTTGGGACGGATAACCTCCGGAGGAAGCTCCTCGCCTCGTTCAATCATCTTCACGGCCAGCGGATAGCTGTGCAGGGCCATCAAGCATTCGATCTCCTGAGCATACTGGTGGAGCTGGTCCAGACTGGTCACAATCGCCTCCCAGCGTGGTCATCTACTCGTCGTCATCGGGCGGCTCTTCACTAAGTGAACCGGTGTGAGGAAGATGCTCAACCTCTAACCGCAGCCGCTTCTGCAAGTCTTCATGTGGACGAAACACAAAAGCTTTCTTCTTCTTGAACTGCACCAAGTAACCTTTTTCGGCCAAATCAAGAAGATCGGCCCTGGCTGTAGCATAGGCCACGTTGTGGTTGACTTGGTGGTAGCGAATGTAGAACTCGGCATCCGGGTGGCGAAGAGCCCGGCTCAGGATGCTTCGCTGGCGGTGGTTAAGTGACGGATCGTGTCGTAGGGCAGCAAGAATCTTGTCGTCTCTCTCCTTGGTCTGTTTGATGTAAGACACAAGCTCCATCACCCCGTAATGCACCAGCTGAATTGCCAAGGTGAGAACAGGCGTATGGTCCTCGTCGCCGCGCTCGTCAACATACTGCGCAGGCAGGTCCGAAGCCATCACGTCCGGCGGCCCAATGCGACCTTCGGCCCAGTCAAGCGCTAGCCTAGAGAAGGGCAGATACGCAAGCACCGGGAAATTGTGCTTAAGACAATACAGACGGTAGACCACCGAGGCCACGTTACCGTTCCAGTCAGGCAGCGGGAACCACTGGCGGATGATTCCGCGTAGCACCACGGCTCGGATGGCAGGGTGTTCATCCGGATCACCGATCTCGTCGTTTGCGTACGCACATATCTCGTCGACATGGCGATCTGCTTGCCGAGAAGACAGCGCTCGGTACTCGGGGCGCGCAAGAGGCGACCGCTCTGGACCCCGACTAATGGTGGAGGCGTCAACCCCATCGGTCACTCGGCGGTAAAACTCCGAGAGAAGCTCGGGGCTAAAGCGTTCTCCCACGTATGTAGAGATGTCACTCATCAGCCGGTAGGTGTTGAATATGACCCGCTCCCCACTATCTCGGGGTTTTCTGTCCAGACGGATAAGTCTTTCGGCCTGTTCATAAGGAATTGTGAGCCCGTCCAGTGTGCTTGTAGCAATCGCTTCTTCAATCTGGATTTTCACTATGAACGGCTGCCCTTGCCTATCGGCAAGCTGCATATACAGCTCGGATTCCGGACGGCAATAACGTTCGAAGTCAAACAGGCGATTTAGCAGATCCTGGTGCAGAAAGTAACACAGGCGATAGCCTTGAGGCGTCAGTATGGGCACTTCTATCGACAGCTGTCGCCGGATAGTCTTTAAGAGCCGCCAAGTCTCCTCAGGGCTCCACCCGACGGGCTGCGGCATGCGAAGAAAGTCCTCATGGAGCAGAGTTTCGCGCCGAGAACGCTCGAGAATTCGCCGCATCTCCGGGCTGCGAAGCACCTCGAAAACCCGAGCCTGACCACTGGGCATCTCGTTCTACATCCCCTTCCTAGCAGTATTGCGAGATCTAATCGTCAAAGTCAATCGTCAAAGTCTTCACGTAACAGTTAGCCGGCGTTATATGGCAGCCAGCTGGTGTTTCTAACATACCATGACACTTTCCTTCCAGAAATGCAATCAGCATGTATCAAGCCGTTAGGTTATACGACTTGTTTTTCAATATTTCTATCAATTTTTGACATGTTGACTTATCGACAAACGGGTGCAATGATGCATCTACCCAAGCCCTACACGGGGGTTCAGATTTCCCAACACTAGAGCCGGACAGGCCCGGAGGGCCGCGATTGGAAGGGAGGTAGACGTCAGAATTTGGGGGCAAAAGACTACTTATGGCTTCTGGGGAGCGGAATTAATGGCAAAGGAGGTTAGGGCCTTGAATCGCAGGACTACAAGAACTTTGGTGCTAGTGGCGATCCTTGCGATCGCGCTCTTGATCGCATCTGTGGCTGTCGGCTGCGGCAAGGAAGGCACCACGGAGACCACTGCGGCTCCGCAGACCACGGCAAGCACGGGATCCTCCCAGACAACAGCAACCACGGGTACAGGCCAAACCACCGTCACCAGTGGAGGACCTGCAAATTTGGAACCGATCAAGATCGGTTTGGTTTCGGACCTGACCGGCGCGTTGTCCAGCATTGGTCTTGACACCCGGGACGGCATGCTGCTGGAAATCGAGAAGCTAAACGCGGAGGGCGGCATCCAGGGTCATCCTATCGAAGTGGTGCCCGAAGACACCGCCTCTGATGCTGCCAAGGCCAATGCGGCGTTTACCAAGCTCACGTCAATGCCGGATATCCCGCTAATCGTTGGGCCTAGTTCAGGCGCTGTGGTTGCCCAGGCAATGGCCGTTTGCGAGCGGGAGAAGATGCCCTTGATCGCATTTGTACCCGACGATGCCGCCTGGCAGCAGCAGTTCTACAAGTACACCTTCAACACCGTCGCCTCGGGCAAGGTGCAAGGTCAGGCAGTCCTGGCTATCGCTAAGTACAACAACTACGACAACATCGTGGTAGTCACGGACCTGCAGAACTTGTTCGCTTACGGCGGCTACTACATTCGTGACTACGCCAAAGAGTGGGGCATAAACGCTGTTGTGCTCAAGGACCAGGTAGTCCCCGGACAGCTTGATATGACCGCCTTCGCCACCAAGATCAAGGCGGAGGTTGAACGCATTAACGCCGACGCGATTGGGATGATTCTCCTTGGTACTGACGCCATCACCCTCATCAAGGCTCTAAACAAGATCGGCGTCAACCTGCCGGTCATCGGCGAGCCAGCCTTTGGCTACTTCGCCTTGCTCGACGCAGGCGGCAAGGAAATCGAGGGCGTGCAGTTCTGCTGCGACTCGCCCATCGTATGCGAGCAGCTTCCGGATGATGATCCGATCAAGGCGCCCCTCCTTGACATGAAGGCGCGTTTTGAGGCCAAGTACAACCGCGTGTTCTCAGGCGTTGCTGCCCACGCTTTGACCGTGGTGGGCATTATCAAGAATACGTTCAACGCCGTAGGCTGGACAGACAAGGAAGCCATCCGCAATTACATCGAGAACAATGTGAAAGACTTCGTGGGAAGCGAAGGCACTCTTACGTACACCCCCACCGACCACATTGGTCTTGATCTTGCGGATTACAAGATTATTGAGATCCGGAACCATTCGTTCCAGCTCAAGGAGCTCAATGCTGCCAAGTTCATGCCTGACACACTGTCGGAAGAAGCACGTTCTCATCTCTGGTGAGAGGTTTGTTTCTAAGTGCATGAGCTAGTAGTTTGGAAGTAGTGTCGGTTTCTAGATAGGCAAAGCGGGGAGGGGCTTAAGTGGCCAATCTCATCCAACTGCTTGTATCGGGCGTAAGCATAGGCGCGATTTACGCTCTTATCGCCCTGGGACTCTTGACCATCTACCGAGCTTCTCAAGTGGTCAACTTTGCGCAGGGTGAGTTTGTGATGCTGGGCGGAATGATGAGCTATTGGTTTTGGAACAGCTTACATCTCCCCTACTGGCTGGCCGCCGTGGTCACCGTCGTAGCTGTGGCACTAGTGGGACTAGTGATGTACCAGCTGGTGATCGCCCCTCTCCGCAATGCCTCTTTAGCCATGGTCATCTTAGCCACTTTGGGCGTAAGCTCCCTGATCCAGGCAATTGCACTACTATGGTGGGACGCCTGGCCCGTGTATGGGCCGGCCTTCTCCGGCGAGGCTCCGGTCAGCGTCGGCAGTGTGGGACTCCGTACCCAGGACTTGTGGATTATCGGTATGGCCGTGGTCGTGGTAACCGCCCTGTGGTTCCTTAACAACCACACTCACCTGGGCAAGACGATGACAGCCGCAGCCACCGAGCCCCTGGCAGCTGGATTTGTCGGTATTCGCGCCGGAGCGCTTATCCGCTTGGCCTTTGTCATTAGCGCTAGCATTGGCGCTATAGCAGGGATTTTCATGTCCCCGGTTATACCGTTTACGTTTAACGTTGGCGGCGTCCTAGTAATTAAGGGATTTGTGGCCGCTGTTCTTGGAGGCTGGGGCACAGCTTCAGGAGCCATGGTAGGAGGGATCGCTCTCGGAGTCATCGAAACCCTGGTGGGCGGCTACCTTCCCTCCGGTTTTCAGGATGCCATTGCGTTTGTGATCCTGATATTGGTGCTCACCTTGCTCCCCGGCGGTTTGCTTAGGCAAAAGCTAATCACAGCGAGCTAACCATGAAACGCCTTACTTTACGCACTTACTGGCCTACATTTCTTATTTTCTTTGTCATACTCGTTATCCCCGCGTTTCATCGCACTCCCTATTACCTGACCAACATGGTTACAGCGGGGGCTTACGCGATCATCGCTCTAGCCACCGGACTGGTAATGGGACAGGCGGGCTTGCTCACGTTTGGTACCGCCGCGTTTGCCGGCATAGGCGCCTATACGACCGCCATCCTAGTGTACAAGTACCACTGGCCCACCTTGCTTGCGGTACTGGCCGGAGTAGTTCTCTCGGCTGTCATCGGCCTGATCATAGGAAAACCAGTGCTTCGTTTTAGGATGTTTTTCTTGGCGCTGGCTACCATGGGCGTCGGCACGATCTTCACCGTGATCATCAACAACTGGCGATCGGTCACCATGGGTTCCACAGGCATTGCCGGCCTTCCCTATCTAAGCATCGCCGGGTTTAGCTTCAGCAGCTTCATGAGCCAGTACTACTTCATGTGGATCGTGATTCTGCTGCTTGCCCTCTTTACTCAATCTTTTCTTCGCACACGCGTGGGGCGGGCTCTACTTGCCCTCAACTCGAACGAGACTGCCGCCCAAACCCTGGGCATCCACACCTCGGCTTGGAAGCTGCGGGTCTTTGTAGTGAGCTGCGTTTACGCTGCTCTCGGTGGCTCAATTTGGGTGCTCTTTTTGACCAGCGTAGGCCCTAGTCAGTTTTCCACCTGGACTTCAGTGGTTGCGATGCTCATGGTGATGGTGGGAGGGCAATACAGCGTCCTTGGCAATATCGTGGGAGCAATTCTCATCACCTGGCTCGGCATCGGACTTACGGCCTATGCCGAATACTCATCCGGGATCTACTCCGTCATCTTAATTCTTCTCATTATCTTTCTCCCTGGCGGCTTGGCCGGTTTGATGAAAACGGGGAAGCTGCCTTGGCTCCGCGACAAGTTGATGCGTCACTTTAGAATCGCCGAGTGGCAGGCCCGCTTTCGAGCAGAAAGGGAGCCCTTACTGACTGACGATCCTGTCCAGCCGACTCCTGCCACACAGACTGCTGCCTCTCTCTCAGCAGCGGCCCCGACGGCGACGCAGCCCACAATTACTTTCCGCCGGCAGTCGGCCGATATCTCTCAGCCGGCGCAAAGCCCTGGCGATGAACCCCGCTTGCACATCGCTGGGGTAACAGTGAATTTCGGCGGTTTACACGCAGTAAACAACGTCTCTTTGGACATACCCAAGGGCCTCATTTCGGCAGTCATTGGGCCAAACGGAGCGGGAAAAACAACCCTCTTTAACGTAATCACCGGCCTACAGCGGCCGACCGCAGGCGAGGTGTGGTTTGGAGGTAAGAACATAACGCACATGAACCCGGCGGACATTGCCCGCTTGGGTATGGCCCGAACATTTCAGAATCTCCGCATCTTCGCCAACATGAACGTCATAGACAACGTCATGGTGGGATGCCATCGCCACGAGAAGAGCCATTTTGTAGCGGCTGGACTTCGCTTACCCGGCTCTCGCCGCGAGGAAAGAAGGTCGCGGGAATTTGCAATGGAGCTTCTTTCCCTACTTGGAATCGCCGACCGGGCTTACATGTCCGCCACTTCTTTGCCTTATGGGCAGCAGCGGTTGGTGGAGATCGCCCGTGCCTTGGCGAGCGAGCCCTCTCTTCTGTTGCTCGACGAGCCGGCCGCAGGCATGAACACCAGTGAGCGCGAGGTGCTCATGGAGAAGATTCTTGAAATCCACAAGGCTGGCATCGACGTACTCATCGTGGAGCACGACATGGATCTCATCATGGGCATTTCCCACTCCGTGGCGGTCTTGGAACACGGCAGCCTGATCGCACACGGCACGCCAGCCGAAGTGCAGTGCGACCCAGCAGTCATAAAGGCCTACCTGGGCACCAAGGAACACCTCGACGAAGATTTGGCCAAAGAACGCGTCCGCGTGAGCGTGGGCCCAGGAGCCGCGGCGATCGGGCAGGAGACGTCACCCGCTTCCCAGCCGGTACTCAGGGTGGAAGACGTATCCACTTTCTACGGCTCAATCGGGGCAGTAAGAAATGTGAGTCTCGAGGTTTGGCCAGGCGAAATCATGGCCGTTCTTGGAGCAAACGGAGCGGGCAAGACCACATTGCTGCACACCATCTCGGGAGCCCTGCGAGCCCAGACAGGCCGAATTCTCTTCGAAGGACGCGACATCACAAGGCTCTCCTCTCCCGACATAGCCCGCTTAGGCATGACCCAGGTGCCGGAAGGGCGGCATGTCTTTCCTACCCTCACCGTGTTTGAAAATCTGCAGCTTGGGGCTGGCAAGACTTATAAGGGTCCTGAGTTTCGCTCCCGGCTTGAGTCGGTATACGAGCTTTTCCCTGTTCTTGCCGAGCGGCGCAAGCAGCTAGCAGGTTCGTTGTCCGGCGGAGAGCAGCAAATGCTTGCTATTGGGCGAGCTCTCATGAGTAAACCTAAACTCCTGCTGCTAGACGAGCCTTCCATGGGTCTAGCCCCTCTGATAGTGGCAGCCATCTTTGAGACATTGGTGAAGCTTAACCAAGAGGGACTTACCATGCTCATGGTGGAACAGAACGCCGAAGCAGCCTTGACCATTGCTCACCGCGCTGTGGTCATGGTAACCGGCCGTGTGGCGCTTCGGGGGACAGCTGAGGAGGTAAGGCAGGCGCCAAACTTGCGAGAGCTCTACCTAGGCGACGTTGAATGTGATGATGAGACAGTCGAAGAGTTGGATCCCGACCAGACGAGGCTCGACTAGACAAGAGTTGACAAGGGCAGAACGCGAGTAAGGAGTAGATCACCGTGAGAGACATTAGGGTAGACATGACCCGGGGAGAGATCTCCTCACAGGAAGTTCCCGCTGACAGCTTGCTTGGTGGGCGCGCGTTCATAGACTGGTATCTAACTGAGCGTGTATCTCCAGGAGTACATCCTCTGTCCGAGGAAAACCCCTTTATCGTAGCTACTGGACTCCTAGCTGGCACCTCTGCCCCGAGTTCGGGCCGGATATCGGTCGGAGGCAAAAGTCCGCTCACCGGCGGGGTTAAGGAGGCCAACGCCGGTGGAGCCGCCGGCCATAAGCTTGGACGGATTGGAGTGCGCTCCATCGTCGTCACCGGCAAAGCACCGGAATGGATGATCCTAAGGGTCACAGCCGAGGGAGCCTACCTGGAACCGGCGGGCGACATCGTAGGTCTTGACAACTACGCCGCGGCGGAAAAGCTACGCGAACGCTTCGGCCCTGACGTCGGTCTGATGATCGCTGGCATCGCGGGCGAACGGCTCCACGCCAACTCGACAGTAGCAGTAACCGACTTGGAGGGAAGACCTGCTCGCCACGCCGCTCGTGGTGGCGTGGGAGCAATTATGGGCTCTAAGCGGCTGAAGGCTATAGTCATTGACGACTCAGGCGGCTCGTTCCGGAAAGCCGCAGACCCGGATGGATTTAGGGAGGCAGTGAAGGCCGCATCGGAGGCTTTGCGGAACGATCCTCTCTGCCAAACGGTACACCGGTTTGGCACTCCCTTCTTTATTCAGGTGGAGCACGATCGAGGGGCCCTAGTTAGCCTTAACCACCGCGCGGGCAGCTTTGAGGGCGTTAAGGGAATCAATGCTGATGCGCTAGTGGCTTGGACGGAGAAGCATGGAGGCGTGCTCGGCCATCGCTGCCTATCTGGCTGCGTTGTTGGCTGCTCAAATGTGGTGCACGACTCCCAAGGCCGCTACCTGACAGCCAGTTTTGAATTCGAGACGCTTACCATGTGCGGAGCAAATCTTGGCATTAGCGACCTGGAGTCAGTTGCTCGCATCGATCGGCGGTGCGACGAACTAGGACTCGACACCATCGAGACCGGGGCCACCATCGGCCTTCTCAGCGACGCTGGCATCTACGAGCTCGGGAATTTCTCTCGAGCGATGGAGCTCCTCGAGGAAGTGGCGAAAGGCACACCGCTGGGTCGCGTGGTGGCAAGCGGCACAGAGACGGCCGCCAAGGTCTTTGGCATAAGTCGTGTGCCCACCGTTAAGGGCCAAGCCATCCCTGCCCATGCGGCCCGTACTTCCAAGGGCTGGGGCGTCACTTACGCCACGAGTCCGCAAGGAGCAGACCATACAACCGGGGCTGTTACGGCTGATCCACTCTCGCCCCACGGGCAAGTTGACCGTTCGCGTTGGTCACAAATCATCAATACCGCCATGGACGCGACCGGGCTCTGTCACTTCACCTTCCTTTTCCGTTCCAAGGAATTGATTGACCTTATCGCCCCAATGATCGCCACCTTATACGGCGTCGACTTCACCACCCGCGACCTGATTGAGCTGGGCAAGAAAATGCTGCTCCAGGAGCGAGAGTTCAATCGTCGGGCAGGGATCAGTGACGTGGCTGATCGGCTGCCGGAGTGGATGCGGAAAGAACCTCTACCGCCCACCAACGAGGTGTTTGACGTTCCTCAGGAAGAGATTGATCAATTCTTCGACTTTTCCCAAACCAAGGAGTTCATGCGCACCTGAGAGAGTCCTGCGGGCCTTGATTTGGGGCAACAGAAATTAAGGAGGGAGATTAGGTTGCGTCTGACAGACGAAGAAAAAAGAATCCTCGACGGGGCCCAAGGTCACGTAGCGCAAAAGTGCATGAGGTTCCTGGTTGCCTATGGCGAGGCGGCAGGGGCTGAGCGTCTAGTCGATATTGACGGGACCGTGGACATTCATCCGGGCGCTCTATCCTGGGTGGGTGAGTATGCAATCACGCCAGAAGAAATCGAAGAGTGTGCCCGCAAAGGAGAGAAATTCAAGGTCCCAACCTTTGCCAACAAGCCGGTAGGACCAGGAATCATAGTTGATGGTTGGGAGAACTGCGGCACTTGGCCAAACTGCGAGCCCGCTTATCACGAGCGCTTCTTGGCCAGCCTCAAACCTCTCATGAAAATGGGGATGGTGCCCACCCTTTCCTGCGACTACTACCTCGTAAGTTCGTACTGGCCCACCATGGGGCAACACTGCTCCTGGGGGGAAAGCTCCGCCATCCCATGGTGCAATGCAGTGCTCGGAGCTCGCACAAACTTTGATGGTTGTTTTCAGGCAGCCTACTTAGGCAAGATCCCAGAATACGACCTACACCTCACGGAAAACCGCCTGGCCACTATCCTGGTGAAGGTGGAGACCGAACTTAAGAGCGACATGGACTGGGACCTTCTGGGGTGGGCAGTCGGGGAAGCCTGTGGAATGGAAGTACCGGCCATAGTCGGGGCTGGCCGACCCAACATGAACCAGCTCGTGAAAATGAACTCCGCGCTTTGCACAGGCGGGCAAGTCCGCATGTATCACATAGTGGGTGTCACTCCTGAGGCGCCCAGCCTTGACTTGGTCCGGAAGAAACCCAAGTGGGATCAAGAAATAGCTATAACTAAAGAAGACCTGCGACGCGTCTACGAGCTACTAAACAACGCACAGACGAGGGAAGTGGATTTCGTCTATCTGGGCTGTCCCCATTACACCATTACGGAAGTGCAGAAAGTAGCTTGGCTCCTAGAGGGTAAGAAATGCCGGATCCCACTTTGGGTTATGACCAACCCATGGACCTATCGCATGGCAGAGATGATGGGACTGCGCGCCACAATCGAACGCGCAGGGGCCAATCTACTCTCCGGCACCTGCGCGTGTGAGCTACGGGGCGAATATCCGCCCACACAAGTTTTTGCCACCGATGCGGCTAAGCAGGCCTACTACATCACCGGCCACGCCTATCCCCGTAAACTCGAGGTGTGGTATGGGACCACAGAGGACTGTGTGAGAGCGGCTATAACCGGCCGTTGGGAAGGAGGCTGGAGGTAAGCGATGAACAAGCCAGCCGAAAAGAAGATTGTCCTGCGGGGCAGGGGTGTTATCGGTGGAGTAGCTGAGGGTGAAGCCTTGGTCTCGCCCCGACCGCTTATGGGCTGGGGAATGGTAAACGAAAGGTTAGGTTTTACCACTGAGCGTGGCCATCCTCTTTTTGAGGTCCCCTTCAAAGGTAAAGTGCTAGTCATGCCGGGAATGCGTGGCTCAGGAGGCTTTGTTCAGTATGGACGAACCCGAGATCATGACGTCCACCCGGCAGCTTTCATCTATGGCAAAGCATGCTCGGTTATGTATCTGGCCAGTATGAACGCTAGGGTACCAACGGTCACCGACCTGGACCAGGATCCCGTTGCCTTGATCGAAACCGGAGACTGGGTGAGAGTAGACGGCGATAACGGGATTGTTGAGGTTTTCAAACGCAGGTGCCCAAAGGAGTCTTAGCCACATGGCGATCACAGTAACCCTGGTGGGCAAAGGAGTAAGGGGACTTCCGGACTTGCCGGAGAAAATGGAAGTGCCTGAAGAAAGTACCCTTGCCTCGTTCTTGCAAGGTTTAGCTCCTTTCCAGTCCACCTCCGGATCGCGGCAGCCTGGTGTAGGCAACGCCATTGTCTTGCTAAACGGCCGTTATGTCGCGGCCACTGCCCTCGACGCCACCATACTCAAAGATGGCGACCGGGTGGAAGTCATACCCCTTGTGGTAGGTGGCTAAGAGCCTGCAGCTTAAGAGGAGCTCGTTCTAAATGAACAAGTCTTGTGAATACGACATTGTGGTTGCGGGCGGCGGCACGGCCGGGCTAGCCGCCGCCGTAGCCGCCGCCCGCTGCGGCGTGCGAACTTTGCTTGTGGAGAGGTACGGCTTCCTCGGTGGCCTAGCTACCACTGCCTTGGTTGGGGCATTCTGCGGTTTGTACACCACCGGACCCCAAAAAAAGCAAGTGGTGCATGGACTTGTGGACGAGCTCATGCATCGTTTAAGACAGCTCGATGGTCTGACCGAAAAGCGAGTTTCGCAGATTGATTCCCGTTTGGCTGCTGTGAGTTACGACCCAGAGTTGTTCAAGTTCGCCGCGGAGCAGATGGCACTCGAGTCCGGGGTCGACCTCCTCTTCCACACGTTTATCGCCGACGTCATCTGGGATCAGCCCGGGAGCCGGCTAGGAGGTGTCGTGGTCGTCAACAAATCCGGCCAACAATCGCTCAAAGCCTCCATCATAATCGACGCCACCGGCGACGCCGACGTGGCTGCTTTAGCAGGGGTCCCCTTTGAGTACGGAGATGGCCAGGGGGGCGGCCAGGCGATGACCACCGTCTTTAAGCTCGGCAATGTCGAGTCAGGCCGCAAGACCGAAGAGGCAATCCAAGAGATGCGCTGCTACCTCGCAGCTGCAAAAGAATCTGGCCGCTACAGGTTTGAGCGAATCGACCCGGTGGTGTTTCCGTCTTTACCGCCTGGAACTATCTCAGTCAACCTAGTTAGTGTTCGCGGCCTGAACGCCACAAGTGCGCGGGACCTTACAGCAGCAGAGATCGAGGGGCGTCGGCAAGTGCTTGAGTACTACCGGGCCATCCGTGACTGGGTACCTGGGTTTGGTCAGGCACGGCTGATAGCCGTAGCTCCTCAGATCGGGGTAAGAGAAACGCGCCGCATCCTTGGCCAGTATGTTCTTACGGAAGAGGACGTGATCGGCGGGGCCAAGTTTGAAGATGGAATCACCCTTGGTGCCTGGCCGGTTGAAATACACGATCCCAAGACTGCGCAAATCCGCTGGCAGTATCTGGCGAAGGAAGACGACTACTACTCTATTCCCTTCCGTTGCTTGTGCCCGCAGGACATTGACAACCTTCTCGTAGTGGGGCGTTGCGCCTCCACTTCGCACGTAGCACATGCTTCCACCAGAGTGATCGCGCAAGCCATGGGTATGGGCGAGGCAGCTGGAGTAGCCGCTGGCCTGGCTTTAGCCTCCGGACTTAACCCAACCATGGTGCCAATCACCAAGTTAAGAGCGGAGCTGATCGAACGCGGAGCAGTTCTTGAGCTTACCTAAGAGTTGAAGTTGGTTACTTGCAACCGAGGAGAACTAAATGACGTTGGACAAGAAACAGTGGACAGCGCTGACGCCCGAGCAAAAGCGACAGCATCGTTTTGATTGCTGGCTTAATCCCGATTTTGAGTTTGCCAGCCCAGAAGCAGAAGCAAACTATAAGGCGAGAGTGCAGCGCTTCATCGATGCCGTTTGCCTTGAGAAAACCCCCGACCGTGTCCCGGTCTGCGCCACCATGGGATTCTTTCCCGCTTGGCATGCTGGTCTTACACCGTACGACGCGATGCATGATACCGACCGGGCTTTTGAGGCCTGGTACCAGTTCAACCTAGAGTTCCAGCCCGACTGCGCAGTCTCGCCTGCGCTTTATACCATCCCAGCATCTGTCCTTGAGATCCTCGATCTGAAGCATTATTCGTGGCCCGGACGGGGCTGCCGACATGACGCTGGCTACCAGTACCACGAAGGCGAGTTTATGACTGCCGACGAGTACGACGAGCTCATCGAAGATCCCACTTTCTTCTTGTTTCGTCGGGTGCTACCTCGCTTTGTGGGAGCGTACAAGGGCATAGCCAAGCTGGCTACTCCACACGACATGCGCGCGCTTGTATTGTGTCCTCCGCACGTAGCCAGCTGGGGTGACCCTGATGTCCAGGACAGCCTGCTTACCCTAATGGTGGCCGGACGCCGCATGCGTGAGTGGTTCGATGGTTTGGCGGAGGTCTCGCGGCGCATCATGGCCCAGGGCTTTCCTGACCTTTTCCCTGTAGTCGCCGAAGCCCCCTTCGATGTGGTCGGTGACAACCTTCGAGGAACCCGGGGAATTATGCTGGATCTTTATCAGCGTCCGGAAAAAGTTATAGCGGCCTGCGACCGCATGGTAGACATAGTCTTTCGGTCGGTACTTGAGAAAACCACTCCGGACAGCATTCCCGGCGTCTTCATGCCGCTTCATAAAGGACTTGACACCTTCATGTCCCCCGAGCATTTCAAGACCTTCTATTGGCCAAGCCTTAAGAAGCTTATCTTGAAGCTGATCGACGAGGGCTTTGTGCCGTGGCTCTTTACCGAAGGCAAATACAACACTCGGCTTGAGATCATCAAAGACCTGCCCAAGGGCAAGGTTGTCTACTGGTTTAACACCACCGACATTTTCAAGGCCAAAGAGGTTCTGGGTTCGGTCGGCTGCATCCACGGAGGAGTCCCGGTCTCCATGATGACAGCCTGCGAACCCGAAGAGGTTACCGCTTACTGCCGTCGTCTCATCGAGACGGTGGGCGCTGGCGGAGGGTACATCCTGGATCTAGGCGCTGGTCCCGAAAAAGCAAAAGCAGAAAACCTCCACGCGATGATCCGGGCAGCAAAAGAATACGGCGTCTACAAGGAGTAGAAGATGAAAGTCAAGGCCGCGGTTCTCTACGAGTACAACAAGCCTTTGGTAATTGAAGAGGTCGAACTTGATCCTGTTGGCCCCAACGACGTTAAGTTAAAGCTGGCGGCCTGTGCGATCTGCCATAGCGATGTCCATTGTCAAAAAGGAGAGCACGGAATACATCCCCTACCCGGCATTGGGGGCCACGAAATGTCCGGCTGGGTGGTAGAAGTCGGCGAGAATGTCACCTACGTGAAGCCCGGGGATCTGGTGATCGCCAGCATCATGCCTACCGGTTGCGGTCAATGCTACTACTGCATGATGGGTATTCCTGGCAAGTGTCTTACCCGACCCATTCAGCTGTTCATCCCCGGGCGATTTGTTAACAAAGAGGGAAAGCGCCTCACCCAGTTCGAGGGCGAGGTAGCTGGGTTTGCTGAGTATACGGTGGTGCCGGAAGCAAACGTGGTGAAAGTGCCCAACGATTTCAAGCCGGAACTAGCTGCCCTTATTGCTTGCGGAGTTATATCTGGTTTCGGCGCCATCCTCCACCGAGCGAAGGTTCCCCCGAACGCTAGCGTGACCGTAGTAGGTACAGGCGGTGTGGGGCTTAACGCTATCCAAGGCGCTCGGTTTGTTGGAGCTCACCCCATCATTGCTGTCGACATCGTGGATAGCAAGCTTGAAATGGCTAAGTACTTTGGCGCTACCCACACTGTCAACGCAAGAAAAGTGGACGACGTGGTGGCGACAGTCAAAGAGCTTACCTACGGGCGTGGTTCAGACTACGTAATCGTGGCTACCGCAGGTATCCAGATCCTGCGTCAGGCTTGGGAAATGTCGGCCGTACAGGGAACTACGGTCATCATTGGCCACGGCTGGGAAGAAACCCTCGAGGCTTGGCACCCAGTGGAATTTTGCCTCGGTCGCACTCTCACTGGAAGCGCCATGGGCGCGGTACGCCTGCGCATCGATATCCCGCGGATCATCGAGCTTTACCAGTTTGGGCGGCTAAAGCTGGACGAGCTCATCAACGGGTATTACACCTTTGATCAGATAAATGAAGCTCTGGACTCGATGGCTAAGGGCGACGTTATCCGCAACGTGATCGTTTTCTAAGACAATCCCCGTTCTGAGTCTGGCCGCGAGGCGGGGGCCGCGTGCGACCCCCGCCTCGCGGCGTCCCCCTCCACCTGTCTTCACATGACCCTGGTCAAACCCCGCAGCATTCCCAACTCTTCTGGTGTCCCCACTGGGCAATAGGCCAGGCAGCGACCGCAGTACCAGGTGGCCCTGTCCACCGGCAGAATCACTTCCTGCAGCTGCCGCTTGTCTATTTGCTCCCTTGCCTTATCAACATCTTCCCAAGTGGGATCCTCTGGGAGAGGTAGATCCTTCAAGCCCAAGCACTTGGTGGTAAGACCCTCCGACCCTACCCTGCACTTGGGATAGTGAACCTTAGCGTATTCGTACCGACGGCCGTCAAGATCCACACTCCTCATCTCATCTGCCGGGATCGCCCCGACTGGGCACATCTTGATACAAAGATCGCAGCGGTCGCACAGAGGCGGGCCGGCATAAAGGGGATCGGGGACAAGGTCAGCCCGAGTAAGCACGCTGACAAACCTTTGTCTCGGGCCAAACTCCGGCGTAAGCACCAATCCAGACCAGCCAAACTCCCCCAGTCCCGCCGCCACAGCAGCATGGCGATGGCTAAAAGGCGCACCTCCGGCGCCCGGCCCTGAGGGAAGAGGCGCAGCCACGTGTCCCCTCCGCTCCAAGAAGCGGGCAAGGCGATACGCAGCGAACTTGAGATGATAGTTGGGAGTAAGGGCATAACCATGCGTGCCATAAATGCACTGAGCATGCCTAAGTCCATCTTCCGCCGCGCGGTAGATAGCCTGAATCGCTCCCCAAGACAACCGTACAGCCATAACCACGACCGACTTTGCTCCTGGCAAGAGATCTGTCGGGCGATGCCCTTCGGGTGCCCCCGAAAGCCTTTCTGCAGGAGCTATGCCTACCAGATCTACCTCGAGCTTGTCCTTGGCATACTCTTTTAGTTCCTGTGTTAGATCCAAGTTGTGCTCCTCTCTTTGCCTTTAGGCTGTAGTTTCCTGCCCGCGCTTCGTTTATCGGTACCGTGCTTCGTCTATTGGTAATCGCCTCGCATTACCCGCAGGTATATCTCTTTCATGTCCTGTTTGCTTGTTGGCCGCGGATAGGTATAAAGGTCATCCGGAAAGGTGGCCACGATCTGGTCGATGGTCTCTTCGGTACATCCGTAGTCAGCCAAGGTCTTGCCGCCCAGAATGCCAAGATCGCGATTAAGCTGGATGAGTTTCGCCACCAGGTGAGCAGGCTCGAACTCCTCCTGCGCTAAAGGCTCCTCCGGATACATCAGGTTGTAGACCTTCCAGAACTTCTCCCTGCAAGCCTCGCCGTTGTATTCCACAAAGGCAGGGAACAGGATGGCGCAGGCTTCCCCGTGGGGGATACCGAGAAGCTCGGTAACCGGATGGTTAGAGGCGTGAATTTGGGCCACAAAAGAGTTATTCCAAGCAATGCCTCCATACATGGCAGCCTTGCAAACAGCATCAGCGTGCACAGGATCACTGCGATCTCGGTAGTAAGGGACAATATGCGGACCCATGTGCTCCACCGCGCGCAAACTCATGGTCTCTGAGAAATCATTGGCAGCCAAGCTCACGTAGGCTTCCACCGCTTGTACCAACGCATCCATAGCGGCGGCGGCAGCCACGTGAGCCGGTAGAGTGGCAGCAAGATCCGGATCGCAGAGGGCATAGGCAGGCAAGATGCAATCGTGCATGAGCACAATTTTTCGCCCGTTTTTGTTTGTCACCACCGCGTTACGGATTACCTCGCTGCCAGTACCAAAAGTGGTGGGCACAGCAATCATTGGGTAGGTCTTGTGTAGCATGGGCACAAAGGGGTCCACCTTGCGCAGATCGCCCATCAGCTCCTCGATCGTGTGCTCGGACTCTCCGACGAGAGCTATGCCCTTGGCGCTGTCAAGCGTGCTTCCGCCCCCCACCGCCAAGATGGCGTCGGGCCTAAACTCCTTGGCCAGAGGAATGCCAATCTGCTCAATGTCTGAGATTAGAGGGTCGGGCTTAATAGCGGAGAAGACCGCATACTCCGCGTGAGCGATCTCTAGCAGCTCCTTTACTTTCTCTCCCGTAGAGGTCTTCTCCACGTGAGGACCAATCACCAGCAGGACCCTCTTCCACTTCTCCCGCGCGAGAATGTAGGGGATCTTCGCCAGACAGCCGCTGCCCTGAAAAACAGTCTGTTTTATGCCAAAAGACCGTAAGGGATCCTTAACAAACAAGGGATTCATCGAGCGCACCGCCTTTCATAGCCAGTAGTCAGGTTTTCCGCTCCTCCGTCGAGCACAGCTACCGCAGCTCCTTTTGTATGCAGTCTTCATAGCCATATTAGGAACGCAAGTGACTAAGACGTCAAGGTTAGGCTCTGCGCCGTTTTATTATCAATTTTTGCTATGTTGACTTTACAACTGCCCCCTGCCAAGATGATACCTATCCGATTTGCCTTGATCATCAAGCAGACGAGGTAGGCGGTGGCTGACGCAGCCCACCTGACACATAGAGAGCCAGTAACTTGCTCCGCGCTCCCTGTGGGACAAGCACAGCAGATGCACCGCTTCAACAACGGACAGCCAGGGGAAGTCCGATGATCGCTGATTGGATTCAGCTGGTCGTGACCGGTTTTACCATGGGAGCGATCTATTCGCTCATCGGCCTGGGCTACGTGACCACATACCGGACCTCTCGCATCATAAATATGGCGCAGGGCTCGTTTGTCATGATGGGTGGGTACCTCGCCTACACCTTATTCTCCGCCGCAGGGGTACCCTACTGGCCTTCCCTAATACTGTCGGTAGTCGCCGTGGTAGCGATCTCCGTAGCCATCTACCTCGTTGTTCTCAGGTGGATAAAATCGTTTGTGAACCTAGTCCTGGCCACCATTGGTTTCCTTCTCCTGTTTGAGGGCATTGCCCTAGTCGAATGGGGACCGTACGGAAAGTCTGTCCCCGCCTTTATCAAGGCTGACTTCCTACACTTTGGCGGCGTAGCCATTGATCCCCAAACCTTGTGGGTCATCGGCCTCATGATCGTTATCGCGATCGCCCTCCATATCTTCGGAACACGAACTCGCATCGGGAAACAAATGACTGCCACAGCCACCGACCCAGACGCAGCCCGGATGTGCGGGATCTCCACGAAAAGAATGATCGTTCTTGCTTTCGCAATTTCCGCAGCGGTGGGAGCCATCGGCGGGGTCGCCGTAGTGCCCATGATTCCAATGACATACCAGTCCGGGGGGCTGTTTGGCTTGGTAGGCATGGTGGGCGCGATCCTGGGTGGCTGGGGATCCAGCATAGGCGCCCTCGTAGGCGGGATCGTGATCGGGGTTATCCAGTCGCTGGTCACTGGCATTTTGCCCGGAGGATGGCAGACAGCCGTAGCCTTCGGAGTGCTCATACTACTCCTGTACTTCCGTCCGCAGGGATTGCTCGGGACCACTATGACTGAGGGAGAGGTCTAATGCCCACAGCCGGAGTCGACAAAGGTCTCCCCCACAGACCGGCCCGCTTGTGGTCCTCCATTTCTGACCCGTGGGCGACGGGGGCAAAAGTTCTTGCGATTTTGGTACTCCTTGTGTGGCCACTCATCCTCAAGAGCCCCTACGGCATGAGCGTCATGGCTACAGCTGGGATCTACGCACTCCAGACGGTAGGGGTTGCTATCATTCTTGGACAGGCAGGCCAACTTTCGCTGGGCCACTCTGCATTCTATGGCATAGGCGCCTATCTCTCTGGCCTCCTGGCCTCAAGACTTCATCTTCCCACGCTTCTGTGTTTGCTGATCGGTACGGTAGTGCCAGGCATCGTGGCTTATGCCATCGGCAAGCCCGTGCTTAAGCTCCGTTATTTCTACCTCATGCTTGCGACTATCGGGCTCGGCCAAATCTTTGTAGTGGCGGTAATGCGTTTAGGTTTCACGGGGGGCCTGATCGGTTTCTCAGGAGTGCCGACGCTGGGCATCGGGTCTTTACGTTTCGACAGTCTACTTAGCCAATACTACCTGGTCTGGTTTTTTGTGCTCGTGGTCTTGCTTCTACTGAACCGTGGATTGAAATATAGGCTCGGTCGGACTCTGCGAGCCCTGGCCACTAGCGAGATAGCCTCGTCAAGCCTTGGAATCCGGACCGCCAATTGGAAACTACTGGCTTTCGTCGCTAGCGCGATTATTTGCGGGCTGTCGGGGTGCCTACTAGGCTTCGTCACAAACGCGGTCAGCCCTATCTCGTTTCAGTTTGCTGCTTCCATACTTCCCGTGATCATGATGCTTGTCGGCGGCGCCGACAGTATCTGGGGCGCGATGATCGGCGCGGTAATCATGACCTGGCTACTTAACACGCTGGGCGCCATACAGGAGTACAGCGGCATAGCCTATCCGGTCATCATGATATTGCTACTTCTCTTCCTCCCCTCCGGAATCCTTGGCCTCCGCTCTTCGGCCCTTCGTCGTGTCTGGGAATGGTCAAGATCCAAGGTCACCAAGAGCAGTGATAGAGCAGCTCAAGAAGGAGTCACGGGCGCTACTCCGCGCGATCTCGACGACTGCCCAGAGAATGAGGCAAAGTCAAACAATGCTGGACCGGACACCTTCAGCCAGGGAACAGTAACTAAGACGTTGCTTCGTATCGAGGAGGTAACGGTCACATTCGGCGGGCTCAAGGCGCTTGACCGCGTATCCTTTGAGGTAGCGGAGGGCAGCATCACCGCGCTCATAGGTCCCAACGGAGCAGGCAAGACAACGCTTTTCAATGCCATTACCAGACACCAGGCTCTTGACTCAGGAAGGATCCTGCTCGGCGACGTAGATCTGGGGAAGCTTTCCCCCGCCGATGCAGCGCGTCAGGGCATGGCCCGAACCTTCCAGAACCTCCGGATTTTCGAAAACATGAGTGTTCTTGAGAACGTCCTTGTGGGATGCCATCGCCACGAGAAGTCGGGGTTCTGGTCGTGCTGTCTCGGCCTTCCCCGTCAGCGAGCCGAGGAACGTCGCTCGCGCGAGACCGCCATGGAAACCCTTGCTCTGCTTGGCCTAGATAAGGTCGCAGCTCGCCCAGCAGCAAGCCTTCCCTATGGGCAGCGACGTCTCGTGGAAATCGCACGGGCGCTTGCTTCAAGACCTCGACTGCTCCTGCTTGATGAGCCAGCGGCTGGCATGAACGCAGCCGAGCGCGCTGACTTAGTAAGGCGAATAGCAGCGATACGCGCCTCGGGTGTCACGATACTGCTTGTAGAGCACGACATCAGCCTTGTCATGGGAATCTCGGATCGCGTCAACGTCCTTAACTACGGCCAGCTGATCGCAAGCGGAACAGCACAAGAAGTTCAACACAATCCACGCGTAGTGGAGGCCTACCTCGGGACCCAAGAGGACCAGGAAAGAACGCGGGTGACCATTCGGGAGGAGAGGCGCACGGTTCAAGAAGACACACTGGTGGTGGATAACCTGGTCACCCTCTATGGCTCAATTCAAGCTCTCCACGGCGTCAGCCTAACCGTTCCGAGAGGAGAGGTTGTCGCCGTGCTGGGCGCTAACGGAGCCGGCAAGACCACGCTTCTTCGCACAATTCAAGGACTACTGAGACCCAACAGCGGGAAGATTATCTATGAGGGCAAGGACATCACCTCCATGTCTGCCGAGCAGATAGTTGCCCGAGGCATATGTCAGGTACCCGAAGGTCGAAGACTGTTTCCTACCCTGTCCGTAGAGGACAACTTACTGATGGGCGCGTCTGGCAAACCTGATTGGCGCAAAGGATTTACTGAGGATCTTGCCTACGTTTACGACTTGCTACCAGTCTTATATGAACGGCGGAAGCAGATCGCAAGAACTCTCTCCGGGGGTGAGCAACAGATGGTTGCTATCGGTCGTGCTCTTATGGGCCATCCCAGGTTGCTACTGCTGGACGAGCCCTCGATGGGTCTGGCTCCGCTATTGGTAAGAAGCATATACGATGCCCTGGCGCGCCTGAACGAACATGGAATGACCATGCTACTTGTGGAGCAAAACGCTGAGATGGCTTTGTCCTTGGCACACCGCGTGGTCTGTATGAGGACAGGCTCGGTGGTCCTCTCAGGTAGGGTTGACGAAGTCAAAGACGATCCTCGGCTAAGAGAAGTGTATCTGGGCAAGCGGTGAATCTACAGCGGCCGATGTGCCTGCCCGGCAAGGTTCACTAGGAGCAAGCGGGCGAGTGCGAGAGCGATGCCGAGAGTTCGAGTGGGGCGAAAGGAGGGGGGCAGAACTGGATGGTACACCGTGCATTGGAAGGAACGTTCGCTTATCAGGTTTAAACAAGACCAACCACCCGAAGGGAGCCAGCGATGACGCTAGCATTGCGCAGGTATCGTTGGGGTGTTGCTGTCGTCGCAATTGTTGTAGTACTTGCGGCCGTTGCCGTCGGCTGCGGTAAGGAGGAAGGCACGACGACCAGCGCAGGACCGCAGACCACCTCAGCAACAACCCAAACAACTTCAGGAACTGCCGAGCCATTCAAGATCGGCGTGGTTGCGCCCTTCACCGGCATAAATGCCGGTGCGTGGCCTGGCACCTACAACGGAATCAAACTAGAGCTGGCCAGAGTCAATGGAGCAGGCGGCATTAACGGTAGGACAGTGGAGCTCATCGAGCTTGACACCAAATCAGACCCAACCACAGCCGCAAATGCCGCCACTAATCTCTGCACACGCGAGGATGTTGACGCCTGCTTCATGACATACCCACCAGAAGAGATAGCGGCCATTGCACCAGTAGTAGAGAAGTACGGTATGCCCTCCATCACACTGGCCTCGCCTCTTCTAAAGCAGGCCCAACTGTATCAAGGTAAGTGGCTCTTCTACGTCATGGCCTCCGGCGAGAACTACACCCAGTCCATCATAAAGGAGATCAAGGCTCGGGGATGGAAGAGCGTTCTCGGAATTGCCGATCAGATCCTCCTAAATATCGAGATCCTTGATCTGCTCAAAGAACGGGGACCAGCGGAGGGTATCCAAGCCATTGTGTTGCCTGACCAGGTGTCTTTGGCAGAGACTGACCTTACGCCGTACTGCAACAAGATCTATGCCGAATGGAAGAAGAACCCTACTGACGCGGTGTTGTTGATGAATGCCATGACCCAGTTCCCGCAGCTCTACAAGGGCTTGAGAGGTCTCGGCCTCACTGTGCCCATTGTTGGCGGACCGGTGTGTGCACACGTCGCCTCATTTGCTATGGGACCCGAGGCTGTAGAGGGCGCGATCATTGTGGGCAACGCCGCCACCAATGTTCCAGCCTTGCCCGACGACTACCGCAATAAGGCCATGATGCTCGACTATCACAACGCCTGCATGAAGGAGTATGGAGCTCCGCTCGACATGTGGGGCGCCCAAGCTATCGACGCTTTCCATGTCGCTGCTGAGGGACTGAAAGTTGGTGGCGACGACCGTGCCGCTGTACGCGACGCCATAGAGGCTCTGAAGGACTTTCCTTCGGTACAGGGCGGTGTGCTTAGTTACAAGCCCGGAAACCACCAAGGCATCAGCGGCGGCTGGGTGACCTGGGAAATGAAAAACGGTCAGTTCGTGTTTGTTCGCGCGCTCGACTAGGAGGGCTTGCCTATCTACGACACTCGAATTCTGAAACGGCTGTACTGACCAACGGCTTCGCCCAGGAGGGCGCGGCTTCTGCTTCGCGACCCGGTCCTAACAAGCCCCGGCCGGCAGCCAGGCTCGTGCCCTCCTGGCAGATTTGCGGGTGAAACATGTCGTCCGATACTTCTCACTGTACTAACTGCAAAGAGGCCGACGAACCGTCGCTGGCAGACGAGATGCTGGTCCACCTCGTTGTGAACGGGCAGCCCTGTGCGGTCGAGGTTGAACCGCATTGGACGCTTCAGAGAACACTTCAGTATAAGCTCGGGTTGCCAGGCTCCGCCAAGACGTTCTGTGACCGAGGAGAATGCGGATCTTGCACAGTTATCATAGACGGGCGGCCAGTGCTCGCCTGCATGACTCTGACAGTCGAGTGCGAGGGTAAATCGGTCCAGACTATCGAAGGTGTTGCCGCAGCTGGCCATCCTCTGATTGAGGCTTACAGAAGATGGGATGCCATGCAGTGCGGGTATTGTACCCCGGGCTTCATCCTCGCCGCGAAAGCTCTGCTTGATAGGAATCCCAATCCAAGCGTAGAGGAGATCAAAGTCGCTCTCTCGGGCAACCTCTGCCGCTGCGGTACCTATCCCCGCCATATTAAAGCCGTGATGGAGGCTGCGGCAAAACTCCGGGGTGAGACCGATGGCTGACCAACCAAACGTGTACCAGGGCCGAAATCAGGACCGCCAAGAATTTCGAGTGGTTGGGCGCCGTGATCTGCCCGGCCGGCTCTCGTATGCCCTGGCGTCTGGGTCAGCAGTCTTTGCCCGAGAGTATGTCTGTGACGGGATGCTTCACGCTAAGGTACTCAGAAGTCCGTATGGCAGAGCCCGCATCAAGCGGCTCGATGTGAGCAAAGCAATGGCTCTGCCGGGTGTGCACGAGATTGTGACCTGGGAAGACGAGGAGCTCAGGCTTATGGAATCCCGGCTCCAGCCTCACATCGAGCAGATGATGTCGTTTATCACGGCCTTTCCCGGCTTCCTTCTCAGCAACCAAGCCGACCGCGAGGGCGAAGAAGTTGGCGCCTGCGTGGCTGCTGAAAGTGAGGAAGTGTGCGACGAAGCTATTAGTCTCTTGGACATTGAATGGGAAATTCAACCGCATGTCCTCACAGCCGAGGAAGCTCTGCGACCTGACGCGCCCGTCCTTCAGCCTGACCTGCATCCCGACAATATTGCCGCCGAATACAGCTGGGAGATCGGGAATGTCAGGGAAGGGTTTGCACAAGCAGATCACATCATAGAGTATGACCGGGCCTATCCCTTCATCAACACGCACAAGCCTAACCCATACACCATGGTGGCCTGGTGGGAGCAAGACATGTACGGAGACAAAGGCGAAAGTCTTTACGTCTACTCCGATACCTTCAACGCCGATCAGCACTGGCTGTCTGTAGCCTTCGCTCTTCCGGAAGACAAGATCCACTGGCTAAACATGTTCATGGGCGGGCAATACTGCGACTTCATCATGCGCCGCCTCACTTTTCTCACCCCGCTATTGGCCAAGAGAACAGGTAGGCCAGTCCGGATGGCCTTTACCCGTCGAGACGCCTTTGACTGCGGCGGCGACTCTTCAGACACAACTCACATGAAAGTGGGCTTTACGAGCGACGGGATAATAGTGGCAGCAGAAGGCCACATCATTTCAAACGTGGGCACACGCGGACCAAAGGAAATTGTCCACAGCATCGAGCCGTTCAATACAACAAGATGTCCGAACATCAGGAGTAAGGCCGTAGCTGTACACACTAGCACTACGCGCCGCGGCCTTGATCACTCGCATCCCCCAAATTGGGAAGTCCTTACCACCGCCATATGGAGGATCAGCGATTTCCTAGGCATGGATCCTATAGAAGTATCCCTCAAGAACTGCCACACTCCGGAGCCCAGTCTGAAACTGTGCATCGAGATAGGCAAAGCTGCTTTCGGGTGGGAAGAGAAGTGGCACACGGCAGGCACTCGAAGGCTGCCTAACGGCAAGATGCATGGGGTTGCCTTTCGGTATCATGACGCTCCCCGCCACTCGCATGCCAACTACAGCTGCACCATAGCTATCCGGGCAGATGGGAAGGTATATGTCCCGAGTCGAGGGCCGTGGCGCGGGGTGTACTGCGACGACGCCGTTGCCATGGTGGTGGCAGAAGAGCTTGGAGCGCTTCCCGAGGATGTCATTATCAAATACGACATGTGGGCCTCGTTCACTTCACAAGGAGGTGGATCTGACGGGGGAGCAGCCTCGACCTGGGTTGCTAAGGAAGCTGCTATTGATCTGAAAGCTCTACTCCTTGCCGAAGCAGCAAGGAAGCTCGGGGGTAAGCCCGATGATTACGACACCCGAGATTCTCGTGTCTATCTCAAGAGCGATCCTAACCGCCACTGGGGCTTTGAGTATTTCGTGATAGACCCAGCAACAGGATGGCAACGAGACCTAGTGGCCACCTACACCGGGCAGCCGCCCGGATCGGTGTGGTTTGTGATGCCGCGTTACAGCGTGCTTAACACGATGAGTGTTGTCTTCTGCGAAGTCGAAGTGGACACAGAGACCGGGGACGTAGACATCACGCGTTGGGTCGTCGTCCACGACGCTGGCAAGGCCATCAGACCCTCCTCTATTGAAGGAAACATTGAGGGGATGATCATAGCTGGCACGGGCACCGCCAAGATGGAGGAACTTGTCTGGGACAAAGATACGGGCGTGTTGCTTAACGGCAACGATCTCGAATACAAGATTCCAACCATAATGGATGTTGGTGAGATTGAACCGATCATCGTCGAAACTCGCACAGGCAACGGCTGCTACGGAGCCACGGGGATCGGCCATTCGATTGTTGACAAAGGGCTCGTGGCGTGTGCCGTGCAGAACGCCATCGGTGTATGGATAGACGACTTGCCTATCACCCCCGCTAAGGTTCTAAAAGCGCTAGGCAAGATATGAGACGAGGCGAAGTTGCAGAAGTTCCAACATATCGACGCACAGACGTTGGATGAGGCGACTGCACTTCTCAGAAAACCTGAAGCGCAGATAATCGCCGGCGGCATTGACCTTCTCGGACTGCTAAAGGATGAGGCTCTCCCCTTTTACCCTTCCACCTTAGTGAACATCAAATCTGTCCCGGGTCTGGAGTACATCAACATGAGCAACGGGGCGCTGAGAATCGGAGCCCTTACAAAGCTCGCCGACATCGCCCGCCACAGTGTTATCCGCTCGGAATTCCATGCGCTGGCCCGCGCTGCGGAACTGGTTGGATCCCCCCAGGTGCGGGAAATGGCGACCATAGGAGGAAATCTCTGTCAACTCCCTCGCTGCTGGTATTTTCGGTCGGCCAGGAACCGCTTTTTCTGTCTCAGGAAAGGGGGAAAGCGTTGCCCCGCATCCACTGGAGACAGCCGATACCATTCGATATTTGGCCGCCTGAACGGATGCTACGCTGTCAACTGCTCTGATCTTGCTCCCGTGCTTGTGGTATTGCAAGCAAAGATCGCAACCACGAAGAGAGTGGTCAGTGCCGAGGACTTCTTCGCAGTAAATGGGTGGAAAACAACGATACTGGTGGACGACGAAATAGTGACCGAGATCCAGATCCCTTACATGGGCACGGAACAGAGGACTTCCTTCGCGAAATATGCGTTGCGAAAGGCAATCGATTTCCCAATAGTTAACTGCGCAGTGGCGCTTGGTCCCGAGGGAACGCGCATCTGCCTAAATGCCGTCTATGGTGTTCCCTACCGGGCTGTTGAGGCAGAACGACTCATTATGGGTCGGCAGATAAATGATGACGCGGCCTTGATTGCTGCCGATGCCGCCGTAAGCAAAGCCCAGCCGTCTCAAGCTGGCCAATACAAGGTGGAGATCGCCCGCGCTCTGGTCAAGAGAACTTTACTCGGCTGTGGATATGGGGGCGTAATCAAGTAGCAGGGCCCCGTCCCCAGCCGACGCAGACACGGATTCTTGCGGCAAATACGCAATTTGACGTATGAAGCGATAAGGAGGTAGCCGCCATGTTGTTCGCCAAAATTGTGCACATCGACCCCGACAAGAAAGCTGAGTGCATTAAGAAACGTATGGAGGGCGGCATACCGCAAGCCAACGTCAGAATTATTGGCGAATGGAGTGCCATTGACAATAGCCGCGTTATCTTGATCCTTGAAGCCGAAGATGCCCGGGAAATTCTTAAACTCATGTACCCCTTCCAATCGCTCACGCGGGACGAGCTCTTCCCTGTGATTGAGACCGAGGAGATTCTCAAGCTCATGGCAGAGCTGAACAAGGGGACTAGCGTCTGACGTCAATCCGGCCGCCGCGCGGGTGGAGACGAGACAAGTAACGCCGGTGAAGAACCACAGTCCGTAAATAGCTAGCCGCGGGAGTAAACGGGACGGGCCTATGCGGCACTATCGTGGCACCTTGACCCTCGCGAAGGAAAAACGTAAACTGACGGTGCCAGGCAGACGCAGCTGATTCGTGAGGTGCGAATCGGCGTTGCGTAGCACAACATCTGATTCACGGGAGTTTCTCCGGTGGAGAAGAGACTGGGTACCGTCTCTATCATCGTAGAGCGCAAGACGGCCCCCATCGGTGTCATCAATGAACTGCTCTCGCAGTTCGGCGATGAGATCATCGGGAGGCTGGGTTTGCCCTACCCACAGCGTGGCGTAAGCATTATCACGCTCGTAGTTGACACCTCAGTAGAGCGCATAAGCGCGCTCACCGGCAAACTGGGGAAGCTCCCGGGAGTTCAGGTGCGGTCTTTGTTGTCTAAGACGAGTACCCAAGGAGCTCCCCATGAGCATCGAGACAACCAGCAAGACACCCACAACTGAAGTTCAGTCCAAGCCGCGGAGCACAAGCACAGACCGGCCTGTGTTCGGCCGCCCGAAGTCTGACGGCCTCGTCGACTTCATCCCCGCCGCCCGGATAGAGGAGCTGATCAAGCGCCCACCAGCCGATGCCGCCGAGGTACAGGCGGTGCTGGACAAGTCCATGGCCCTGGAGCGCCTGACACTGGAAGAGATGGCTGTGCTCATCTCGGCCACAGACCGTGACGTCCAGGAGCAGATGTTCGAAGCCGCCCGCCAACTTAAGCGCGAGGTCTATGGTAACCGCATCGTTCTCTTCGCCCCGCTGTATCTCGGCAACAAGTGCATCAACTCCTGTAAGTACTGCGGCTTTCGGCATGATAACGACAAGGTGGTGCGTCGCACTCTCACTGACGATGAGATCCGGGCCGAAGTACGCGCGCTCATCTCCAAGGGGCACAAGCGCATAGTCATTGATTACGGCGAACACCCCGACTACTCGGCCGAACAGATAGCCCACGCCGTAAACATCATTTACTCCACCAAAGACCCAGAAAGGCCGGGGGCGGAAATCCGGCGCATCAACGTAAACTGCGCCCCGCTGACAGTTGAGGGCTACCGTCTAGTCAAGCAGGCCGGCATCGGCACCTACCAGATCTTCCAGGAGACCTATCATCGGCCCACTTACACGGAGATGCATCCCCGCGGCCCCAAGTCCGACTTCTTATGGCGCCTGTACGGCCAAGACCGCGCTATGGAGGCCGGCTGTGACGACGTTGGTCTAGGAGCGCTCTTCGGACTGTACGATTGGCGCTTCGAGCTTCTGGGTCTGCTCGCCCACGCCATCCACCTCGAGGAGACTTACGGCGTTGGTCCGCATACGTTCTCTTTCCCGCGCCTCAAGGAGATCAACAACCCGGCCTTTGAGCCCAAGTACGCGGTAAGCGACGATGATTTCGCCCGCGTAATTGCCATCCTCAGGCTTTCCGTGCCGTACGTGGGCATGATCCTAACCGCACGCGAGCCTGCTGAGCTTAGACGGCGGCTCATAGAGTTCGGCGTTTCTCAAATTGATGGCGGGACTCACATCGAGATTGGGGGCTATAGTGAGGAACACGGGGATCAGGATCTTTCCCGGGAACAGTTCCGCATTGGAGACGAGCGGTCGTTGGAGGAGGTAATAGCGGAGCTGATCGAGATGGGCGAGGTGCCCTCCTTCTGCACCGCTTGCTACCGCCTAGGCCGCACCGGCACTCATTTCATGGACTTGGCGAAGCCAGGCGATATCAAGCATCGCTGCGCTCCCAATGCCCTTTCCACCTTGCTTGAGTACCTGATCGACTATGCAAGTCCAAAGACGCGCGAGGCCGGGGAGAGACTCATCGCCCGCGAGCTTGAGCAGTTAGACGAGAAGGACCGGGCCATCGCTACCCGGCTCCTTGCTCGAGTGAGGGAGGGTAAGCGCGATGTGTTCTGCTAATGGTGAGCGCTTTCGCGTGGAAAGTGATCTCCTAGGCGAATATCGCCTACCCGCCGATGCCCTGTATGGCATCCACACTGCCCGTGCCCTTGAGAACTTTCCCTTGAGCGGCCGCCGCGTGCACGAGGAGCTGATTCGAGCCTACGGCACAGTAAAGCTAGCCTGCGCCCGCACCAACCGAGCCCTGGGAGCTTGGGCAGACGACCCTGCAAAAGGAGACGCTATCGAGCAGGCCTGCGCAGAGATGGCGGAGGGCAAGCTCTCCGAGCACATCCTGGTAGACGCTCTGCAAGGCGGAGCTGGTACTAGCACCAACATGAACGTAAATGAGGTGCTGGCCAACCGGGCGTTAGTGATCCTGGGCTTGCGGCCCGGGCAGTATGAACGAATCTCGCCTCTGGATGACATAAACCTGCATCAATCCACCAACGACACGTACCCCACTGCCCTGCGGTTGGCGGCCATTAGGTTGCTACATCGCCTTGAGGACCAGGTAGTCGCCCTGCAAGAAGCCTTTCAGGAGCTGGAAAAGCGCTACAGCCACGTGGTGAAAGTAGGGCGCACAGAGATGCAGGACGCCGTGCTCATTACGGTCGGTCGCGAGATGGGTGCCTACGCTGAGGCTCTGAGCCGCGATCGTTGGCGCATCTATAAGTGCGAGGAGCGTCTGCGCGTGGTCAATCTGGGCGGCACGGCGGTCGGCACCGGGCTTGGAGCACCTCGCCAGTACATATTTCGTGTAGTAGAGACCCTCCGCGATTTAACCGCTATCGGGTTTGCACGCGCAGAGAACCTTGTGGAGGCCACTCAGAACGCAGATGTGTTCGTAGAAGTCTCAGGCATCCTTAAGGCCTGTGCTGCCAATCTGTTTAAGATCTCAAGCGACCTACGGTTCCTCTCTTCGGGGCCACAAGCCGGCATCGGCGAGCTACGTCTGCCGCAAAGACAGGCCGGGTCCTCAATAATGCCCGGTAAGGTCAACCCGGTGATACCCGAGGCAGTGACCCAGGCCGCCCTGGTCGTGATGGCCAACGATCAGGCTATTGCCCAAGCTGCGGCACTAGGAAACCTGGAACTGAACCCCTTCCTGCCCCTGATAGCGGACAAGTTGCTTGAGTCGCTCACCTTGCTCAGCCAGGCCTGCCTTATCCTGCGCAAGTACTGCGCAGAAGGAATCGAAGTGAACGAGGCCAGGTGCCGAAGTCAGGTAGAGAACTCGACAGCTCTGGCTACAGCGCTTGTCCCCGCCCTAGGTTACGAGAGAGTCTCACACGCGGTAAAGATAGCTGCTGAGCAGGGCCGCAGCGTGCGCGAGGTGGTTTTGGAAGAGGGGTTGCTGACTGCCGAGGAGCTGGAGGAACTCATCTCTCCTGAGGCAGTGCTTAGGCTGGGTAGTCAGCCAAGGAGGTAAATCATGAGTCTACTTGAAGCTCCCAAAGGCATGCGCCTACATATCGGGATCTTTGGGCGAAGAAACGTGGGCAAGTCCAGCCTGCTCAACGCCATCACTCGGCAGAACGTCTCCATCGTCTCCGACTTTGCCGGCACCACTACCGATCCGGTGGAAAAGCCCATGGAACTTTTGCCTCTGGGTCCCGTCCTTTTCATCGACACCGCTGGTATCGACGATGTAGGAGCCCTGGGCGAGCTGCGGCGCGAACGCACCCGTCAGGTGTTCGACCGCACGGACCTGGGCGTGATTGTCACGGAGCCGGGCGTGTGGGGCGAGTTTGAGGAACTAATCCTCCAGAACTTGACTGAGCGCAACGTGCCCGCTGTGATCGTCATCAACAAGATAGACACAGACGGGGGGAAGAAGCTGCCCGAAGGACTCGAAGGGCGGCAACTGCCGGTTGTATTTACTTCAGCCGTGACCCGCCAGGGATTGCTGGATCTTCGGCAAGCGCTCCTAGACAATGCTCCCGAGCACTTCATCGAAAACCCAGCTATTTTGGGGGACCTGGTAGGCCCGGGCGAACTTGCCGTGCTGGTCCTGCCCATTGACAAGGAAGCACCTAAAGGGCGCCTGATCCTGCCCCAGGTGCAGGCCATTCGCGACCTCATGGACGCAGACGCCATGGCCTTGATGGTGAAGGAGCGCGAGCTCAAAAGCGCGCTTGAACGCCTTAATCGGCCGCCCCGCCTGGTGGTGACCGACTCGCAGGCCTTCTTGAAGGTGGCGGCCGATACGCCGCGCGACGTACCCATGACCAGCTTCTCCATCGTGTTTGCGCGTTTCAAGGGCGACCTTGCCACCCAAGTGGAAGGTACGCTAGCCATCGAGCGCTTGCGGCCCGGCGATCGCATCTTGGTAGCCGAGGCCTGCAGCCATCATCCCATCGCGGAGGATATTGGGCGGGTGAAGATACCGCGCTGGCTTACCCAGTATGTGGGCGGAAGACTTGAGTTTGTACACGTGCAAGGGCACGACTTTCCAGAGGATCTTTCCCCGTATGCCCTGGTAATCCACTGCGGCGCTTGCACCTTCAACCGGCGGGCCATGCTTAACCGCATCATGCGCTGCCGGGCCCAGGGTGTACCCATAACTAACTACGGGCTCACCATTGCTTACTCGCTGGGGATATTCGAGCGAGCGCTGGAGCCATTCCCAGCAGCGCTTGAAATTGCAAGACAGGCGCAGATCGCTTGCCACACGTCAGGCCCAGGAGAAGGTGAGCGCGGTCTGGCTGGACTCGGCGCGCCGCGCCAGATTCCTTGAGACAACGGGAGCATTCCAGTGACAACTTTAGCCCTTTCACGTTCAGACATATTGGGGTGGCTGCTTGAAACCGACGCTGAGCGGCTGGAGGAGTTGTGGCGCGCCGCCGACGAAATGCGGCGCGCCACCGTTGGCGACGAGGTCCACCTGCGCGGGCTAATTGAAATCTCTAACCATTGTCGCCGGCAGTGCCACTACTGCGGCATTCGGGCTGGCAATCGAAAGCTTAAGCGTTACCGCATGTCTCTCAACGAGATACTCGAGTGTGCGCATCTTGCTCGAGAATTGGGCTACGGCACGGTGGTGCTCCAAGCAGGCGAGGATCCAGGGTTGACTCAGGAGTGGATAAGCGGCGCCGTGCACCTGATCAAGCAAGAAACCGGCCTTGCTGTAACCCTGAGTCTGGGCGAACGAGACCCACAAGAGCTTGCCGCCTGGCGCGAAGCTGGCGCTGACCGCTACCTACTTAAGTTTGAGACTTCCGATGCAGAGCTCTTTGCTCGGATTCATCCGCCTATCCCCGGACAGTGTGCTGATCCCCTGGCTAGCCGACTAAGACTTCTGAAGATCTTGCGCGACCTCGGCTACGAAGTGGGAAGCGGCATCATGGTAGGCATTCCCGGCCAAACCTTCGCCAGTCTGGTGAAAGACATCGAACTTTTTCGCGAACTTGATCTAGATATGATCGGGATCGGGCCGTTTATCCCTCACCCACATACTCCACTTGGAGCCTCATCGCCAGCACCCCGACCAACAGCGCCGCCCCACTACGGCGAACTCGGCGCAGCCCGTGCACTGACTACAAGTCAAGTCCCCAACGATGAGCTAACCACCTGCAAAGTTTTGGCCCTGACGCGGCTGGTATGCCCCCAGGCGAATCTGCCCAGCACAACGGCTCTTGCTACTCTTGATCCCGCCTCAGGCAGAACTCACGGGCTGCAGCGAGGCGCCAATGTCGTCATGCCCGATCTGACACCGCCCCGGTACCAAAAGCTCTACGAAATCTATCCTGGCAAGGGCAATCTGCAAGAAGATGCTCGCCGGCGTCACCAAGACGTTGTTATGCTGTTGGCTCGCCTGGGAAGAAAGCCAGGAGTTGGCCCAGGAGCTAGACCTAAGCTTTCTGGCGTAGCGCTTTGAGGGTTTCTGGCATAGCCCTTTGAGGGCCATAACCCTGGTAAGCTAAGAAGGCGCACGAGGAACCCTGCCCCACACGAGAGAAACGAGCGCATGAACATGACTTGGCCTACTTCTCTGCTGCGAAAGCCCAAGGCTGTTCTAGCAGTAATGGCCACCGTTGCGTTGGCCAGCTCCCTCATATTGGCCTCGTGCGAAGAAAAGACCTCACTACCCACTCCGAGTTCAACCCAATCTTCACTCTCAAGTACCACCAGCATTACCAGCCCCGGCGGCAGCACCAGTCTCGAGAGTCCCGCACAAATCTGGGCTGCCAGTGTTAGAGCAGTCGAAAGCCTTGGCCCAACTAGAGTGTCCATCAGCGAGAAGTACACCTGGCAGGGAGGGACGAGCAACAGTTCGCCCGCAGCAGTAGAAGGATCGGCTTCGAGCCAGATCGAAGAATTGCTTGATCCGCCTCACCGCCGCGCTCGTTTGACGGTTACCGCTTCAGACGGCACTACGAAGACTGTAACCATAGACGGTCTAGTCAAGACCACCGTCACCTGGTTTGCCTCGGCAACCGGAGGTCTTGCTTCATACCAGCAACGACACCTGCTCAAGCCGCCCTCTGGCCTTCCCCTGCCCCTCTATGCGGGAGGCATGTTGCTTGAAAACGAAGACTATACGAAGCTCCTTGAGCTCTCACCCCAGACAGACTCGCCGGCTCAGGAACTCACGTCTACTGTTCAAACAGAACGCTCCTCGGAAGGGCTGCTGCTCAAATGGGATTCAGAGGCAAAACAACTTCGGCCCCAGGGAGAGTTCTGGCCAAAAAGCGCGCAGTGGAGACTCTTGCTCGACTCAGCAACCTTCCTGCCCAGACGGCTCGAGGTGGATCTCAGCGGCGAATTGGAAGGCGTCACTTTGGTGGCACACGGTGTTCTTGAGTACAAGTTTGACGGAATCTCAGGCCTTACAGAAGATGACGTTTTTCTTTCGCCTCCAACAGGTCCAAATGAAAAAGTGGTAGTGCGGGAACTTGACCCAAACTCACCTTACAGTCCAAGTGCGAAGTGGGGCCAATATTGGCTCGGGCCTACATTCGGAAGGCTCGTAGTCCGCGTGGCTGAACACCGCACCTACGAACTGAGCAGCCTTGCCACCGATAACACACAAACCGAAAGTGATGACGCTGTGATCCTCACCTACGCCGCAGCCGAACTTGACGAGAATTCTGCAGTGGCGCAACCAGGTATCGAAGCAAGTCCGACCCCCCGAATCCAAATGGAGACCCGAGCCCCTCTGGCAGAAAACAGCCGCACGAGCAGAGAGTGGGCGGAGCAACGCGTACTAGCCGGGAACTGGCAGCGCTTGACAGATCGAGTGGCTGGTCGGCGCGCCCTAATCTATGTCGGTCCCCAAGAGCAAATCGAGCAGCCCTGGGGGACCACCCAGAGCACAAGCGTTTGCGTGCTGCTTGATGACGCGTGGGTCACCCTCACGCTAGACCCCGGAATAGCCCCCGAGGACGTGCTGCCGCTTATTCAGCCTGTGCGGTAGGGAACTGAGACTCAAGCCGCTTTGGGGATTCGCGCAGACTCACGACTTCCCCCTGTGCAAGAACAGTGCAGGCGCAACAATCAACTCGTGAGCCCTAGCCACATGCCCACTACTATTGTGGGGGTTCCTTCCTCAAGTGCCGCGACGTATGGATACCACTCGACGTGTTTGAAAGCATCTACCGCGCGCAGACCTCGCGTTTTAGTTACTCTTACTTTCGGACGTGCTACCGCTCGGCACCCACCCTGCGGGCTGTTTGCTGGGACAAGCACACCACCAAATCCTCACAGCTACTCCAGGAAGTTGCGCCCGTTCTAGGTCAAGCCCACTACCCAAGAAATTCGACGTATTGCGGGACAGAGTCTTTCGGGAAGCAGCACTGCGAGGCTCAAGCTATAAGCCCTGGCAAATGTCTTAAGTCAGCTAAGTAGCTGTTCATAACGACCGCGGCATCTCCGTTATTCGTTGGCTGCCCTATGTTGGCCACTTCAGTGCAACGTAGCCCCTCCGTCAACAACAAGAGTCTGACCAGTTACAAAATCACTGTCAGCCGAGCAGAAAAACAACACTGGGCCAGCCAGGTCTTCCGGGAGCTCGTTTCGCTCCGAAAGAGCTTGCATGCGGCGATTCTCCTCGTACCACTCTGGGTAGTCCCGCGTTAGCTCAAGCTGGGCGTCCGTTACCGTAAAGCCCGGAGCGATCGCGTTCACCCGGATGCCATACTGTCCGAGTTCCTTCGCAAGCGCCCGAGTAAAGCCCACAACGGCACCCTTGCTTGCCACGTAATGGATAAAGCCGGGCACTCCCTGAAAGAAGGCGTTGGACGCGATGTTCACAATCTTTCCGTAGTTCTGCGCCCGCATGTAGGGGAAAACCGCCTGAGCGCAAAACCACATACCGCGCACGTTAACTCTTTGCATTAGGTCCCACTCTTCCGGGGTCCACTTGTCAAAGGGCCGCCAGGCTCCCATCCCTCCAAACAGCGCAGCGTTGTTCACCAAGATGTCAATACGACCGTTCCAGGTGCGAGCCACGACGTGGGCAGCCGCCATGCACTGGTCTAAATCAGTGACATCGCAAGGCACCGGCATTGCCGCCCCGCCTGCCTCAGCTATCTCGTGAGCCACACGCTCTGCTCCCTCTTCATTTACGTCCAGCACGGCCACGCAGGCCCCCTCCTGGGCAAGCCGCAAACAGATCGCTCGCCCAATGCTGTTGCGGCCGCCACCACCAGTAACGACGGCTACTCGGCCAGAGAGTCGCTTTCCGGGGCTCGCTGTGACTGTTTCCCCACTGGCAGTTGGTTGGCTTCCCGAGCTACTGGATTCTTCGTGCGTCATTGCCGCCTCCTCGCCTTGTATCAGCTCCAGTATCCAGTAAACAGAGAGTGTCCTATTGACGCTGGATGTAGTTCTTCCTATTGCCACACCATAAGCTTGGTTTTGACCTTTGGGAGTACGAGATTGGAAGTCTGGTTGATAGCCACAGTAGCATTGACCTCGGCTTCTAGGTCGTACTCGCTCGCAGGAACAGCAAGGATGTCATTTAACACAATTGGCAGCGCGTCCCCGGGATTCAGAGAGACAACCTCGACAGCCTCGGTAAAAAACTTGCCGCTGCTCCAGCGATAGGTTTCCTTACCTCCCGCCCGTAGGACGACGTCTCCGCGCTGACCACTAGAAAAGACAACATCAATTGGAGAAGATGTGAGATTGGTGACATCGAAAACCCACCAGACAGAGCTCCCGGCCGCAAGGGGTTCGGGGGCGACAGTAAATCGTACGCGCACCTTGCCTGCGTCCCCAGCCTGGGCGTAGTTTTCGATTACAGCAGGTCCGCTGGAGATGAGAAGTGTTCCATTTCGCAAGGTGCCTGTGAGAACCACCGGGTAGTCAGACCACGTCACAGGCTCCACACCTTCAAGCCCCTCGGTGGAGCTAAGGCCCACTAGAGTCTCGATCTTAAGACCTTCCAGAGAAAGCACCTTTCCGCCCGCCTGGGGCGGGAAAGATTCAAGAAGGGCAGAGGCAAGGACCACCCGCTCGCTTGTGGCCACCAGGATTCCTTGGACTTGCGCCGTCGTTCCCTCAGCAGCCTCGAGCGCCTCACCCACTGAGAGGACCGGGACACTGGCTCCGGGCTGCTCCGATTGAGACTCGCCGCAACCTGCAAGACAACAAGCCATCAGCGCTGCAACAGCAGTGAGTATGGCGAGCAACAGGGCAACCACATGAGTTGTGGTGGCAGGCCGGGAAGGGGCGGGGCCGCCTTCCAGCTTCCGGCTGACTCGGGCACCCCGGTTTGTAACTCTCCTGGAAGTTACTGACGGCGGCTCAACTTGCATCGCTATCCCCCTGCTAGGGATCGTCAACCCACAAGCAAGTTTCGCAGGATTGGCGTTGCATAGCTAGTGCGTGGCTTCGGAGTTGAGCCAGCAGCTTTGGAACCAGGCCGCCTGTTGCTGCGGAGCGTGGCGGATGCGTGGCCAGCAGGAGTTACCAAGAGCGAACAGGGGCGTTGACTGTAAATTACAGTTAGATGCCCATATAATATGCATGCAACAACCACCTGCCAGCCAACAATGGCAAGCACCAAGGAGGTGAGAATATGCCAAGAGGAGATAGAACTGGTCCAGGAGGCTTTGGACCCATGACCGGGAGAGTGGCTGGGTATTGCGCTGGGTACGGAGTCCCGGGATACGCCAACCCCGCGGTTGGCCGCGGTGCCGGTGTAGTCGGCGGGCACGGATGGCGTCACATGTACTACGCCACCGGTCTGCCCGGCTGGCTGCGCTGGGGCTGCCGGCATCTGGGTTTCGGGCTAGCTGCTCCCTATACAACGCCCTATGGCGCTCGTTATACCGAGCCCGACCCGGATTCCGAAAAGCAGGTGCTCCAAAACCAGGTAACATTTCTTGAGACGACGCTCGAAAGGCTTAAGAAGCGCTTGGCGGATTTGGAGCAAGGCGCGTGTGAGAAATCCAGCTGATAATAACCAACCCTTTGAAGCTTCTCCCGGCCCTGCGGGAGGACGGCAAGGACGGCGGGGGCGCGGCGCGGGGCCGCACGGATGGCACGGGCCCCACGCCGCGCCCCCGCATGGCCCCAGCTTCAGCGAGCACAAGCGCCTCTTGCTCGAAACTGCCCTTCTCACCGCCCTCTCTGAAAAGCAAGGCCACGGATACGCGCTTTTCGAGCGGGTTGCCGAACTATTGGGTGGTCAAGTAAACCTTGACACCGGCAGCCTCTATCGAGCCCTGCGTGTGCTTGAAGACACGGGGATGGTGACTTCATCATGGGAGATTGGACCTAGTGGTCCGCCAAGACGCACTTACACCGTTACTCCGGCCGGCCAAGCTCTTCTCGGCACTCACGTCCAGAAGGTCCTGGAAAAAGCCAAACAACTCGAGCTTCTTGCCCAGGCCGCACGAGAGAAACTAAAGAGCGATCAGACGACGCGGGAGCCAGATGCACAAGATGACCACGACGAGCAAGATGTGTAGCACAGCTAAGACGAGGCCCGGGCACAGCACAACCATCACCATCGTGGTCGACAACCAAGCTGGCCAAGGACTAGCCTCGGAGCACGGCCTATCGCTCTGGATCGAAACCCCGGAAATCTGCGCCCTGTTTGACACCGGCCAAGGTCCTGCCTTTGAGAAAAATCTGACCAGCCTAGAAATTCCCCTCGAGAAGGCGTCGGTGGTCATCTTAAGCCACGGGCACTACGACCACACCGGCGGGTTACCACTTGCCCTTGCCCGTACGACCAAGGCTACAGTGTACTGTCACCCTGATGTGACCCTTAAACGCTATGCCATCCGAGATAACAAGGCTACCGACATCAGCATGCCGCAGCCCGCTCAAGAAGCTCTTGCTGCTCTCCCAAGCGAGCGCCTTTGCTGGATATCTGGTCCCAGGCAAATCTCTCCGTCCTTCGGAATCATCGCCGGGATCCCGCGGCAGACTCCGTATGAAGACACCGGCGGACCTTTCTACCTTGATCCTCAAGGCAGCAAAGCCGATCCCCTGGCCGACGATCTTGCGCTCTGGATTCGCACCTCCAAAGGGTTGGTAGTCTGTTTAGGCTGCGCTCACGCCGGGGCTATAAACACGCTTGAGTTTGCCCGGGAAATTACCCAGGGTGAAAAAGTCCACGCTATCGTCGGAGGACTGCACCTCATGGAGGCACAAGAACAGCGGATGAAGCAGACCATTACCGCCCTCAAGGAGTTAAAACCGGATCTCATCGTGCCCTGTCACTGCACGGGAAAAGCGGCCGTAGAGCTACTGTCACAAGAATTCGGACCCGCCGTGCAACCCGGACAGACAGGGATGACACTTACTTTTGAGCGCTAGCATCCTCCCAGATCGCGCGCTCCGCGCCCCCACTACATGACTACCCACTTCTTGCCTTCCACGGGGAAAGCACACATCTTGTTTGGGCATTCCTTGCAATTGAACTGGCGGACCTGCGGAATTCTCGCCCCTTTGCACTCCTCCACGAGATCGATAGCATGCCTTACCTGCTCGTCTTCTCCTTTGATAACCAAGCACACTGCGCCCTCAGCGCCGCTTAGACCGCCAGCTGCTATAGGCACAGCTTCGGCGCCAGTCAATATCCTTATCGCGTCTATCTCGGTAACAGCCCTGCCCTCGTGGCAAGGCAACAGACCGACCGCAGCCCCCATCGCATACCCACATTTTGCACGCTTTGCTTCCTTTGCGGCCTGCTCAACTGGTAGAGGTATCAGCTTCTCCAGACCCACAGGAAATATGAGATGAAACGGCTTCTTCCTCCGAGCGGACAACACAAACCCGATCGTGCCTCCCTCTACCGGATTGCCCACCATCACGCCGACGCCGCCCCACGGATCAATAGCGTTTACGCCCTTAATGTACACATCTTCAGAGCCCATTTTCTCCATCAGGTCACCGAGGGTTTCCCCCACGGAGAGCTTCCCTTCCCGGATTACCCAGGAATGCGGAAAACCACCCGGCCCAGAAACCCGATTTAGCGACCCTTCTCCAAAGTACACCCCCATATCCCCGCATGCACCTTTGGGCGTGATTGCCCCGCAAACCCAAACATTGGTCGTCGGAATACTTCCGGTGAGCGCTTCAACAACAAACCACGTGCTGCTACTCGGATGCAGCACCACTATTCCCTCAAGAGCGGCTTTCTTGACCTCGGGCATCGCCGCTACAGCCTGACCGATCAACTTCTTGGACTCAGTGGGCGTTAAAATGACCTGGGCGATCAAACCTGCCTCCTTAACAAGCCAATTCCCTGCTTCTAAAACGGGCGCTGAGTGCTGTTACTCCTGGTCCACGCTGTTACTCCTAATCCATAACCACCGCCGCTCTTACAACCTTTCCCATAGCAGCTTGTTGAATAGCGTGCTCAGCCTCCTCTAGAGGGAAGGTGTGCGAGATAAGCTTGGTCCACGGGTACTTGTCCATAGTTCTAGCCATGAGGTCAAGAACCGTAGCCATCGTAGTAGGCTTGAACTGGGCGGAGCCGATGAGACGGATCCCCCTATCAATGAAGGGCATCATGCTGATGTTCACCTTGTATGGACCTACCAAGCCAACGGTTAGGTAGGTACCCCCGTAGTCAAGCATCTCTAGACCTTCCGGAACCGCTTCAGGAGCCGATGCCACAACCTCCAACACTACCTCCGCCCCCTTGCCGCCGGTTAGCTCCTTCACCCTTTCTATCCTGCTCGCGGGTGTGACATAGTCATCCAGGTCAACCGTGTGGTCAGCGCCAAAAGAGCGGGCCAGCTCCAGCTTGTGTTTTCCCTTGTCGATCGCGATGACCCGGGCGCCCAATTCCTTCATAATAGGTATGGCGCAGAGGCCAAGACCTCCGGCCCCTTGAATCACCCCCCACGACCCTAAGGGAAAACACACCTTCGATAAGGCGTGAGCTACCGTGGCTCCTGCGCAGTCTACGTAGACCGCAGCAGCATCGGGAACGACGTCTGGAACCTTGTATATCCACTGCCCCGGACTGAGATAGTAATAGTCGGCAAAAGCGCCTACAAAATGCGGCCAATCGTCGGCGCTTGCTCTCCCGTACACTCTTCTGTTGGGGCAGGGAAGTACGTCCCTAAGACAAGCACGGCACTTCCCGCAGATTGTCGAAGGAGACCAGACAACTCGGTCGCCTTCCTTGAGTGGCTGACCCACAGTGTCCACTGTAAGTCCTGCGCCCAGTTTATGCACCCTGCCCACAAACTCGTGTCCCGCGATAGAGGGCTTTTGGCCTGCCGTTCCCGGCCCACCAAAGTCCCCCCGGTATTGGTGAACATCTGTTCCGCAAATGGAGGCCATGGTGATCTTTAGCACCGCGCCGCCGGGCTCAGGATCGGGAACAGGGTATTCCCTCATCTCCCAGCGAGTCCCCGGGCCGAAATTGACCATGGCCCTACCTGTGTCCTTTAACATCGTTTGAATCCTTTCTTCTCCGGGCTATAACCCACAAATCGAATCTTTCGATCTCCGCGCATAAATTCCGCCTATCTGCGGTAGTAACGAAGATAAGCGTCTACAAGCTGACAACGGACCATGGAGGATCAAGATGGAAGAGGGAATGGAGAAAGTCGTTTCCATGCCACGGATAGGAGAGCCCGCTCCGGAGTTTGAAGCCCCAACTACTGCTGGAACATTGCGGCTTTCTGACTACAAGGGAAGCTGGCTGATTTTGTTTTCTCACCCGGCCGATTTCACGCCGGTTTGCACCACTGAGTTCATGGCTTTTGCCGAGATCTATCCGCAGCTCCAAGAGAGAGGAGTGGAACTTCTCGGTCTAAGCGTGGATAGTGTGACCTCTCACATTGCTTGGCTGCGCAATATAGAAGAAAAGACAGGCGTGAAGATCCCATTCCCCATCATTGCCGACCTGAATAAGACCGTGGCTACCCTTTACGGCATGATTCACCCTGGGGATAGCAAGACCGAAACCGTCCGATGTGTCTTTATCATTGATCCGGACCAGATCATCCGTTGCATCCTTTACTACCCGCTTAGCACAGGCCGCAACATGGATGAAATCATCCGAATCATTGATTCTCTGCAGACGGTGGATAAGTACAAGGTAGCCACACCGGCCAACTGGCGTCCTGGCGACCCGGTAGTACTGCCGCCACCGCAGACAACGGAGGCCGCCGAGCAGCGCATGAAGGAGGGCTACGACTGCGTGGACTGGTACTTGTGCCGGCGGACACTCTAGTAGACGGGGGTTGTGGGCACTAGAAGACACGGACTGCGGACGCGATATCTATAGGACACAGAATGGAGCCAAGATAGCGCCTGCATTCCACCTTAGGTCTGAGTGCCCCGTTATGTCTGAGTGCCCCGCGAAGAGAGAGGTATTGGGATGGCATGTGTAAATCCTGATGGACGGCCAACCGAGAGCGGCCTAGCCATGATCAAAGCAGTTCTAGGACAGGCCAAGCAGCCGGAAGTCATAGCTGCCGAAACCGGCTTGCCGCTGTTTCGGGTCCGGTCTGGACTCCGGGAGCTCGAAGCAGCTGGCTTCATTGCCCAGGGTGACGAAGGCTACCTTGCTACTGACAAAGGCAGGCAGATCGCCGGGTAGCATACCCTAGCCCTGCAGGGAAGCGGAGCGAGGTAGCCCTGCGGGCAAACTGAGCAAGCAAGGTCGAGACTGCGAAAAGAGGAGCGAAGATCTGGGTCTTTAGCCCGGGTCTTCGCTCCGTGTTTGCTCCGGTCCCAGCTCAGTGCGAAAGTCTGGTACTCGCGGCAACCCTCTCAAGACATGTGCCAGGCTACTTCGATGGTATGCGCCACGCCCCTTTAAGACATGCACCAGGCGACTTTCAAAGCCTCTGCCAGGCTAGTTAGTATTCCGGCTGTTGCTCCCCAGACTCGCCTTCCCTCATATTGCAACACCCAGAATTCGCGCCGGGTGTTCCCTATGACTATTTCCTCACGGCGCCAGCAGTCGCGGTCAAGTACCAAAGCCAGAGGCAGCAAGAAGATCTCTTCGACCTCACGAGGGTCGGGGCAAAAGGACACCGGAGGCTCAACCCAGCCCACGTAGGGGGCCACTCGGAACCCGCTCACCGTATCGTAGAAGGGCAGGCGTCCCAAGACCTCCACCTTTTCTGGGGGAAGACCGATTTCCTCAAAAGTCTCGCGCAAAGCGGTCTCTCGCGGATTTGCATCCTGGCGCTCCACTCTTCCCCCTGGCAAACTCACCTCTCCGGCATGGTTTTCTAGGTTCGCGGTCCGTCTCGTTAGAACCACACCGGGATCCCCTGGTACTCCCACCACAGCTACCAGAACCGCCGCTGGAATCTTGGCAGTTAAATCGTCCGCAGCAGTCTCGAAGGAAAAGCTGCTGGCGTGTCCCTCGGCCGGTGAGTTGCTCCCCGTGCTGAAAGCCGCCACGAGCAGCCTACGCACCTCTGTTGAATCTAAGCTAGTTAGATTTAGTTTTCTCGGATGCAACCTATTCAGGTCCAGCATTATTCAGGTCCAATATGTTTGCTCTCCCGATGTTGCCGCCTCGCAGGATACCTGCCTCACTACATGGATTCCACCTGCTTCGAGTGCGACAATTCCTCCTGTAATGAACGAAATTGCAATCCGCACCCAAGGTCTTTCTCGCTACTTTGGCACGGTGCGCGCAGTAGACCGTCTCACGCTTGAAGTCCGCGCCGGAGCTGTCTTTGGCTTCTTGGGCCCCAACGGCTCCGGCAAGACAACGACCATTCGCCTGCTCTTAGGTCTCCTTACACCCACTGCAGGCCGGGCAGAAGTGCTGGGTTTCGACATCCGCACTCAATCCGCGGAGATTCGAGCCCGTGCCGGGGTGGTGCTTGACAGTCCCGGTCTCTACGAGCATTTGACAGCACTCGAGAATCTTGAGTTTTGGGCGCGAGCTTGGCATATCCCCCCTGGGACGCGCAAGGCGCGAATCAAAGCCCTTCTTAACTGGTGTGGACTCTGGGAGAGAAGGTCTGAACAGGTACGCACCTGGAGTACCGGTATGAAAAAGCGGCTTGCCCTCGCTCGCGCTTTGCTGCCGGATCCGGCCGTGCTCTTGCTTGATGAGCCGACAGCCGGTCTAGACGTGACCTCAGCCCACAGTTTGCGGGGCGACCTAGCCCGGCTTGTTCGTGAGCATGGCACCACGGTGTTTTTGAGTACCCACAACATGGCCGAAGCCGAGCAACTTTGCACTGAGGTAGCAGTCATTCGCAATGGGCGTCTGCTTGCTGTCGGTGCTCCAGAAAAGCTGCGCTCGCAAACACGCACGTGCCGTGTCTGGATATCCGGCCGAGGTTTAGACGAACAGATAGCCAGGCTGATCGCCGAGCAACCACATGTCGCTCGTGTAAAGCAGGATGGCAACCGGCTTACTGTGGAGCTAGAAGGTAGCACTGACCCGGCCCCGCTCGTTGCCTTGCTAGTGATGCACGGCGTAGCTGTCGAGGAAGTACGGCGCGACATGGCTAACCTTGAGGAAGTGTTTCTTACCCTCATGGCAGAAAGCGAGGATGAGGGGTGAGCGAGATCTTCACGGATGTCCGGACAGTGATGTGGAAGGAGGCAAAAAGCCTGTTTGGTCGGTCACGCAATCTTGTAAGCACGATAATGACGTTACTTTTTCCGCTAGTTTTCTCCATATGGCTTTCATGGGATGCAGGAACGGGTTGGCTTAATAGTTATCTTCCTTCCGCAGCTCTCATGTACCTACTTCCGTTGGTGCTCATAAGCGCGCTGATCCCTGATTCCTTCGCGGGCGAGCGCGAACGCCGGACTTTGGAGACGCTGCTAGCTAGTCGTCTGCCAGATCAAGCGATCTTCGCGGGAAAAATCCTCGTTGCAGTGCTGTACGGATGGGGAATGTCTCTCTTTGCCCTTGTAGTGGGACTGGTCACAGTAAACGCTGCCCACTGGTCTGGCGGCTTTCACTTTTACGCAGCCAAAGTCGTAGCAGCCGACGTTGGTCTCAGTCTGCTCTTTTCTACGGCTGTCGCCGGGCTTGGGGCCGTTGTATCGATAAAAGCCCGCGGCATTCGGCAAGCTCAGCAGATCCTTTCTGGAACCCTGGTGCTACCCCTGTTTGCTATTTGGTTAATCGTGATGGTATTGGGAGACCGACTTTCCTCGTTGCCGCGCCGCATGCACGGGGACTGGATTGTTGGGGCGCTGGCTGCCGCCGTAGCGGCAGCCAGCGCCCTCCTCTTCTTTATCGCTCTACGCCGCTTTCGCCGAGACCGCCTGCTCGCCGACTGAGCCTCACCTTGCGTAGCCAGGCGCTACCTTGCCCAGCCGAATCCACAGAAGTGGTGCACGCGGCTAAGGTTTACGCACCAGCACCTCAACCAACCGCGGCTCATTAGCGGCCAGAGCCTGCTCCAATGCTGGCCTAATTTCGTCCGGCTCAGTCACCCGTTCGCTCTCCACGCCCATCGACCGAGCAAGCAGACTAAAGTCAAGCACCGGGCGGTCAAGTTCCATCCCCTCGTGCTTTTCTTCCAGCGGATAATCCCCTAATACAAGCTTCCGCACGAGCTTCACTTGTCCATAGGTAGCATTGTTCAATATGACGAAGGTGACAGGAATTTGATAGCGAGCGGCGGTCCACAACCCTTGGATCGACCAAGCCGCGCTTCCGTCGCCTAGGACGGCAATGACTCTTTTCTCGGGCATGCCGAGTTTTATTCCCATCGCCCCTGGCAAACCCCAGCCAATGCTGCCTCCTTTGCGGGACCGGAAGTAACTCTTGGGCCGAGAGGGGGCAAGTATCTGCCTCAGCAGTCCTGACGAGGACCAGCACTCATCCACCACCACCGTGTTCTCGTCCGCCACCGCTGCAATTTCGGTCATGAGCCGGGAAGGGGCGATGGGTATCTGGTTTCTTTCCTGGAGCTGGCGATCACCCAGGGCGGCAAGCATGGCAGCCTTTTGCTTTGCAGCGTCTACCGCTCTTTCCTTGGCAGCCTCCCTTGCTTGCGGATCAAGTGTGGCTTCAAGAGCAGTGCAAAGCTCAGCCAAGGTCACCTTAATGTCGCCTTGTACACCGCAGTCGGTAGGTAAGTTCTTACCGATTTCCCAAGGATCGTCATCAATGTGCACGATTTTCACGCCAGCTAGCGAGGGCATCTTGGGATTGAAAAAGCCATGCGCGAAAAGCGAACAGCCCACCCCGATCAGCACGTCTACCCCAGCTAGGACCTCGGCCACCGCCGGCACGTTGACGTCCAAATCGCCCAAATACTGCGGATGGTTTACCGGAAAGTTCACATCTGCCATCCAATTCTGGTACACAGGGGCTCCAATCAGCTCGGCCAGACGGACAACCTCGTCAAGCGCCCCTGATCGAGCCACCCCACTCTCCACAACTAAGATGGGCTTCTTCGCGCGGGCTATCAACTCCGCTGCTCGTTCCACCGCCTCCCGATCAGGACGAAGCCGCGCATAGACCGGGGTGCCCGGACGGTACGTAAAGTCAAACTCACGCTCAAGAACATCCTGGGGAATAGAAACCAACACCGGGCCGCAAGGAGGCTGCTTGGCCATTTTGAAGGCGCGCTGCATGACCGCGGGAATGTCTTCGGGGTGGACCAGTTCAGTTGCCCATTTGACATGCGGCCTGCCAATGCCTACCACGTCTCCGCTTAGGTGAGGATCATACTGGAGAAGCCGTGTGTGGTTCTGCCCTGCAGTAATCACTAGGGGAACGCAGCCCAGTTTCGCGTTGTAAAGCAGGGGCGTGGCTGCCGCCAGCCCCGGAGCGGTGTGCAGGTTGAGGAAACCTGGTTGGTCAGAAGCCCGCGCGTAGCCCTCGGCCATGCCCGCGCAAACCACCTCGTGAAGGGCGAGGATGTATTGGATGTCTTTCGCCTGCTCCACACCGTCCATAAAGTGAATCTCGGTTGCACCCGGAATCCCAAAAACATATTTCACGCCTTCGCCGCGCAGAATCTCCATAAGCGCGTGCTTGCCGGCCAGTCTTGCCATTAGTTGAACCTCCCACGAGTCACAAATCGAGAAATCGAATGCCCCGCAAAGCACGTAAAGTGTTCTTACATGCAGAATATCAGCTTGCCTAACAAGAAGCTTACAAGCCTCGCTCTATACTGTCGCCCGTAAGCAAAGGAGGTGACTGATGTTCGGCTTCATGTACCGACTCTTCGAGAACGCAGACCGCCCTCGGCTACTTGATAAGCAGGTTGATGAGCTCGTTTTTAGAATCGGGCCCTGGGGAATCGCAGCCATGGTGCTTTCCATCATCCTTTGGGCTGCCCTTGTCACCTTACTGGTGCTGTTGATCGTGTACTTCATTAAGCAAGTAAAGCATTACCCCACTACCCAGTTAGGCCGGCTCTCTGGCAGTTCCGGCGCCGGACGGTCCCATCCGGGCAGCTTCTCCACGCCAAGCGCTGCGGGCTCTCCTGTATCAGCCGAGGCTCTCCGTTTATTGGACGAGCGTTATGCACGCGGCGAGATGGGGCATGACGAGTATCTGACCCGTCGGAACAATCTGCTGGGGGCAGGAGTACCGGGAGCAGGAGCACCGGTGGGTGCCGGAGTATCTTCTGCCGCCCCTCAGTCGGCTGGCACGCCTTCCCAGCCGGAAACTGGAGAGCCCTCTTCCCCCTCCTCCATCTAGAGCAACCCCCTGTTGACGCATCCCCCTCTGTCCTTGCGCCGCCCGCCCACAGCGGGCGGCGCCCCCCGGCTGCGATCCTAGTTTCCCTGCCCTTTTCACCCCACCATCCATCCTGTAAGTTTTGCAGGGCAAGCAGAAGCGCTTTGCAAACTTTGCCGTACTGCACAAATTGGCTGCCAGATTCGCCGCACGGAGGTGGCTAATGACGAATACTGTTGCTCTTCCTGAGCCTCGCACCAGTGGTGGCATGCCTTTGCTTGACGCGTTACGCCTACGCCGCTCTACCCGGCAGTACACAGACCAAGCGCCGAGCTTGGAGGACCTTTCTACCCTTCTTTGGGCAGCCTTTGGTCTCAACCGTGAGCATGCCGGCTTGGGGATGGGGACCCCGGGAAGTCACACTGCACCGAGCGCCCGCAACTGGCAAGAAATCGACATCTATGTTGCCCAGGCAGACGGACTTTATCTTTACGAACCCCACGGACACTTTCTGCAAAAGGTAACCAACGCCGACGTCCGCAAATATGCAGCCCACCCTATGCAACCCTGGGTAGCTGATGTTCCGGTGCTGCTCATCTACGTTGCTGATCTAGGGCGTATGACCGGAGCCGACGATTGGGACAGGAACGTATTTCCCTGGACGGATTCCGCTTTTATGGCCGAAAATGTCTATTTGTACTGCGCCTCCAGCGGCCTTGCTACCGTGATTAGAGCGCTGTTTGACCGCGAGGCGCTGGCAAAGGCCATGGGCTTGCGCGAAGACCAACTCCCCACACTGACGCAGCCCGTGGGATACGCAGCCGAACAGACAACCTCATGAAACACTAGCAATCGACCAGGAGTCAAATTGACCAGTAAAGAGAAGTTCTCCGGGGGTATGAAAACCGCAGCTGTGCACGCTGGCACACCGCCCAATCCACTTACGGGCGCCTCTGCCCCCGACATCGTGATGTCAACCACCTTTCTGATCGGTCCGGGAATCTCGTTTTCGGCAGACGACATTACCGACGAGACCCCGTTTGTCTATACCCGCTGGGGAAACCCCACCATCAAGCAACTCGAACAAAAATTGGCCGCGCTTGAAGGAGCTGAAGAAGCTGTATGCTTTGGAAGCGGGGTAGCAGCCATTACTACCTTGTTCTTGCATGCCTTAAAGGCAGGCGACCACCTTGTAATGAGCGACGTCACATATGCCGCCGCCTCAGAGTTTGCCAATCAGCAGCTGCCCAAGCTGGGCGTTGAGGTAACTCGGGTTGATACATCAGACCCAGAGAAAGTAGCCGCCGCTCTTAGACCAAACACACGCCTGGTATATCTCGAGACGCCGGCTAACCCAATACTCCGCCTCACCGATGTCCAAGCTGTGGCTGAAATCGCACGAGAGCACGGGATACCGGTAGCTGTGGATTCCACGTTTGCCACACCGGTCGGACTGCGGCCTATCGAACTCGGTGCTCAGTATGTCATCCATTCTCTGACTAAGTACATATGTGGCCACGGAGACGCTATCGGAGGAGCAGTGCTGGGACCGCGCGAAGAGATGAAACGTCTGCGGACATTGGCCATCCACATGGGCGGAATCCTGAGCCCATTTAACGCCTGGCTGATTTTGCGCGGAGCGACTACCCTTCCCATCCGTATGGCAGTGCATCAGGAGAATGCTTTGACTGTGGCCAAATACCTCGAAAGCCATCCCAAGGTTGTCCGGGTGATATATCCTGGCTTGCCCTCACATCCTCAATATGAGCTTGCTGCACGGCAAATGAGGAATTTCTCGGGCATGCTTACGTTCCAGGTGAGCGATGGCCCCAAAGCAGCTGAGGTTTTGGCCAAGCGCCTCAGAGTGATTCACTACGCAGTCTCACTAGGCCACAACCGCAGCTTAATTTGCTACCTGGGAACGGCCGACTTGCTGCGCTCCTCCTTCCATCTGACCCCAGAACAGGAGATGTCGTACCGCTCCTTTGCAGGAGATGGTGTCTTTCGCCTTTCGGTAGGTCTGGAGGACGCAGAGGATCTCATTGCTGACCTTGAGCAAGCTCTGGCACTGCTGTGACGAGGCCCTTAAGCTCCTGTGAGGAGGCCCCCGCCTAGCGGGAGAAAGCTGCGCCGGAAGCGCTAGGGCAACGAATCAAGCACCAGTTTCAGGTTGTAGAGCACCTGGGCAAGCTCCGCCCGGGTAATCGGCAAGCTCACGTCCCAACTGGAATCGGCGCCCTGTATGCCCGCAGCCAGATCGGCCTCTATAAGCCCGTTATGCTCTTTGGCCTGCGGGTATACCTTGGCTGCCGCAGCAATCACCGTCGCAATCGCTTGGTCGCGTCTTACCGGCTCCCACGGCCCAAACGAGCCGCCCGTAGCACCCAGCTTGTCCAGAGCTCCAAGGCAATACAACGCTTGCACGTAGTCATGCGGATAGCCGTTGGAATCCGGCGCGCCCAGGTCGGCAAAGCTGACCGACGTTCCGCAGGAGGCTGCCAAGCCTAAAAGCCGGGCGGTCATCTTTGCCACCTGGGCGCGCTTGGCCGGCTCATCTGGACGATAGGTGCCGTCCTTAAATCCATCTACCACACAGGCAAGCGCCAAGCTCTCAATGGCTGTCGCGTAAGAATTGCCAGAGATGTCATTGAAAAATGTCTGCGCTTTCGCTCCGTCCTGACCGACAGCGCCGTCAGGAATTTCTCCGGTCCACACTGCGGCCTGATCTCCGACTACCCAAACTCGCCCGTACCCGACTCCGACAGCTCTAAGACACGCTGGCGGCCCGCCAGAGATGCGGGTCCACGACCTACCTCCATCTGTGGTTCCCAGCAGGGCACCCTTGTCACCAACTACCCAGCCAACCCACCGGTCGTTAAACCTTACCGCCAAGAGATCAGCCGCCACGCCCGTGTTTTGACGCCACCAGCTCGCTCCGCCGTCCGCCGTCACAAACACCTTGCCTTGTCTGCCCACAATCCAACCATGCTGGCCATCAGCAAACCAAATGGCTGTGAGCCCTGTTGCTTCCTCCGGCAGCACACGACTGCGATCCTCCCAGGTGGCGCCCCCGTCGCTTGTGTGCAGAAGCAGGGAAACCCCGCTCTCGTCAACCGCCGTTCCTAGCGCCCAGGCCTCGGTGGCGCTTACCATGTGAACACTAGAGAGGGCATACCCCGGAAAACCTTTGAGTTCAAGGGACGCCCAATTTTCCCCGTCAGTGGTAAAAGCTACTCTTGGATAGACCTTACCTATGAATCCTACCCAGCTTCCCACTGCGCAGCCATGCTGGCGGTCGGCCATGGAAATCGCAGAGTAACTAAAATTGTTGTCTCTAAATTCAAACGACCCCTCTGAAGCCAACACCCAATTCTTGCCCCCGTCAGCCGTGGCAAGAATTGTTCCATCGTCGAGCACGGCCCAACCATGACTTTCATCCACAAAGTCAAGAGCGTTGACGGCACGCCCCACCCATTCGTCCTTCTTACCTTGATCACTGACAGCACCGTACACTATCTCCCAGTCAGCGCCCCCCGACTTTGTGTAGGCAAGAAAGGCAGTGCGCTCTTCTTGCTCTCCGGTCTTACGGGTGAGTACTCCCGCTGCCCATCCCTCAGTGGCACCAGTGACATCAACCGCGCGGAGTTCCACGTTGGTGGGCAGACTTGCGGACGCACCCTGAGCTCCGCCGCCGACCCAGGACAGGCCAACGGCCGCTGCGAAACCGGTAATGATCACCAAGCCAGTCGTTAAAACCTTGGACGTGGCAGTGCGTTTTCTAATTGCCCTCGGAAATCTAATTGCTCTCGAAAATCTCATTCTCGCGCACCACTTCGGTCTTGATACGCTGCACTAGCTCTTGCAGAGCCCCAAAGGCATGCTCACGGATGTCAGCGGCTACAAGCACGTACATGATGTCATCCCCAACGTTCAGACGACCTTCGTTCACCCAGGCTTTCACCGCTATCACCCCTGGTTTGCTGCGAGCTTCGTCTATCACTTCCTGTAGACGATCGCCATCATAGGTAAGTTCCATACCTGATACCGGCTTCCCGTCGCGGGTTGTCCCCCTGACCACACCGTTGTGAATAAGGCACATGCCAATGCGTGTAGCTTCCGCCGAACCCTTTATTTCCTCAAGCCAGACCTCTACGTTGGGCCGTGTCATTGTCCCCACCTTCCGCTAGGCTCCATGTCCGGCCACCCGACAAGCAAGTACAAGCTCGGGCAACCTCACAACACCTTAGGATACCCGCACACTGGCAAGCTAGAACGTGGCTGCGCCTGCGTTGAAGTACCGTAGCCGCGCGACACTGGTTCGCACTCACCAGGACACGCGTCAGCAGGCCAAAGTCGGCTATTATGGTAGCTGTATGGATGAGCCTAGCGACAGTTCGCCGCTTTTTAGGCCTTTTGCCCTCGATGGGCTGGTCCTCCGTAACCGCATCATCCGCGCTGGCTGCTTTGAAGGAATGAGCCAGGGCGGCATGGTGACTTCGGATTTGATCGAACACCACCGCAGAGTAGCCGCGGGTGGCGTAGCTATGACCACCCTTTCGTACTGCGCGGTTAGCTCTGACGGACGAGCGTTTGGCCATGAACTGTGGATGCGCCCGGAGATTGTCGGTGACCTCCGCCGCCTGGTAGCCGCAGTCCACGAAGAAGGCGCGGCAGCCTGCATTCAATTGGGCCACTGCGGCTATTTTTCTGCCCCCCCGGTCATCGGCCGCCGACCGCTAGGACCTTCGGCTAAATTCTGTCTTTATCGGTTGTCCCGTTCTTCGGAGATGACCCATGCCGATATCCGCAAGAAGATCAACGACTTCGTCCGTGCTGCCAGTCTTGCTCGTGAGGCTGGTTTTGACGCTATAGAAATCCATGCCGGGCATGGGTACCTGCTTAGCCAATTTGCCTCTCCCTGGACAAACCGGCGTCGAGATGAATACGGAGGGACCCTAGCAAACAGAATGCGTTTTACGTGTGAAGTCATACGCGAGGTTCGTTCCGAAGTTGGTCCCGGCTATCCGATCTTAGTAAAAATGAACGTTCTCGATGGAATGCGGGGCGGCCTTGACGCCGACGAGGCAGTGGTCGCCGCTCAGATGCTCGCCAGCGCAGGTGCAAGCGCCCTTGTACCTTCGTGCGGCTTCACCTCTAGAACGCCGCTTTTCATGCTGCGCGGCAAGCGCCCGCTGCGGCAGATGTTGCAACTCGAGAAAGGAATACTGAAGAAGCTGGGACTGGCCATGTTCGGCCGGATGGCCGTAAAGCAATATCCGTTTAGACCTTTGTTCCTGTTGGAGGAGGCGAGGCGGATCAGGGACGCTGTCAACATCCCGGTGGGTTATGTAGGCGGTGTGCTCAGCCGGAATCAAATGGAATCGCTAATTGCCGAGGGATTTGCCTTTGTCGAAGTGGGAAGGGCCACTATCCGCGACCCGGAGTTTGTACTTAAACTTGCGCGGGGAGAAATTCAAGAATCAGATTGCGACCATTGCAATCGCTGCGTAGCTGCTATAAACGTAGGCGCGGTCACTTGTTTCCGGGAAACGGACAACAGATGAAGCCGAAGGAGGACACATGAAAAGCGTCAAGGGCACCCGCACCGAGCAAAACCTGCTCAAGGCGTTTGCAGGCGAAGGACAGGCTCGGAACCGCTACACCTATTTTGCTTCGGTGGCAAAAGACGAAGGCTTTGAACAAATAGCAGCCATTTTCCTAGAAACAGCTGATAACGAGAAGGAACACGCCGAAGTCTTCTTCAAATATCTTGAGGGAGGCCCGGTAGAAATAACAGCTACCTACCCAGCCGGCAAGATCGGAACCACCGCCGAGAATCTCCTTGCCGCCGCCGAAGGCGAGCACGAGGAGTGGGCTGTTCTTTACGCCAATTTCGCCCAGGTGGCCAAGGAAGAAGGCTTTGACGACATTGCTGAGTCCTTCACCGAGATTGCCGAGGTAGAGGAGCAGCACGAGATTCGCTATCGTAAGCTGCTTGATAACGTCAAGAACGGTCGGGTATTTGCCAGGGAAACCCCCGTGAAATGGCACTGCCGTAACTGTGGTTACATTCACGAGGGGCCGACAGCGCCAGAGATTTGCCCGGCTTGCAAGCATCCTCAGGCTTACTACGAGCTGTGGGTTGAAGCATACTAGGACTCAAAGCAAAGAAACCTTGAGTGAAAGGGTAAGCATGAGATTTGATAACGCTGATCCCGCCTACATGCCACTGACCAAGAGACTTGACAAAGGCACTTACTACTGGTGCCGTTGCGGTAAAACCACCACGCCACCATTTTGCTCTGGGGCGCACGTAGGCAGTGGAATTGAGCCGCTTGCTTTTGAGGTCGACATTGCTTCTACCAAGGTGCTTTGCAACTGCGGTCTTACTAAGAATCCGCCGTACTGCGACGGCTCACACGCGCGGTATTAGGACTTGGAAGGGGCTGGGCGCGCTGCCAGGGCAAGCGTGTAGAACCCGAGCCCTGGCAGCGCGCCCACACCTTTGGCAACCCGGTCCGCGCAGTCCTGCCCTTCGCCTCCTGCCAGTCCCCGCGGCATTTGGAGCTCTCATCCTGTCTGCCGTAGTACTGTTCACTCACTTGGCGACGTTCCTTGCCCCCACCGCACTCGCCCAGAGCGGCGCTTTACTCACCCAGAATCTTGTTGTGCAACCCAAGCTTTCGTCTCCCGCCGTAAAACCGCCTTCCATCTCGTCCACCGCTGCCATCCTCATGGACGCCGAAACTGGCAAAATCCTTTACTCCCGCAACGCAAACGCACGTCTCCCTGTAGCCTCTACCACCAAGATCATGACCGCTATGGTGGCTCTAGAGAATCTGCCTCTGGATAAGCGGATAAAGATCTCTGCGCGAGCGGCAAATGCGATCGGCTCTCGGGCCTCACTGCAGGAGGGTGAGATCTTCACAGCGGCCCAGCTTCTTTACGCCTTATTGGTAGTAAGCGGTAACGACGCCGCGATCGCTCTGGCCGAGGCAACTTCGGGCAAAGTGGAGAAATTTGTTGACTTGATGAACGCAAAGGCTGAGAAGCTCGGACTCAAGAATACACACTTCACCAACCCCACGGGAGTGAACAGCCCCAAACACTTCTCCTCGGCTAAAGATCTGGCTACGCTTACCCGCTACGCCCTCCAGAACCGCGTCTTTCGCAGCATCGTAAGCACCCGCGACTTTGCCCTGCCTCCTCTTCCGGACGGCACGAAGAGGGAGTTCCACAATCACAATGTACTCCTTCATGAGCTAGCCTGGGTGAATGGCGTAAAAACAGGGTCTACTCCCTATGCTAAGTACTGCGTGGTGCTGTCAGCCACCTACGAGGGAGTATCCCTGATCGGTGTGATTCTTGGAGCGCAAACGGAAGAGATCCGTTGGAAAGAAGCCCGGGCCCTGCTCGAATACGGACTAAGTCTTTATCCGAGAACCCTACTTTGTGACTTGGGTCAACCAGTGGCCGAGCTTGACATCGGAGACCTCTTGGGACGCTCGGTGCGCCTGGTTACTGATAGGCCTCTAGTCACGCGCCTCCACAAAGACGAGACAGCTGTGGGCAGCATCAAGCTCAACAATCCCCTCCCGCGTCTCGTACACGCAGGAGACGATTTGGGCGTCATAGAGTACACTTGCGCGGGCCGCAGCCTAGGGTATGCACGCCTGATCGCTGCCCAATCAGTGGATAGGCCAAGCATCCGCGCGCTACTTGATCGCTGGCAAAAAGGCTGGGCTCCTGCGTTGTTACTGGGTTTAGGCCGGTGACGACAACCGAACCGGCGGGGAAAAGCTGGGAGGTAGGCTAAAGATGGCAGTTCACATCATCCCCTGTCTAGACATGAAGGACGGCCGGGTGGTGAAGGGCGTGCACTTTGTAAACCTGCGCGATGCAGGGGACCCCGTAGAAAACGCGGTCTTCTACGAGCAGGAGGGGGCAGACCGGCTTGCCATGTTAGACATCGCCGCTACCGTAGAGAATCGCAAGACTCGGATAGAGTGGGCACGCGAGGTAGCGGAGGCAATCAGCATCCCGTTGGTGGTGGGCGGGGGCATTAGCAGCCTTAGTGACATGGAAGCCCTGTTTGAAATTGGGGTGGCGGCAGTTTCCATAAACTCCGCAGCAGTGGCTCGACCGGAACTCATTACTGAGGCAGCAGAACATTTTGGCAGTGAGCGCATAATAGTCGCCATCGACGGCCGCCGAAATCCCCGCTTGCCCTCAGGCTACGAGGTAATGGTGTCCGGCGGCCAGAAACCCACCGGACTTGACTCCGTTGAGTGGGCGCGGCAGTGCGAGGCTCTTGGAGCAGGCGAACTCCTTCCCACCAGCATGGAAGGCGACGGCACACTCGCTGGCTACGACATACCTTTTACTCGAGGCATTGCCGAAGCAGTAAAGATTCCAGTGATTGCCTCTGGAGGTGCGGGAACCCTGGAGCACTTCTATGAAGGCGTGACGGAGGGAAAAGCGGCAGCTCTTCTTGCTGCCTCGGTTTTCCATTTTCGAACTCTTACGGTGCGGCAGGTCAAGGAGTACTTGGCCTCCCGCGGGGTTGATGTGACCCTCTAGTTCCGTGCGGACAGAACTAAGGTGAAAACCCCGCAGCTCTGCCCGCCGGGCGATCCGGCCGCGCACCGTCTTACCTTAAGCCGTTTGTCAGTTCCCACACACTGTTATGTGGGGCAGGAGATCATTGTTGCTTTTTACCTAGGACTTGTCTCAAGCACATCGGTCCGGGAAAGGAGGAAGGAGGCATGAACGAGGCCGGCGAAGCGATAATAAAGCTTCACTGGGTCGACTGGATCGTAATAGCCGCCTATATCGGCGGACTTCTTTGGCTCGGCTTCTACTTTTCCCGCCGAAAGCAGACGTTTGACGACTACTTTATGGCAGGGCGCAATGTGCCGGCCCCCCTTCTAGTTGGCACCCTTGTCTCCACCTTTTACGGTCTTGACACGTTGCTCGGCACCGCGGAGGTAGGCTACTTTGAGGGAGTTTCGGCCTTCTTTGCCTACGCTCTTCCATACGCCGTTTTCTACGTCATTCTTGCCCTCCTTTCGCCCAAATTTAAGGCTCGCTGGCCACATGGGAGCACCATGCAGGACATCGTGTTTGCCCGGTACGGGAAGGTAGCAGGAGTGGCTTCTTCGGTTGCAGCCTTTGTCTACTCAACTAACAGCATGGAGATGATGGGCATAGGCTTCTTGATACGCCTAATCACAGGCTGGCCCCTTTGGGTTGGCGTGCTAATTGGAGCAGGTATAGCCCTCATATACACGTACTATGGCGGCCTTTGGGCCGATATCATGACCGATTTTGTGCAGTTTTGCGTGATGATGATCACAGTGGGAGTCGGAGTTATTCTTGCTTGGCACGCCCTGGGGGGATTCGACGGTCTGGTGCAGGGACTAAAAGCGTTCACGGGCGAGGAGGACGTAGGCCATTACTTCAGCCCGGGAGCTGGCTACCTCACAACCTGGACCTTGATCTCTTACTCCCTTACCGCCTTGGTGGTGCTTGCTGAGCCAGCCTTTTTCCAAAGGATCTTTGCTTCGGCCACCCCGAGAGACATCAAAGTTGCTTTGGCCTCGGGTGTCCCCATGTGGATCTCTTTTGACTGGGCGGCCGCTTTCTTGGGGCTGTTGGGTGCAGCTGCCGTTGGCCTGGGCCTCATTCCTGAAGTAGCGCCGAATGAAGTCCCATACGCGGTCTTGGGCACGTTCTTGCCCGTCGGACTGGTCGGATTAGGTTTCGCCGGCGCTCTAGCTGCAGCCATGTCAACGGCCGACTCTTACTTCCTAATATCAGGAGGGGTGATCGGATACGACCTGCAAAAAGTTTGGCGGCCGCAGGCCACAGACAAGCAAAAGGAGCGGTGGACTAAGAACGGCATTCTCATCTCTGCCGCGCTGTCTATAGGCCTTTCCCTGGTATTTGACAAGATCATGGGTGTGTGGGTCTTCCAGGCAACCGTGATGATATGCACTTCGCTCATTCCTGTATACTTCGGCACGTTCTCGCGGCGGCCACCCAAGAAGATTTCCGGTACCTTGGCTACGGTCTTGGGGCTCGGACTCTCAATCTTGTGGTACGCAGCGACTCTTATTTTCGGGTACAACGACGAGGAGATAGGCACACAGATCATTAAGGTGGGAAATGTTGAGCTATGGCAGGAGTACGGCATCATAATGATTGTGCCGCTTGTGTTTGTGATTTATGTTGTGAGCAACCTACTGGGCAAGAAAACACATGAGCAGGAAGTCTCGGGGGAGGTGAGAGCCTGATGGGCTGGGGAATTTTTACGCACATCTTTGGGGCAATTGCCATTGTAAGCCCGCTGTGTGTCATTCCTTGGTACTGGGTGGCTGCTAGACATAGGTTCCTCAGCTTTAGGGCTCAAAGTGAGGCTTCCTCCAGCCGCGATGAGAGAGCCGATTCCCTGTCTGGCGGCAACGGATCGGGGTATCTTTAGCCTGGCTGGCGCTGGCCGGGTGATTTAGGTCTAGGTTAAGGTGCCAGCAGCATAATTGGCCGCGTGCTGAGCAGCCTGCGCTCCTTGCCCACAGGCCGTGACAACCTGCTTCAAAGTGCCGTCAGCAACATCCCCCGCCGCGTAGAGTCCAGGCCGAGAAGTGCGCCCCTCACGATCGACCTTGACAAAACCGTTCTCGTCGCGTTCGCAGAGATCGGCCACCAGAGCGCTCTGTGGATCTGTGCCCACAAATTCAAAAACCCCGTCAACGGGCAGCAAGAGCTCGCTCCCATCCTTTCGCGACCGCAGTCTTACCCCAGTGACGCGTCCCTCTTGGCCTACGATCTCCTCTACTACGTACGACAAGTGCATTGTGATCGTCGGATGGGCAAAACATTGCTCAGACAGAACAGGCGTGGCTCGCAGTTGGTCACGGCGGTGAATCAAGTGCACCTCACGGGCGATCTTGGCCAAGTAGAGAGCTTCCTGTGTAGCCGAGTCTCCTCCTCCTACTACAGCAACGACCTTGTCCCTAAAAAGAGGTCCGTCGCAAGTAGCGCACCAAGAGACCCCTCTGCCGGCAAGTTCGGCCTCGCCTGGGACTCCCAAGCGCCGTGGCACTGCCCCAGTCGCCAAAATGACAGTGCGAGCATAGTGCTCTTTGTTCTCCACCCGCAGCACAAACCCGTTTTCGTGAGGTTGGATGCTCTCTACAGGAGCAAGGGTTCGGATTTCTGCCCCTGCCTTCTCGGCTTGCTTAGACATGAGCTCGCCTAGCTCTTGTCCCGAGATGCCCTCAGGAAAACCTGGGTAATTCTCCACCCAAGACGCTGAGGCAATTTGACCTCCGGGAAGCCCAGCCTCAAATACAACGGTCTTGGCCCGCGCCCGCGCGCCATACAGAGCAGCGGTAAGACCGGCCGGTCCTCCTCCAACGATGGCTATGTCTATCCACTCGTGCACGCTTGGTCCTCCTCATCACAGCACCGACGAAGTCGTCATGGCACCCGCTAAGTTTGCGTCGGAATCAACCCAGAAACTCAACCCAGAATCACGTCTAGCAACATCATGACTATGAACCCAGCCATCGCTCCTCCGGTGGCAAGATCCGTGTTTGCCCCTCGCTGGGATTCGGGAATTACCTCCTCCACCACAACGTAGATCATCGCGCCTGCGGCAAAAGCTAGCATGTAGGGAAGCACAGGAGCAGCTACAACCACCAGGGCAGCTCCCAGCACTGCTGCCATGGGCTCAACCACCGCAGAGAGCTGTCCGTAGAAGAAACTGCGCCTCCTAGAAAGGCCGGCTCCGCGAAGTGGCAAAGACACAGCCGCTCCTTCGGGGAGGTTCTGTATGCCAATTCCCAGGGCAAGAGTAGCGGCGGCAGCCACACTTGTGACTTCACCCTCAGCAGCGGCCCCAAAGGCGACACCGACAGCCAGCCCCTCCGGAATGTTGTGAAGAGTAATGGCCGCCAGAAGAAGAGTGGCTCGACTCCAGGAGGTGGCCACCCCTTCTACGCCTTCCGCGGAGAGTCCCGGATGAAGATGAGGAAGAATTCGGTCCAAGACGAACAAAAAGGCGCCGCCACAAATAAAGCCCACCAAGGCTGCTACCCATTCGGGTCGTCCCGCTCTAGCTTCCATCTCCATGGCCGGGATTAAGAGCGACCACACACTGGCGGCAATCATGACGCCAGCAGCAAATCCCAGCATGAGGTCCGAGAGTCCCCGCCTCATGGACTTAAGACCGAACACAAGCGCTGCGCCCGCCGCAGTCATAAGCCACGTAAAGACTCCGGCCAAGAGAGCCTGCAGTACAGGACTTGCAGCAGCAAAAGTCTCCATAGGGCTATCTGCGTTTTACTCCGTGCTCTTATACGTAATCAGCGCCCGCAATCAGCGCCCGTCACCGCCCCAAACGGTAGCATTTTTGCTTTCGGCGTGTCATTTTGATGACAAATGAACAGCATTGCGCAACCCGCCAATCCTGGGCTAAGGTACCGGATTCCCATCTACCCGGTCCAGTTTCTATGCGCCATGGCCATCGTGTCCGTAGGGGCGCTTCTCCACGCCATGATGACCGACCTGGGTGTGCCGCTGGACCGGGGAGGTCTGGTCAGCGCCGGGCTGTTTGTTGGCAATGTCTCCGGCATAGTGATTCTTAACACCGTCCTTGCCCGTGTATCGGCCAAGACTATTCTGGTGGGCGGAACAGCTCTACAAGGTGTGAGTCTAGCGGGGGCGGGGCTGGGAGCCTTCGACCTTTGGTCGCTCTTTGTCATCTACCTGGTGATCGGCTTTAGCGGAGCGTTAATGAACGGTACCTGCTGGATGTGGCAGGCGGCTCACATGAGAAGAAACGCTGCCACTGCCGCCCTCAAAATGATTATGTTTTTTGCCCTAGCAATGATGGCAGTCCCGTTAATTGTCGGGGCGGCACTGGACCAAGGAGCAAGCTGGCGGATGGTCCTTGTCGTAGAGGGAGTGCTTTCGCTGTCGGTCGCTCTAGCTTGTGCCTTTTTGCCGCTCTTGGACATCACCGGGCGCCAAAATGTGCGTGGCCGGCATCTTGTGGAGGTGATCAGGTACAATCCGGGACTGCTCTTGGGAATGGTCGGAGCGGGTTTCACCTACGTTGGAGCCGAAATGACTCTGAATGTTTGGCTCCCCAAGTTCCAGATCGAGGTCTTTGGCGCAAGCGAAACCGCTGCAGGTTTTTCGGTTACTCTGTTTTGGATCGGGTTGATTGTGGGACGGCTGATTATGATGCCGCTTAGCCAAAGATTTGCTCCTTCTCGCCTTATCCTGATCTGCGCCCTGACCATGGCTGTGTTCACGGTCTTGGTAGCAGTAGTTCCTTCTCACGTTGGCTCTCTGGCGCTTACAGTAGGTGCCGGATTGGGCGCATCTGCTTCCTATGGGCTAATCGGCAGCTTCTCTGGGCGCTTTCCTGGTTGGCAGGCTAGCGTGGCTTCGTCGCTCTTCGTTCTTTCCGGTGGGCTAGGAAGTATCACCTTCCCCTACATCATGGGTCCCCTGGCAGACGCCACAGGATTCAAGACGGCTCTAGCCGCTGTTGCCGTGCCAGCTCTCGCTTACGCTCTTCTTTCTCTCCTCATTCACTACTCTCAGAAGAAGCAGCCTGAGCTTGCGGATCAGCGCTTGGGTGAGGCGCCTGTGTCCCAGTAGAAGCCTCCCTTGCTCGTAGAATGAGAAGCCGCGGAAACAAGACCGGGGTAACTCTCTGGTATGCCGCGTAACCGTCACGAGTAAGCAATAGACGCTGCTCCATCATGGGAATGCTGACGCTGACAAACAGCAGGGTGATCACCGCAGCCCCACAAATAGTCCACCACCACTCAAGCCCCGTGCCCAGAGCAAACAGCCAGAGCCCCCACCAAGTCAGAATTTCTCCCAAGTAATTCGGATGGCGGCTATACCGCCAAATTCCCTGCTGCATGACTTTCCCCCGGTTGGCATTGCTCTTGCGAAACGTCCGCAGCTGCTCGTCGGCCACAAACGCAAGGATTATGGCCGCCGCTAACACTAGCGCTCCAACAATGTGCAGCCAGCCAAGTCTGGCGCGCCCGGCCGCGAAAATTGCGTACAGAGGAAGGCAACCCAGGTAGACCGCAATCGTAGGAAACAGATGAATCCCGAAGAAGCTGACCGCCCAATAAGCGCGGCGGGCGCGCCGCCTAAACGCGACGTATCGAAAGTCTTCTTTACTCAGCCCCGGCCAGTCTCGGTAAAAATTGCTGGTCAACCTAAGCGCGTACAAGAACACCAGTACGGATACTACAACTTGCGGGACGCCAGGCTTGCTCCCCGCTCGTCCCAGATAGTAGGCCAGGAAAGCTAGGGGCTGCAGACTCCAGTAAGGATCGTACACACTGGAATTGTCCACAAGTACCGACACCGCGAAGACCACACAGGTCGCAACAAGAGTCCCCAAGCCCAGGACTGCTAGTGGGTGCTGGAGCCCGGAGACCGTGATGGCCAATGCAGCTACTCCAACAGCTACGACGTACGCAGCGACGCTAAGCAGGACCCCCCGAGCTCGGCTAGCGCGCAGCGAGTGACGCAGTATGTTCAATCTACTTCTCATCATCGAGATCTCCAGAATAGCGCATGCCACCGAGTGAATAGCGCGCGCTACCGATTGACAACCCCCCTTCCGGGGTGGAGACTATAGAACCAACCATTCACTCCATGGCAGCACCGGAATGCCAGCAGAATCAGGTCACAAGTAAAAGCAGGCCACCAGCAAGTGAAGGGGGATAGATGCTCCCGCACCCAGACGAACTACGCGAGTTCAAGCTTTTCCAGGAACTCAACGACAGAGAACTTGAAATTGTTGCCAAGGTCGCGCGCAAGGAGGAATTGGGCCAAGGCGCCTACCTCACCCGTACTGGAGCGCCCGCTAATACGTTGTATCTCATTAGAAGCGGGACAGTCACGGTGCTTGCGACGGGCCCTGACGGTCGCGACATCGCTGTAGATGAGCTCGGCCCCGGTCAGATCATCGGCTGGTCCACCCTCACGGGACCCTATATTTTCACTGCCAGCACCGTCACCAAGGAGAAATGCGATCTGATTGTAATCAACGGCAACAGACTGCGAGAGATCTTCGAGATAAACAACCACATAGGCTACCGAGTCCTAAAGGGCGTAGGCTATGTGGTAGGCCGGCAGATCTCGGCTCTTCAGGCTAAGCTTGCCCACATGAACTCCGAGCAAGGGTGAGAAAACGCCGCCTGGCCCGCGCGGAACTCTGCTGCGCTAAAGAGCTCGGACTTTTCTCGCACCGCTCGCACCAGTTACTGGGGCATGGTGCTTTTTGCCACCCTCGAGATAGCGGCGCAAAGCCTCTGCCAGGGTGCTGAAGATCCAGGCCCTCTTGGCGTCGTCGGTCTCAAGCAGAGTAAAGCGGAATCCCAGATGCTGCGTGTAGAAGCCGGTAAGTGGGACTACGCAGATGCCGGTTGAGGCCAGCAGCTGGTACACAAACCGGGCATCCGGAGCAGCGTTCTTGCACTGCTGCTGCACTATCTCTCTAAGTGCAGGGTTCTCTATAGGCAAGCTGTTGTCGTGGTTGAGCGACCCGTGCTCAAATAGGACGGTCATGTAGAAGGCCCCCTGCGCCTGATGCACTTTGATCCCTGGAACATCCTTGAGAGCCTCATACGCCTCTCGGGCACGGCTCGCGTACATACGCGCCCGGGCGGCCAGGTGCTCCGGATAACGAGGATCTTCAAACACCCGCGGTACCACTAATTGGGGCCCGCTGGTGGAGCAGACCTCAAGCCGCTTGGCAGCCACGATGGAGTCAACGTAGGCCGAGAAATTCTGGTCCCTCGAGCGGTTGAGCACCTCTATCCATCCGCACCGCGCCCCCGGCCAGGGAAGCTCCTTGGAGATGCCGCGCATAACTATGGCTGGCACGTCAGTGGCCACCTGGGAAAGGTGCACGGTCTCCGCCCCCGGATAAACCATGTGGATGTAGATTTCATCGGCCACCAAGAAAAGGTTGTACTTGCGCGCCAGGTCTACTATCCGCTCAAGGACCTCCACGGGATACACAGCCCCGGTTGGGTTGTTCGGATTGATGATGAGAATGCCCGCGATCGAAGGATTCTTCTCCACCTTGCGCTGCAGATCTTCTAGATCCGGAAGCCACCCGTTATCGGGATCTAGATCATAGGTAAGATGCGGCAAAGCGCAGTGAGCCGACTCGGCGGAAGAGTGAGTGCTGTACGCCGGTGACGGACCAATCACTCGGGCGTGAGGGCTGAGAAAGCCGTACACCTTAGCTACCGCGTCGGCCACTCCATTGAAGAATATGATGTCAGAAGCGGCGACTTGCGCGCCGCCTCGGGCATTCACATGTGCAGCAAGAGCCTCCCGGGCTTCCAAGAATCCTTCAGTTGGACAGTACCCCCAGGAGTCATCCATCTCGATGACTTGGTGGAGGATCTCCCGTATCCAAGGGGCTACCTTCTCCCCCTTGGCGATGGGATCCCCGATGTTTTCCCAAGTAACTTCTACTCCGTGCCGGCGCACTAGCTCGCCGAATTTGACGATGTCCCGTATGGCGTACTGCAGATGCGCCGACGACGGACTTACAAGATCAGTCCTCATCAGCTACGCTCCCAATATCGGTTCGGGAAGGCAGAGTATACAGGAAAGCCCTCTCTTTCTCGCCTGTGCTAGCCTATTAGTCCATGGAACAATCTCGGCAAAAAGCGGTGCTCATTTCAACTGCCTTTGCAGGATTCGTGAGCACCTTCATGATGTCCTCCATCAATATTGCTCTTCCGCTCATTCAGACAGAGTTTAACGTGTCCGCGGTTGTCCTTGGCTGGATGGGGCTTTCTTTCATCCTGGCGACCGGAGCAATCCTTATGCCGATGGGCAGGTTGGGTGATTTGTACGGGCGCAAGCGCCTGTTCCTCATTGGAGTTGTGCTATTTACGATAGTCACTTTCGCGGGAGCGTTCGCCCCATCTGAAGGAACTCTGCTTGTTATCCGTGTTCTTCAAGGTTTGGCATCCGCCCTGATCTTTGCCACCAACACCGCCATGGTGACACTGGCTTTCCCCCAAGAAAAGCGGGGGCGGGCACTCGGAATTCAGGTTGCCGGGGTCTACATAGGGCTTACTCTAGGGCCTGTGCTGGGCGGAGTCATATCTCACCACTTAGGCTGGCGAGGCTTATTCTGGGTTTCTGGGATTCTAAGCCTTGCAAACTGTCTGGTTCCCATCATCTGGCTGCGAGGGGTTGAGTGGAAGGAACCTCGCCGCGGAGCCTTTGACGTGTTTGGCTCGGCAGTCTGGGCCGTGGCTCTTTCGGCCTTGCTCCTGGGGTTTTCCTACTTGCCCGGGCTTACCGGCGGAATCCTCATTGCAGCTGGCGTTGTGGGAATTGCTCTCTTCCTCTGGTGGGAAAGCCATGCTGCTGATCCGGTGCTTAACGTTTCGCTACTTAGGCGAAATCCGGTTTTTCTTTTTTCGAACCTCGCCTCCTTGATCAACTACGCGTCCACTGCCGCCATGACTTTTCTCATGAGCCTTTACCTTCAGTACAACCGGAGCCTAGACCCACAGACAGCCGGGTTGGTGTTGGTGACAGGCACCGCTATTCAGGCAGCCTTCTCTCCAGCGGCGGGGCGCCTGACCGACCGAGTCCAGCCCCGGCTCGTAGCTACCGGGGGGATGACGCTGTGTACGATAGGTCTCATCGCCTTCGCATTCCTCAGCGCAAATACGCCTTATTGGTACATCATCACCACTCTTTGCATCTTGGGGTTGGGCTATGCCTTCTTTGCTTCTCCGATTACCAACGCCATCATGAGCAGCGTCGAAAAGCGCTATGTTGGGCTGGCGTCGGCAACGCTTGCCACCATGCGAGTAACTGGCCAAACCATGAGCATTGGTCTTGCCACACTGGTGCTTGCTGTGGTGGTCGGCCGTCACGCTATCGGCCCGGCTGACTATCCTAACCTGCTCACCAGCGCGCGGATAAGCTTCACTTTATTTGCCGCGATGTGTGTATTGGGCGTTGCCGCTTCACGCGTAAAGGCCAATCCTGATGGGCTCAAAGGCAACGACTCGCCCCCCTCGACCCAGCCTCTGGTCCTGTACAAAGACCGGTGGATTGAGTGCACGGAAGAGAGGCTCATCATAGATGGCTATTACTTTCCGTTCGGAAACAAGAAGACGATTCCGTACCACCGCATCAAGAGTGTAAGCGAAGTCACCATCGGTCCGGCGACAGGGCAGTGGCGAATTTGGGGCTCAAGTGACTTTAGACACTATTTTCATCTTGATCCAAAACGCCCCCACAAGACGCGCGCCCTCGTGCTAGACGTGGGCAAGTTCATTCGGCCGGTAATCACACCCGAGGACACGGACCAGGTCAAGGCCATACTTGCAAGCAAAACCGGCCAGCAAAGATCCGACAGCCCTCCTAGGTCATGACTGAACGCAACTGGAAGACTGGACTAAGCTCGGCGGAAGTCATTGCGCGAGTTAGGGCTGGGCAGGTGAACGTCGCCCCGCGTCCTGGCGGCCGCACCACTTGGGACATCATTCGGGACAACGTCTTTACCTGGTTTAACCTCATCCTCGGTGTCCTGTTTGTCGCCGTGATGGTGTTCGGCTCCTGGAAGGACGGCCTGTTCGGCTCGATCATCGTGATCAATTCCCTGATTGGCATAGTGCAAGAGCTGCGGGCCAAGATCGTCCTTGACCGCTTGACTGTACTCACTGCCCCAGCCGCCAAAGTGATACGCGACGGCGCGCAGACCGAGATCCCGGTAGGAGAGGTAGTTCTTGACGACATTCTGGTCGTTTCTGCTGGAGATCAGATCGTCGCTGATGGACAAGTCTTGGAATCGCAGAGCCTAGAGGTAGATGAGTCTCTTCTCACCGGAGAGTCGGTTCCTGTGCTCAAGGAGCCAGGGGATCAGCTTCTCTCGGGCAGCTTTGTGGTGGCAGGTAGCGGTGTCTTTCGCGCCACCGCCGTTGGCAAGGAAGCCTATGTACAAAAGCTCATGGGAGAGGGAAAGCGTTACGTGCGCCTTCACTCAGACCTTATGGCTGGAATCAACGGAATCCTGCGCGTCATCGGATTGGGCATTCTGCCGGTAGGCGCACTGCTTGTATGGGCCCAAGTACGGATGGATGTAGGGCTGGAGCACGGCGTGAATAATACTGTGGCCGCGCTGGTGGCCATGATCCCCCAGGGCCTAGTGCTCCTCACCAGCATTGCGTTTGCTGTCTCCGCGATCACCCTTGCCCGCCGCAAGGTGCTCACTCGGGAACTACCCGCCGTTGAGGGTCTTGCTCGGGTCGACGTACTCTGCATCGACAAGACTGGCACCATCACCGAGCCGCATCCCGCTTTCGAAAGATTCGAGCTCCTTCCCTCAGAGAATTCCCGCGAGGCTACCTCGGCGCAAACGCAGGAGAACCAAGACGAAGCCCTACAGGTGCTGGGATTCATGGCTGCAAGCGCTTCGGGGCGCAATTCGACACTTGAGGCTATTGGGAAAGCGCTGCCTGCTCCCTCTGGCTGGATACTCGAGGACAGCGTGCCCTTTTCTTCGGCGCGTAAATGGAGCGCTCTGCAAATCGCCAATCGGGGATCGTGGGTGTTGGGAGCCCCCGAAATCGTCCTTGGGGAGTCCCAAGAGCCAGCCGCCCGGCACGCTCGCGACCGAGCAGCAGAGCTTTCGGAGCAGGGTCTACGAGTCTTGCTTCTTTCCCACACCGCTACCCCTCTGGATGGCGAAAAGCTCCCATCCCATCTTCGCCCAGTAGGCTTGGTCGTCCTTAGCGAGCGTGTCCGCGCCGATGCTCCGCAGACTCTCGCCTACTTTCGCCAGCAGGGGGTGGAGATCAAGGTTATCTCGGGGGACAACCCGGCCACCGTTGCCACCATTGCAGCCAAAGCTGGGGTACCAGGAGCAGATAGAGTCATAGACGCGCGCGAACTTCCGCAAGATCCGGCGAGGCTGGCCGAATTAGTGGAGAAATTCACGATCTTCGGTCGCGTGCATCCCGAGCAAAAACGGGCAATGATTGAGGCTCTTCAAAGCCGCGGCCATACGGTCGCCATGACTGGTGACGGAGTCAACGATGTGCTTGCCCTAAAGAAGGCCGACATGGGGATAGCGATGGGTACCGGTACTGCTGCAGCGCAAGCAGTATCGCAATTGGTCCTCATTGACTCTCGCTTTGCCACCCTTCCAGGAGTGGTGGCCGAGGGACGGCGCGTGACAGCAAACATTGAACGTGTCTCCAAAATGTTTACTACCAAGAGTGTCTGGGCGGCGGCTCTTGCCATAGCCATCGGAATACTGGGCATTTCTTACCCCATTTTGCCCCGCCACTTGACGCTGATTGACAGTCTGGTAATTGGAATCCCCGGGTTTTTCTTGGCCCTGGCCCCTAATCCGCGGCGTTACGTACCAGGATTTGTCTACCGCATGGCGCGTTTTGTTATCCCCACTGGACTCCTGGCCGCTCTGGTAATGCTTGGCTCCTTCGTCGCCCTGCACGCAGTAGGGGCCTCTCTTGCCGAGGCACAAACCATGGAGACTGTGATCTTCTTCGTAGTGGGGATCCGAGTGATAGCGGCGATTGAACGACCCCTCCGAGGATGGCGGCTTGCTCTAGCCGCGGCTATGGCTGGGTTGCTGGCAGTTGCTTTTCTCGTTCCCTTCACCCGCGACTTCCTTGCTTTGGACATGCCAGGCTGGCGAGCTCTTGGTCTCACCGCGGGCTTTTGTGTCGCTGCCTGGGTCTTGGTGGGACTGGGCTGGAGAATAGGCAGACGACTCCCCTTCTGGAGGGAAGCTGAGGCCAAAGCTGAAGCCGTAAGCTACACCTCGCCAGGCTGAAAGGCCAGAAGCGCGGGCGCCGGAGTCAGCTCCAGTCGGCGGTAACCATGTGCCTTAGCCGCTCGTCGCGAACGGCGGCAAACGCCACAACCGCGTCAAACAGCAACACCAGCGCAAATATGAACATGGCCACCGCCTCTACGTAGTAGAAGGGGTAAAGCGGTATCGCCAAAACGCCGGTTTGGGCGCCTTTTTGTATGGCTGATTTGGCTTGAAGGACAGCGGCGTAGCCTACAGCTCCGGCTGTGCCTCCGGAGAGAAGCCCCATAACCCCGTACACTGGGAGAGCCAAAAACTTTGGCAGGTACTTGAGAAAGAGGGTCATGTTTATGTGCGTCTTGTTTGTCTGCCCATAGGCGAAGGACGCCATGATAGTGCAGAGGAGCAGGACTTCGCTGATCTCGTAGGCGCCGGGTATAGGCGAAGCCGCAGTCTTGGTCATGACCACGTCAGCCACGTTGAGAACCATGAGCACTATGACCCCCGCGAAGCTGACCAGGCTCAAGGCGAGAGTGAGACGGCTAAGTATCTTTCCGATGCGCTCCATAGTCTCACCCAATCAAATTCGGCAAGAACATTACGACATCAGGAAATAGATAAATAAGCAGCACGGCCAAGAGGATGGTAGCCACAAACGGCAGAGCCCCCTTGTATATGGTGCCCAGCGAAATATCCTTAGCCACTCCGTGTATGATGAAGCAATTTAGACCCACGGGCGGTACGATGGCGCCAAGCTCCATGACCAAGATGATATAGATCCCGAACCAAATAAAGTTCACACCGTAGCTCTCGACAATAGGCAAGAAAATGGGCACGGTAAGCATGATCATGGGAAGCTCGTCCATCAGCATCCCTAGGATTATGTAAATCAAGGTCATAATAATTAGTACGACCCCGAACGAAACATCCATAGATTGAAGCGCGTCTGCTAGACGAAGTGGCAGCTTCGTGATGGCTAGAAAGTTAGAAAAGACGCTAGCGCCAATGATTATGAGAAAAGTCATGGCAAACGTAGTAACAGTGTCCTTAACAGCGGTGATGAAACTCCGCCAGTTAAGGTTGCGATTTATGGCCATGAGGACAAGAGCAAGGAAGGCACCTACCGCGGCGGACTGGTTGACAGAGAAGAACCCGGAAAACATGCCACCCAGCACCGCACCGAACAGGACTACCACGCCCCAAAGATCCTTGAGCGAAGACAGCCGTTCGCGCCACGTGGCTGTCGTTGGAGCCGGAGCCCAAGAGGGCCTCAGTCTGACCATAAGAACAATGGTGATGATGGTAAGGATGGTTAGCATGATTCCCGGAAGAATTCCGGCTATGAACTGTTTGCCTATCGACTCCTCGGCCATGATGCAGTAGATAATCATCGGCGTGCTAGGGGGAATCAAAATCCCCAGAGTGCCGCCCATAGCTATGGACCCGGTGGAAAGACGGTCGGCGTACTTGTATCTGCGCATCTCGGGAAGAGCAATGGTGCCCATCGTGGCGCAGGTAGCCGCGCATGAGCCACAGATAGCTCCGAATCCCGCCGAAGCCGCAACGGTGCCAGCCGCAAGGCCCCCGGGCAGCCATGAGAGCCACGAGTAGCCCGCCCTATAAAGCGCACGAGAGAGACCTGCGTGATAGCCAAAGTTGCCCATGAGTATGAAAAGCGGTATCACAATCAGCGCGTATGTGCTGGCCTGCGTAGCAGGCACCTTTCGCAAAAGCCCGATTGCCGCCGTCGGATTGACCATGAACGCATACCCAGCAAAGCCTACAAGCAGCAAGGCCAGGCCCACGTTCATGCCCAAGAAGATCAGGATCAGAAAAACAATGATTGCTATAAGACCTACAACAGTGGCCGACATCAGACGTAGTTCCTTCTAGGGAGACCCGAGCTTCTTCCAAGGCCCCTTCGTGGACACGCAGAGGCCCTGGATGACACGCCTCCTTTGTGAATGAGCGGGGGCGCGGCAGGAGACTTTGGTCTCCTGCCGCGCCCCCATCCGCCTTCACTCTTATGCAAACAGCTTCTCACTGACCACTATACTGCTTGCAAAGCGCAATCGCGTCCTGCATGTACGCAGCGGCGTCAAACCCTTCAAGCTTGATTGTGCTTGGCCACGTGGCAGCCACCTCATCAGCGACTTTTTGGAAAGCCGCCTTGTTCTCGGGAGTCACAGTAATCCACTGACCGCCAGCGTCTGCGATGATCTGACGAGCTTTAGCCGCTGCCTCGCTGAAGTTCTGAGCTGCAGCGAGAGACCCCTCGCGCAAACAATGCTTCTCGATGATTTGCTGATACTGGGGCGGCAAGGAATTCCACTTGTCCCAGTTCATAACCAGTCCGAACGCTCCGTCGTACAGCGGCATGTCGGTGAAGTACTTCGTGACGTCCTGAAGCTTGAAATTGGTGATCCCCGCGGGTTCAAACACGTAGGCAGTGATGTTCCGCTTTTCCAAAGCTTCGTACATGTCCGGGGGAGCCATAACTACCGGGCTAGCCCCGAGTTTCTTCAGCAGCTCGGTGATCAACCCAGCGGGGGCCCGCATAACAAGTCCCTTGAGATCATCGGGAGAATCGATGGGGGCGTCCACGCTGCAGAAGATCATGCCGGGGTTACCGTACAGATTAAGGAGTTTATAGCGCTCCCATTCCTTCTTTAGCTGATCGTACTTGTCATATAGATCCCACAGCACTTTGGTGGTGACTACAGCATCACCAAAACCAATCATCGGAACAGTTGTAACGTCGGTGAGCGGGAACTGTCCCGGATAAAACGAAGTGAAAACCCATCCAATGTCAACGGCCCCTGCTTCTACCATCTCAGCTACGTCAGCCGCCGCAGCAAGACTTCCGCTGGGGTGAATGGTGATCTTTACGTGTCCGTTGGTTTCTTGCGCGATAGCGTCCGCCCAAGCCTGGTAGAACTGACCGTTGTTAGAAGTAATGGGATCATGCATTGAGAGGTTAAACTCAAAATACCCCAGGTCCTCGCCAGCCGTGGTCTCCGTTGATGAGGTTTCTCCTGAGGAAGGCGGAGTAGTGGACTCCGTCGAGGACGCGGGAGCGGCGCTGGTAGTGGTTGTCTCCTTGGCCGGACCACAGGCCGACATCACCCCTACCAGTAACACAGCGAGACAAACTGTAAGCAGTACCGACAACCGTCTGAGGCTCACGATCTTCCCCTCCTTGATAAAGCATTACCCTCGAGGTACGAACGGGCATGCCACGCCAAATCCAGAGATCCCATGACAGCTGCACGCGGCACAACTCTATAAGTGCAGCTGCACCATGTTTTCATCCCTGAACGCAGCTGTCAACCCGTAATGTCACTGCCAGCCGAGAGCCAGCCTGGAGCGCCCAGTCTGAACCCACAGAGCTTCAGGGCAGGTACTGCTCGTCAATCCTTATCACCAGATCGCCGTCCCGGACGATCCACCACGGACAAAGATGCAGGTGACGGTCACCCTCGGGAAGCGGACCTCCACTCCAAAAGCTCTTGAAGTCTTCCCAGGTGCAAGGAGCATCCATCCCATCGTGAGGAGCCCAGCGAGTTGACGTGGTGATCGCCACAGAAAGCGACACGCGGAACACTCGCTTTTTGGGATTGACATTGCGGATATAGTAGTCGTTGGGAAGATCCTCGTCTGGACCAATTTCTCCCGCCTCAATGGCAGCCTGCCTTGCTTCCTCCCCGGTGAGCATCTCAGCGTAGTCAATGCTGATGTAGCGCGTCCCACCAGACTCCCACACGCGATCAATGAAGCCCATGGCTTTGATAGTGCCGTCAGCGAGCCTAGTTTCGGCGCTGGACAAGCTCTCGGTGGTGGTAGTGGAGAGAGACTCGGTAGTGGAAGACGGGGCTACGGTTGACGTAGTAGTCGAGGATGTTTCGGTAACAACTGTAGTGGTCGAAGTAGTTGACGTTGTCGGACCTGTAGTTGCGACAATACTTGTTACTACCTCCGCGCTTGTCGAAGAGACCCCTGCAGAAGTCGTCTCTTGCTCCCCGCCGCAACTTAGCTGAGCACTACACCCTGGAACCACGACTGCAACAGCCAAAAGACATGTGAGCACCAACCCCGTTAACATGGCTGGCCTAGACCACCCCCTAACCATGACCCCCTCCTTGCCAGCGCGGATTTCGATTCTCGCTTCTTGACCGACTCTCAGCTCATAGCAAGTTTTCCGGATTAAGCCCTACAAGCTCGGGTAACACAAATAGACCGTCCTTGCGCACTAGAACATCGTCAAAGTACAGCTCACCGCCGCCCCAGTCGGCAGTCTGAAGAAGCACAAGATCCCAGTGAATGCCCGAACGATTCCCGTTGTCCGCGTCATCGTACGCACGGCCCAGCGCCAGGTGTAGGCTGCCGCCAATTTTCTCGTCGTAAAGGACGTCCCTTACCGGCCGATCAATCCTTGGGTTGAGACCCAAAGCAAACTCACCCACGTAGCGCGCCCCTTCGTCTGCTTCTAGCCTTTGCAGGAGTCGCTGCCGCTCGTTTGCGTCGGCATCAACCACCTTGCCGTCTTTGAAAGTAAGCCGCACCCTCTCGTAGGTGACACCATCCTCCACACAGGGAGTGTTGAAAAGGATCGTGCCGTTCACAGACTCGCGAACGGGGGCTGTGTAGACCTCCCCGTCAGGAATGTTGTTTTTGCCAGCCGCTTTTAGAACCGGGATACCCTTGATAGAAAAAGTCAAATCAGTGCCAGGAGAAACAATGCGCACCTGGTCCGTGCGGGACATCAGCTCTACAAGAGGATCCATTGCTTTGCTAAGCCTCGCGTAGTCGAGCGTAGACACAGCGAGACAAAAGTCCTCAAAAGCTTCGGTTGACATCCCAGCAGCCTGGGCGGCAGCCGGAGTAGGGTAGCGGAGCAAACACCACTTCTTGCTCAAACGAATATCCATCAGAGGCCGACTTGTTACATGCATGGCCTCGATGATCTCTCCAGGAACATCAGACAGCTCCGCAGCGTTGTCGCCCGCCATGATATGGAGGGTGGCGTCGATATCCTTCATGCGGTGTATTTCCCAAGCCACCTGCATCTCCATTTGCTCCCGCGTGGCCCCCAAGAGCCATGCGCGGTGTACGCGCTCATCCGACATGCGAGCAAAAGGCAAGGCCTTTCGTTCATAGGCAGCGCGGATGAGAACACTCACGAGCGGCGCTGACCCAGCTTCCCCCATAATGAGCAAGCGCTCTCCCGGTTTGAGATCCAAAGAATAATCAAGCAGTACTGCCGCTAGCTTCTCCAAGCGGGGGTCTTTCATCGCTATCGCCTTTCTCGCGCAGACGCTTTCGCCTCTTTACTGCCTCTCTTAGAATGTACTCTATCTGACCGTTTATGCTACGCAGTTCATCGGCTGCCCACGCCTCGAGCTCTGCCCAGAGCTCGGGATCGATCCGCAGCAAGAACTGTTTTCGCTGAGCCATTTAACGCCCCCGCCAGCAGAGTCGCTAACCAGTCAACTACAAAGCTGTCGGGATAGTGGCTTCGACATGTCGGTCACCATCCACGCTATGCATACAATGTCCCCGTGTTGATAACCGGATGGACCTCGGATTCCCCGCAAAGCACTACCATGAGATTGCTCACCATAGCAGCTTTGCGCTCCGGATCTAGCTCAACAAGTCCTTTGGACGTAAGTTCACTCAGTGCCATTTCCACCATGCCCACAGCCCCTTGAACGATTTTCTGCCGCGCATCAATGATGGCCTCGGCTTGCTGACGACGAAGCATGGCCTGGGCGATCTCCGGGGCATAGGCGAGGTGAGTGAGCCTGGCTTCCTCAACCACCACTCCTGCACGAGCTAGTCGCTGTTCCAGCTCGGCCTTGAGAGCCTGAGAGACCTCATCCACGTTGCTGCGCAAGGTGATCTCGTTCTCTTCCCCGTGATCGTAGGCATAAGAGCTGGCCAGGTGTCGCAGCGCCGTCTCACTCTGGGTCTCCACGTACTGCTCGAAGTCTTCGACATCGAAGACTGCCTGGGCGGTGTCTTTTACCCGCCACACCACTACACAGGCGATCTCGACTGGGTTGCCCCGCCGGTCGTTTACCTTGAGCTTGGGTCCGTTAAAGGTCCGGGCGCGCACTGAGATCTTGTAGCGTGGGTACTTCTTGGGAAGGCGAGGCTGCTGCCCCTTCTTGCCCGCGGCAACCATGGCTGCGGCCGCCTCCCGCGCGCCGGAATCGCCGCCCGGCTTCACCGTTGGTCCGTTTGAGTAGAAAGGATTCGCCCACCGGAACCCGGTCTGTCGCACTGTGCCCTTGTAGGCGCCGAAAAGCACACACACCCGGGTCTCGTTGGGCTCCAAGGCAAAGAAGCCGAAAGACAGGACCGAGTCGAGAATCAGCAGAAGGATGCCAATCAACACCATGGCGATGACTGACCCTTTGCCGATCTCGCCCCGATCCCCCAGAACTCCAGCAGTTATGAGCAAGGCCAGGGCAGCAAAGAAGATGATGACCACGAGAGCCAGCATCGGCCAGCCGCTCATGGTCCTGAGCTCCTTCTCCTGGCTTGGTACTGTCACTTGCTCGTTCATAGAGGCCTCCTTTCCGTTCACTCCCACCTGAACTGCTTACGCGCTGCCAATCCGAACACGGCCGCATAACCCACCATCACCAAGATAGGCTGTAGACTGGGGAAGCTACCCTCAGCAGACTGCTGCATGGCATGTACAGCCGCACCCAGCGGGGTCCAGTCGCTGATGTGCCGCAAGAGGCTGGGCATCATCTCCCGAGGGAAGTAAAGCCCGGCAAAGAACATCATCGGGTAGAGACACAGCTGCCCGATGGCGTTGGCAAGGCCTGCGCTGCGAGCAACGGCAGCTATCCACAGTCCCAGAGCGAAAATCTCGGCCACGCACAAGACGATGGCTAGCGCGTATCCGCCCACCTGTACCGGAGCGCCCACTCCAAAGACCCTGATCCCCACGTTCAGTATCACAAGGGCGACCAGCCCGACTGAAAGGTTGATGAGGAGTTGCACCCCCAGGATCCAGGAGCGCGGTGCAGGTGTGCAAGACATGCGCCGCAGTACTCCCAGCTCGCGATATCCGGCTAGCGGTATAGGAAGCGAGACCAACCCGAGAAAGGCAAGAGCAAACGCACTCAGTATCGGGCCGTAGAGCCCAAGTATGGTGCCCCCGTCCAACTCCGGCATCGGGTGCCTGAATCTGGGGACAAGTCCGAAGATCACCAAGAGGAGCACAGGGAGCCCAAGCCCCAGGATCAAGCCCACGGCTGATCTGATATACAACTTCGCCTCCACCGCCAGTAGCGTGACAAACGCCGAACGAGGGGGACCCACGGGTGTCGAGGAAGACCCCACGAGCAACGACCGACGGCTCCTTGCCGAAGAACCAACACCAGACGAGGACTGCCCCGCTCCAGACGCCTGTACTGTCATGACCGGCCCCTCTCTTCCCCACTGTTGCCGTGGCCAACCAGCCGCACAAAGGCGTCCTCGAGCGAGGGCGAGTCAAGCTCGACGTCGTGCGCGACGATCCCCCTAGCGGCCAGCGTCAGTATCACAGCGTTAGCAAGGTCACCGCTGCCGTACACCACCAGTCGTTCTCCCTCGCGCTCCAGGCTTTGCACTTCAGCAAGATCGGTGAGTAGACGCTCATCAAAAGCCCTGGACGGGATAAAACGCATACGTTTCGCCCCGAGCACCGCTTCTGCGAGCCTGGCCGGGGTGTCAAGGGCGACCAGCCTGCCTCTGTCGATCAGAGCCACCCGGTCGCACAGCCTTTCCGCCTCGTCCATGAAATGGGTGACGAGCAGGATGGTGACGCCTCGGTCCCGCACGCCTTCGATGAACTCCCAGGTATCTCGCCGAGCCTGAGGGTCAAGCCCGGTCGTGAGCTCGTCGAGTACCGCCACCGAGGGTCGACCGATGAGGGCAAGAGCAATGGACAACCTCTGCTTTTGGCCGCCAGATAAGTCTTTGAAGTAGGCGCCGCGCTTCTCCGAGAGGCCCAGCACTTCGAGCAGCTCAGCCGGGTCAGCGGCTTGCCGGTAGAAGGAGCGGTAAAGGCCCAAAGCCTCTCCGACTTTGATCCTGGGCGGAAGTGCACTCTCCTGTAGCTGGACCCCGACCACCTCCCGCAGCCGGTCGCGGTCGGCCTGGGGGTCAAGACCGAGTACCCTGATGAGGCCATCGTCTGGCACCCGAAGCCCTACAACACACTCCACAGTGGTAGTCTTCCCTGCCCCGTTGGGGCCGACTATGCCAAAAATCTCCCCCTCTTCTACAGTGAAGGAGAGGTTGTCCACGGCTACCACTGAGCCGTACGTTTTTCGGAGTCCGTCGACTTCGACGACTATTGACACACAACCAAACCTTTCGCTCAGATCCCTTTAGGAGGCCCCCTCACAACGGGTAGTCCTATGTTATCATAGTGATATCATAATGGAAGCATCTAGCCGATGATTCCGAGAACCTTCCGAGAACCTTCCGAGAACCTCTCCAACATAGTCTCCAGTGGAATAAGACTGTCGGGATCGGATCAGGCAGTATTGCAGCGCTTTGTTGCTGGACGCCGGAGAGCCAGAGTGTTCGCCTGTTGGCATTAACGCGCCCGCAGGGTAGGTGGACGGCTGCCTCGTCAACCTGGCGCTAGAATACAGAACAGCCAAGAACAGGACAGCCAAGAAGCGTGTGAGCTACGTGAGCTCCGTGGAGGAAAAGTGCTTGAAGAATATCCAGTGAGGGTAGAGATTGACGTGCGCTGGGCTGACATGGATGCTCTCGGCCACGTCAATCACACAATGTACCTGCAGTACTTTGAGATCGCTCGCATCGAGTATTTGATGCGCCTCGGGATACAACCGCCCAGTCAGCAGTGGGGAGAGTACGGCTTTATCCTAGCTGGGGTGACGTGCCGTTTCCTTGCCCCCGTAACCTTCCCCGACAGACTTTCGGTAGGGGCAAGAATCGTCCGCCTAGGAGAAGACCGGGCGCTCATGGAACATGCCGCCCACAGCCATAAACTCGACCGCCTGGTAGCAGTAGGGGACGCCACCGTAGTCGCCTACGACTACGTCAACCGCACCCGCACCTCGCTGCGAGAACAGACCCGCGCTTTGATCAGGGCGCTTGAGCAGAAAGAGATTCGGGCTTTTGAAGACTGCTCGGCAGCGGGGGGATTTCCTTCTCATAAAGCCACCGGTTGAGCAGTTCCCGAACGTCGGGCCCGCCATACCGACGCGAAACCTGAGTTGCAAGGTCAATGAAATCCCCCGTGTCTGCCGTCGCATGGCGGTAGCGGGAAGTCCACTCACGAAGTAGAGCAAGGAACCGCTCATCTCCCAAGACAAGGCGCAGCGCGTGCAAGGCTAGAGCCCCCCGCTGATAGACACCTGCGCCGAACATGCTGATAACCTCGGGATCGCCGGGCGGCGCCAGTTGCTTCTGAGTGGCCAGCTTCATGCTGCCAGCTACAAGCTGGTCCAATATGGCTCCACCAAAGTCATGTTCTAGCCAAAGCCAGCTCGCATAGGTGGCGAAGCCTTCGTTTAGCCAAATGTCCTGCCAGGTCTTCGGGCTTACACTGTTTCCAAACCACTGGTGAGCAAGCTCGTGTGAGACATATATGGCCTGGCTAATAGGATCAGCCATGTGTTCCTCTAGCACATCTCTTCCGTAGAGGGAGAGAGTCTGGTTTTCCATGGCCCCTTGAGTCTCAGCGTCAATGACCGCAACTCCGTAGACTTCAAACGGATAGGGACCAAAGAGACCTTCGTAGAATCCGAGCATCTCCCCTAAGCGGGAGAAGGCACCTTGAGCCCGGTGCTCTAGTGCGGGCGAAAAGTAGCTGCGGAGACTTACCCCGTTGGGAGCTGTGTCTGTCCAAGTTACTAGCCTTCCTACGACCAGCCCCGCAACGTAGCTCGCCAGCGGTTGGCGCATTTCCCACACGAAGGTAGATTTCCCGTGGGTCTCGCGAGCGTCGACAAAATCGCCTGTCGCGGCTGCTGTATAGCCGGAGGGAACAGTGATGGCGAATGAATAGGCAGCCTTGTCGGAAGGATGGTCATTCGCTACATACCAGGTAGAAGCACCAACCGGTTCGTTAATCGTATACACGACCCCGTCGGAGTGGCGCCAGCCCATGAACAGGCTTCCCCAGTCCTGTTTGAGCTCGATGGGCTCTGGCTGGCCTGAATACGAGATCTCCACCGTAAACTCCTGCCGGCCCTTCAATGGGGCGGGGGAATCCACCACAAGCTCATGCTCGCTATGCTTGAAAACCACTGTCTTCCCGTTCAGCCGCACCTCCTTCACTCCGAGATCTGTTACGTCCAAGCTAAATCGGGGTAGCAACTGGGTGGCCACAGCGCGAATACGCTCATTCCCTTGCAAAGTACCTTTCTCAGGGTCTATTTGCAGATCCAGCTGATAATCAACCACGTCGTAGCCGCTGTTCCCTGCTCGAGGGAAGTATGGGTCTCCGAGGCCAAGAAGATCTTGAGACAAGGGCGCGCCAGGGAGAGAGCTGGTTGTACTTGCCGGGACAGGTATTGTCCCCTGACTTTCGGAGCCACCACAGCCGGGCCCCAAGAACGCTGCTACAAGGAGACCGCAGAGTACAAGCGCCACTAACACTATGCATCTGCCTATACAGGTTGGAAGCTTGCGGCCAGTGGCTGCCATCCCGCCCAGGCCGGAGAGAGACCTCCCCGGCTGTCGGCCCAAACTACTGTTGCACGACCGAAACATCATCAGTCGCCGATGCCGCGTCAGCGCGCCTTGCCCGCATATACAGTACGCTTCCAGCCACTCCTAGAGCACAAAGCCCGGCCATGATGAGGACCGTGGGGCGCACTCCCAGATGTTCAGCTAGAAAGCCAATGACATAGCTACCTATAGGGCCAGTGCCGATAAAAAGAAGCATATACATGCCCATGACTCGCCCACGCATGTTATCTGGCACGGTCAGTTGCAATTTGGTATTGGCGCTGGTCATGAAAAGCACGCCCACCACCCCTAGGGCAAAAAGCACCACGAGGGTAAGACCTATCCAGCGGGACATTGCGACCACAACCAACAGCCCGAAGAAGCCACACGCCGCCCCCACGAGCCTTCTCATGCTCGGTCTCCCCCAGTAGGCGGCAGCAAGCCCAGCAACCACCGAACCAGCTCCCATGGTTGTAGTAAGCAGTGCAAGAGTGGAGGCGCCGGCACGCAGCACATACTTGGTCACTAACGGAAGAATGGTCTGAAAGTTATAGCCGAAGGCCCCAATGACTCCCACCACTATGAAAATGACCACTATGTCAGACGTTGCACGTACGTAGCGAAAGCCTTCGCGCATCTGAGCATGGATACCCTGACGCGGAGGTTTTGCGACTGGAAACAGTTTGCGCCTGTCCATGGCTAGCAGCGCACCAATCACAGCAAGAAAGCTGGCCGCGTTAAGATAGAAGCATACCTCTACCCCAAAGGCAGCGATCACTCCAGCTCCAATGGCCGGCCCAACGATGCGAGCAGCGTTAAACAGCGTGGAATTGAGAGCTACCGCGTTTGGGAGGTCCTGCGGCCCCACCATTTCTGGCACAAACGACTGGCGAACGGGTCCCTCGATAGACTCAGCCACGCCACGGATGGCAGTGAGGATGTAAATTAGCGTGACAGTGAGAGTTCCCAGAGAACCCAGAAGCCCAAAACAAACAGCAATGACAAGCTGTATACCTAGTAGCACCACCAAAGTTGTGCGCTTGGGCAGTCGATCTCCCAAGATGCCCCCGTATACGGACAGAAAAAGCGCGGGCAAAAAGCGAATGGTCATGGTGAGGCCAAGCGCTTTGGGAGAGTTAGTGAGTTCAAGCACAAGCCAGCTCAGAGCTACGTCCTGCATCCAGCTTCCGGCCAGAGAAACTAGTTGACCAAACCAGAAAAGGCGATAGTTGCGGTTGCGAAGAGAACTAAAAGCTCGGGCAAACGCCTGGCGACCTGGCACTCGCACTTTCTCAACCACCTACTCGCGACACCTCATCACGTTCAAAACGAGGCCACTCTACTTGTTTTGCGCCGTCCCACGCTTCGATCCCCTCTCCCTCTTCAAGGACCTCGCCTATTTCTGTCACCTCAATTCCCGCCTCGGTTAACGCTCGAACAAGATCGGGTACTTGTGCCGGTGAGCAGGTGATAAGCAAGCTTCCAGACCCTATTAGTCCCAGAGGGTTAAGTCCGAACACTGAACAGATACTCTTCGTCTGAGGGTAGATGGGAATACGGTTGAGATAGAGGCGCAGCCGGCGTCCGCCGGCTGCGCCCAGCTCCCATACCGCTGTAGCTAGCCCTCCCTCGGTGACGTCGTGGAGGGCAGTGACCCCAACAAACCCGCGAGCGATTCGAGCCTCTTCTATGATCCCAATGTTATTGAGGAAGGCGGCGCACTCACCAATTTCCTGCTCACTCCAGCCGGCGCTACGGAGCCTCTCAGCGTACTCGCGGGCAAGCAATCCAGTACCCTCGACCGCCACCCTTTTGGTAAGGAGTATGCGGTCGCCCTCTTGCATGTCTCGCTTGTTGATCAGCTCCCTTTTGCGCGCCGTCCCGGCCATCATGCCCACAACCAATGGGCGGCTCACTGCATCCGAAATCTCCGTGTGACCTCCGCACAACGTGACACCCCACTGGCGACAAGCATCGCGGATCTCGTCCACTAACTTGAGAATCTCCGAAGCGCTTGTCCCCGGAGGAAAGATCAGCGTCGTAAGCAGCCATCTAGGATTGGCTCCCGCTACCGCCACATCGTTGGCGTTCACCAGGACGGCGTAGTGGGCCATAGAACTGGCCGCCAAAGTGATGGGGTCAGAAGCAAGAACCAGGATTTCCTCCGAATCTATGTCGATAACCGCTGCGTCCTCGCCCACGGCCGCTGGCACTAGCACAGCCGCATCGCTTACGTCCGCTCCAGCAAGAGCTCGCTCAAGAAAGTGGGCTGGCAACTTTCCCGTAGGAAGACTTAGTCCAAGGTCTATGATCCTGAGGGCCTCATAAAGACTAGTCACTACAAAATCAGCCTGAACGGTGTCTTCCTCTCGGGCTACAGGGCGATCTACGGATGAGGAGCGTAACAGCATAGTAAGAGCCCCAGCTGCCAAGCCAGCTTCAATGTCAAAACGATGATCGCCTACGACCAAGAGAGAACTGACCGGCACCTGCAACTGCCGGGCGACAAATTGAATGCTGTCCGGATGAGGCTTGGGACTCAGCCCATCGTCCCTAGTAATGATCAAGGCAAAGCTTGAAAACGAAGCAAGGCCGGTCCTTGCCAGTACCGCCCGGGCAGCCTCGCGGCAATTGCGCGTTACTATCGCCACCGGTATTTGTTTCCCCTGCAGAAAAGCGAGTAGCTCCTGCGCCCCTTCGTTGCGCTCCGACAGCTCAACGGCTTGTAGCTCAAACTGCCGAAGCAAAGCTTCTTTCTGAAGCCTCTCTGCGGGGTCACTAAGGTCTTGAAGATACTCGAGGATCCCAACGCCCTGCGGGCATCCAAGAGCTTCGCGCACCCTGGCAAAGTCAATTGCCCCCGGTTTTGTAAGAGTCCCGTCTAAGTCAAACACTACGCCCGCAACCCGAAATGGGCGCCGAGTTCGAGTTAGATCCGGCGGGATGTGTGTCACCAGTACTCCAGTCAGAGTGTCGTTGTCACTGCCAAATCCTCATACATTGCTAAGCCATTCTCAGAAGCGCGACCACTCGGCCGCAGTTCTGCTAGGTCAGATAGTAAATCAAGGCCGGTATCACTCCTACAGCCATCAGCGTGGTAAGAAGCACCACAGAGGAGCAAAGCGCTGCCTCAGTCTTATACCGGCTGCATAGGACAGCAACCACTATCGCGCCAGGCATAGCCGCCTCGAAAATGACGGTGCTTCGCGCTATCCCTGACAGACCAAACAGCCACACTGCAAGCCACCCAAGCGCAAGCCCTCCGCCAACTCTGATTACTGACGCAGTCACCGTGCGGCCCAGATAAGAGAACCCAAACTTGGTGACGTTCACACCGAGTACCAACAGCATCAGCGGCACTGCCGCCTGACCCATCAACTCAAAAGATCGTACAGCCACGCTGGGAATTTCTGCCCCCGCCAGGTTCAGCACTAAACCCAAAACTGCTGCGTACACGAGAGGGGTGCAAAAGATCGCTTTTATTCCTTGGCGCAGCTCCTTCTTGCCCGACGCCAGGTACACACCAAGGGTGTAGATCGCTAGGCCGTTGGGGACGTAGTACAAAACGGCATTTTTTACCCCTTCATCACCAAAGGCCAGGTACAGAATGGGCACTGGGATGTTGATGGTATTGGAGAACACTATCGGTAGATACAAGCCTGGGCTGCCCTTGCCGCGCAACCCGAAAACAAGCCACGCCAGTACAAAAGACCCAGCCATGACAAACACAGATGAAGCCCATACTCGGGCGGCCTCGGCCCAGACGATCTCGCTTGAGTAAAGAGTTTTAAACACAAGGCACGGAGTAGCCACAAACATGGCCACATCGACTAAGCTTGTTACGTGGGGCTTCCCTACCTTGCCCAGCAGAAAGCCAAGAGCAACTACAAAGAAGGTAGGACCTATGATCTCGAGCAATTGCTGCATGTAGACAGGTTACACCACCCCCTGCTCACAAGCATTGGAAGGTGATATAAGTGGGTCTAAAAGAATAGACGGCCTATGAACGAAGCTACCTTCTACCACTGGTTCGTAATTGCCTGGATGAGTGTGGCGGCGGTTACCTTCGTCGCCCTATTTTTCGTTACCGCCCCTTATGGGCGATTTACCCGCAGCGGCTGGGGACCTCGGGTCAACGCGCGCTGGGGCTGGATCCTGATGGAGACACCGGTCCTGATCACCTTTGTCGTATTGTTTGCCCTGGGAAAACGCAAGATGCATCCGGTATATCTCAGCCTACTTGCGTTCTGGCTTGCCCATTACGTCCACCGTTCCCTGATCTACCCCTTTCGCTTGCGCAGTAGTCGCCCTAGCATCACCATTCCCGTGATCATCATGGGCGCGTTATTTAACGTGGGCAATGGATATCTAAACGGCAGATATCTCTTTACACTTGGGCCAGAGCTGCCGGTTTCGTGGCTGATCGACCCCAGATTTTTAGCCGGCGCCATCCTCTTTTGGTGCGGCTATGCCCTGAACCAGCACTCAGACCGAATACTAATCAATCTCCGCAGTCCCGGGGAAACCGACTACAAGATCCCTCGCGGAGGAGCCTACCGATTCGTCAGCTGCCCCAACTATCTAGGCGAAATCTTGGAATGGGGAGGTTGGGCTCTAGCCTGCTGGAACATGGGAGCACTGGCGTTTTTTGTCTGGACGGTGGCCAACCTAGCCCCAAGAGCACTAAAGACCCACCGTTGGTACAAGGACCAGTTCCCCGACTATCCCGAAGAACGCAAGGCACTGCTCCCTTTTCTGGTGTAGGGGCGATAGCTCCCACCGCGAGACCGCGGTAGAATGACGGCTGCCTAGCTGCAAGAAGAGGTAATGCAGGGATCACGATGGCCTTTGAGTCACGAGTACAAGGAAGCGCTCCCATAGCCCGCAACGTTTTCTGGGTAGTCATGTCCTGCCTGGCTTGGGAGATTTACCAGGTTCTTCGCGCGAGCGCCCAGGCGCCGGCAGGCTCCTGGGCGCTCGCGCCAGCAGATCTTGTGCTCTTAGTCCTCTTTCCAGCCCTAGCGGCTTTTGCTTTCACCCGCCTTTTTCTAGCACTCAATCAAACCAGCAGGGGAACGCTTCATATCTATACCACCATCTCCAGTCCTTTTGCGTGGATCTTCTGGATTGGCCTGGCCACAGGGATGATTGGCCACGGTCTGCACCTAGCCGGTCATGCCCTGCATCAAGCGATGCCCGAGGTACTGGCGATGGGCGAATTTGCCGCCAAAATCAACTTCGTTGATAACACTGCGGGCTACCTTGTCTTGGGCATCGGACTGTTTTTGGTAAGCCTTGCCATACTTGTACAAGGCATCGGGGTTGGGCAGGAGATGATCGGCCCCGAGCGATTCCTGCTGGTGCTAGGGTCTTTGGGCACCTATGGGTTTACCACCCTCTATCTGGCCATCGAGGGACAGCAACTTATTCTGGCTATCGTGTCTAGCGTCATTTTGTGCGGACTTGGTCTCTGGAGAGTACCTCCCTCGGAAATAACCAGAGACCCTATCGCCGCTCTGATAGTGCCCGGGAGCTTTCTTGCCGGGGCAGCCCTTATAGTATGGACAATCGTAGTGGGCGGCCAGCCCAGCTGGCCTTAATGGAGCCGCCCCAGAGAATCACCCAAGCGTGGGATATAATCAGCCCGGCAACACACCAAGACCTGGGCGGCACTGCGGAGTGGTGTCCGAGCTGGCTTAAGGAGCACGACTGGAAATCGTGTAGGCGGGGAAACCCGCCTCGAGGGTTCGAATCCCTCCCACTCCGCCATCTTCACAATTCATAGTCCGGCCGGGAGCGAGTCAGCACGGTTGACAACTCCCTGATCCCGGTTTACAGACCCACGAGGTTCACTCCTCTTCTAAACCGACTGAGTAGGCTGCTGTATACTGATTTCTGACCGTGCTAGGTGGGGAGCTAGCGGTGCCCTGTACCCGCAATCCGCTACAGCGGGGCCGAATTCCCACCCCCGGAGCGGGTCTGTGAGGTCTGACATCGGTGTGCGGTGTTGACGGCCAGGTCCTGCGCAATGGAACTCCGTGAACCGGGTCAGGACCGGGAGGTAGCAGCCCTAAGCGGATAATTCCATGTGCCGCGGGGGTGCTTGGTCTGAGCTTGCTACCGGTGGGCGCTTGGAGGCCCGTCTTCAAAGGTGGGTGCACGGTCATTTTGGCAATTGGTGATAGAGTACATTCATGACCGCTACTCTCACCGACATTCTGATCGTCCTTGCTGTAGCTGTCGTTGTGAGCTTGCTCTTTCACCGCTTACGCCTCCCAACACTTGTGGGGCTTTTTGCTGCAGGAGTGATCATAGGGCCGCATGCCCTTAAGTTGATCCGAACTCCTGAAAGTGTGCAGCAGCTTGCCGACGTTGGCGTGGTCTTCTTGCTCTTTGCTCTTGGTCTTGAATTCTCCTTTCGCCGGATGGGGAAACTTCTGCGAGCCATTTTGTTGGCTGGTCCGCTGCAGGTAGTTCTCACCGGTGCCGTGGGGTACGGAGTGGCTACCGCGCTTGGCCGTTCAAATCGCGAAGCTCTAGTGTTGGCCATGCTTGTTTCGCTGAGCAGCACGGCGGTAGTGCTCAAGACTCTTACAGAAAGGGCGGAGGTCGACAGCCCGCTGGGCCAGAACGCTCTGGGGATTCTTATTTTTCAAGACATACTTGTGGTGCCTCTCATGCTTGTGCTTCCCCTGCTTGCTGGCGCAGAAGTTGAGACAAGATGGAGTGCTCCCGCCCTGGCAGGGATCGCTGTCGGTCTTGTAGTTGCAGTAGTAGTGGGGGCCAAATGGGCCGCCCCTTGGCTCTTGCACGAAGCGGCGCGCAGCCGAAGTGCTGACATCTTCCTGTTGGCCGTCGTGACAATCTGCTTTGGTGTGGCTGCTCTTTCTGCCAGCCTGGGCCTTTCTCTTGCGCTGGGAGCTTTCCTCGCCGGCCTAATAATTTCTGAATCCGAGTACAGTCACCAGGCGGTCGGGTATGTTCTGCCGTTTCGCAATCTGCTAGTAAGTTTCTTCTTTGTCTCGGTAGGAATGCTTCTGGATGTGAGTTTCCTGGCCCGGAATTGGTGGATAATCGTGCTTAGCACTATTGGATTGCTCCTAGTTAAGACGTTAGCCGGCACGTTATCCGTCCTGGCCATCCGATATCCCCTTTGCACAGCGCTACGGACTGGGATGACTATCTCCCAGGTAGGCGAATTCTCTTTCGTGCTTGCGGCGGTGGCGATGGATCATAAACTCTTGCCTGAAGACCTGCACCAGGACTTCCTCGCCGTAGCAGTACTCACCATGGCAGTTACACCAATCATCATGGGCCAAACTCACCGTGTTTACCGCCTGGCCGAGAAGTTACCTCTTCCGCGGTGGTTGGTGTTTGGGCACACTCTTCCCGCGCCGCAACTAACCAATCTAAAGGACCATCTCTTGATCATTGGCTATGGCATAAACGGGAGAAACCTGGCCCGAGCAGCGCAACGGTTTGAGATCCCATTTGTGGTCGTTGAACTAAATCCCGAGACCGTGAGGAAAGAAAGTCCTGCGGTCCCCATGCTGTTTGGTGACGCAACCAACGAGGCAGTCCTCTCCGAGGCTGGCGTGGGTCTTGCGCGGGCCGCTGCCGTGGTCATTGGAGACCCGTCCTCCACTCGAGGGATTGTGGCTCAGCTCCGACGGCTCAATCCTTCTCTCCACATAATCGCCCGCACCCGGTTCTTAGCGGAGGTGCAGCACCTCTATGCCCTCGGAGCAGACGACGTGGTACCCGAGGAGTTTGAGACATCCATCGAGATCTTCCATCGCACAGCCCACTATTTTGGCCTACCCGAAGAAGAGGTGCTCAAGTTGGAGCAGGCCATTCGCGAAGATCACTATAGTCTTCTTACCAAAGACTTTCGCGAATGACCTCGTAGCCCGCCTTGGGCTGGACGTTATATGGCGCTTCACCCGGAATAGGGGTCGAGAAGTTCCTCTTCTTCGGGACATGATTCTAAATAGGCATCTGGGTCACAGACCATCTTGAAGGTCTGAACCACTCCGCGAAGCTGCGACAACGTGTATGCCCGGGAAGCAAGCCCACGCAGAAAGCTAGGTAGCTTTCTCAGCAAGTCTTGCTTCTTGGCATACGCAGCTCTGTAAAGATTGGCAAATTCTCGATAAAACTCGACACAGCCCATCCGCGTTGGCAACACAGCATGGAGAAAGTCAAACAACCGATAGTCACGAGTAACGAGCTTGTGTTTCATAGCGTGGTAAAGAACTGTGCCTGGAAGGGGAGTAAGCACCGTAAACTGCGGAGACGATATCCCTAGACTGGCCACGTAGTCTCGCAGACGGGCGAAATCCTCTTTCCCAAAGGACGGGTCAACAATAAACGAGCCCGTGACACCAATATCCGAGAAACGTCGCAGAACGCGCATAGCCTCCTGTGCAGTTTGGGCCTTGGTGTCCTTTCTCAGATTGGCCAGTCCGGCGTCGGTACTTGCTTCAAAACCGATAAGCACGTGGCGCAAACCTGCCTCATGCCACTGGTCTATGACTTCGGGGTGCTCCGCTACGTCGTCGGCACGAACTTGCATCGCATACTTCTTCTCGATGCCATGCGCACAAAGAAGCTCGGCAATTCTCTTGGCTCGCGATATGTCACCAAGAAAGTTGTCATCTGTAAAAAGCACGTAGGGCGCGTCCACTTGCGCGAGTTCGGCAACCACACGTTCCGGCGATTTGTAGCGCACCTTACCCTGGTAAAAGCGCCAGACCGAGCAAAACACACAGTGGTGGGAGCAGCCCCGCGCAGTCTCAACCAGTGCAAACGGCCGCCACAGATTGAAGTAGTAGTCCCTTTTGCGCCGTTTCCCAAGGTTACGCCGCGGCAGAGGAAGCCGATCGAGGTCATCCACCAGAGGCCGCGCACCAGTGAAAATCTGGCCAGACTCTGTGTTTAGGTAAAGCCCTCTTACTGCACGTGGGTCTCGACCATCCTCCAGAACTTGCACCAACTCGGCAAAGGTTACCTCCCCTTCTCCCTTGACCACAGCGTCTACCGCCGAACAAGCGAAGTCAGCGGGAGAGATGCTCGCGTGAACTCCTCCCACTACTATGAAGGCCCCTGGACATGTTCGCCTTATAGTTTGTGCGCACGCGAGAGCAGCAGGAACGGACATGGTAAAGGAGCAAGAAATCGCGCAAATATCCGGACAGAACCGATCAAGCGCAGCCTCCAGCTTGGAGTCCAGCCGCATATCAAACAGCTCAATTTCGTGAGTCGGGACAACGGCGGCCAAAGCCTCGAGTCCCAAAGGCTCAGTCTTGACTAGCTTCTCGTAACCAAGATAACCACCTGCTGGAGGCTGGATGAGCATGATCCTCATATGAAGCCTCCTTGAAGCGGGAATAGACGAACGGCATTGTATAATTCTAGTGCGCTAGTTTCTGCCCAAGCAGGGAGCAGCCCAGCGGATGACTGTATCTTTTTACCGCAAGTATAGGCCGACGCGTTTTGAAGAAGTAATCGGCCAGGAACACATCACCCGCACGCTGATCAATGCCATCACACATGATCAGGTCAGTCATGCGTACTTATTTGCCGGACCGCGGGGGATAGGAAAAACGTCCACGGCCAAGATTCTGGCCATGGCTCTTAACTGTGAATCCGGAGGCAGCAAGCCTACCCCTACGCCCGACGGCACATGCCCGCAGTGTCAGGCAATCCGCCGAGGAACTTCGCTTGACGTTGTGGAAATGGACGCAGCCTCTCATCGGCAGGTAGACGATATAACCGAGAGCTTGTTGGATAAGGTGCACTTCGCCCCGGTGGAGGCGCGAACCAAGGTCTACATCCTGGATGAAGTGCACATGCTATCCGGACACGCTTTTAATGCATTGCTTAAGACTCTGGAGGAACCTCCCGCCCACGCAGTTTTTGTTCTGGCTACAACGGAACCGTACAAAGTGCCCCAAACAGTACTCTCACGCTGCCAGCGTTTTGACTTTCGACGGCCGTCAAATGCTGAGGTTGTGAGAGTTCTTGCCGAGATAGCCGAGAAGGAAGGCATCACGGTAGTCGAGCCGGCCCTTAACGTCATTGCGCGGGCAGCCGCTGGCAGCTTCCGAGACGCCGTCGGCCTGTTGGAGCAGCTCTCTCTGTACACCCAGGGCCGCATCACTCTCGAGGAGACCCTGGACATCCTAGGCATGGTCCGGCAGGACCTTCTGTTTGAAATTGTGGAGCTGGTTCACAATCGAGACATTCGTGGAGCGCTTCTACTTGTGGAGCAACTCAGCCAATTGGGTGCCGATTACGTCCAATTTGTTCGAGAACTGCTCAGTCATCTGCGTGACCTTTTTGTGGCCAAGTTTGCCCCAGATGTGCTTTCCGGAATGCCTGCTACTCAAGAACAACTCGACCGTCTGCGCGCCCAAGCGGCGGAGCTCGAGGTAACCGAGATCACGGCATTCATGGATCTCTTGGGTGAGGTGCTAAGAGCAGCCCGTCAGGGTTCCGACCCCAGGCTGGAAGTCGAAATGGCTCTCATCAAGCTAACCTACCAGCCGGACGGAAAGCAAGCGATCTCCACAACAGCTCCGGCAAGATCGGCAGCACGAGTAGAAGCTGGAGGAATGGCGCCAGGGAGTGTGGAGGCACCAACGCCGGCCCCAGCACCCACTGCACAGGCGGAGATTGCCTCGCCGCCCCCTCCGGAGTCCATCACAATACTTTCGTCTCAGCTGCCCGGGGAGAGCGCAGCTCCAGTAGAAGATAGCGCAGCTCGAGTGGAAGAGCCCTCCGCAACAATACCCCGCCGGGTGCATCCTGACCTAGAGCACCTCACCCGCGCCTGGCCGGTGATCATCGAGACGCTGAGAAAACGCCACCCTGCTCTCGCAGCTTTGCTGGCGGAAGGCAAGCCGGACGCACTGGAGGGCGACGAGCTTGTCATCAAGTTTCCTGCTGGCTTTACCTTTCAGGCCACCCAGGTCTCACGAGATCCAAACGCGCAAGCAGTTGCGCGAGTCTTGTACAGCCTTACCGGCAAACAATTTCGCATACTGACCAGGTTAGACAGTACTGCTCCGCCGCCGATGCCAGAGGAGGAAGGTGCTAGAATCCTTTCGCGGGACGAATTGTTAGCGAGGCTGAAGCAGGAATTCGACGCGGAAATCATAGACGAGGAATCTTCCGATTAGAGCAGTCGAGATGGGAACAGCTCAGGAGAAGCCGTGAACCCTAACTACCAAAAGATGCTAAAGCAAGTCCAAAAGATGCAGGCCGAGATGGCTCGGGTGCAAGAGGAACTGGCCAACGAGACTGTCGAAGCGTCTGCAGGGGGCGGCATGGTCACCGTCCAGGTTTCCGGCGGCATGGAGGTCAAAAGCATCAAGATTGACCCCGCGGCCGTGGATCCCGAAGATGTTGAGATGCTTGAAGACATGATTCTGGCCGCCGTAAACGAAGCCCTGCGCTCGGCTCAGGAACTTGCTAATCGCAAACTTGGTGGCCTAACCGCAGGACTAAGTATCCCGGGGCTGCCTTTCTAAGCGCTGACGCTGCTAGCTTTGCGCGGACTGCTTCAGGCCGTATTTCGGCACGCATGACAAGCTAGGGCAATGTTTAGTCCAGCAGTTCAAAAACTCATCACCGAGCTCACCAAACTTCCGGGAATTGGTCCTAGAACAGCGCAGCGCCTCGCTTTTCATCTGCTGCGGTTGTCGCCCGAGGAGGTCCTACCTCTGGCTTATGCCCTTATTGAAGTCAAAGAAACAGTTCGCTTTTGTCGCCGTTGTTTCCATCTAACCGAGCAGGAACTCTGCACCATCTGCACTGATCCCACACGGGATCAGACGGTAATCTGTGTCGTGGAAGAACCAGCAGACCTGATTAGTATCGAACGCACTCACGAGTACCACGGTCTTTACCATGTATTGGGCGGGGCGCTTTCGCCCTTGGATGGCATTGGCCCCGAGAAACTACACCTCCAGGAATTGTTCGACCGCGTAGAGGAAGAAGGCGTGCGCGAAGTGATTGTCGCCACCAATCCCAACCTAGCCGGCGAGGCCACCGCCCTTTACATCGCAGAGCAGCTTAAACCGCTGACGTCCTCCGGATCACTTCGTGTTACCCGCCCTGCCGCTGGGCTGCCCATGGGTGGAGACCTGGAATACGCGGACGAGGTCACTCTGGGCCGTGCTCTTGCCGCTCGTCGGGAATTCTAGAAATCCGCTAGAATCTGCTCGTCACGTAAATCCAATATCACGGGAGCGAGGATAAGGTGTCCGAGCAGGAGCAATCCAGGCAGGACCTCCCCAGGACCGAAGAAGCCCTTGGCTCTAAGTACGTTGTCCTCGGAGGCCCGGAGGAAAAAACAGAGCGCACCAACATAATCGTCATGAAGTTTGGAGGTACGTCGGTGGCAGACGCCGCCTGCATCAAACGGGCGGCCAAACGCATAGTCGACGTCTACAAACAAGGGCACCCCGTGGTAGCGGTCGTCTCGGCACGTGGCGACACCACTGACGAACTAATAGAGCTCGCTAAAGAAATCTCTGACAACCCGCCTGCCCGGGAGATGGATATGCTCCTTTCCACCGGAGAGCGGATTTCGGCGGCCCTCGTGGCCATGGCTATACATGACTTAGGCTACGACGCCATCTCTCTTACAGGCTCGCAGGCGGGTATCGTCACTGACACTGTGCACACAAAAGCTAAGATTCTCGACATTAGACCTCACCGCATCCGTCGCGCTCTTGAAGAGGGCAAGATTGTCCTGGTGGCAGGATTCCAGGGGGTCTCAACCACCCAAGATGTAACCACCTTAGGGCGCGGGGGCTCCGACACTACAGCGGTGGCCCTGGCTGCAGCATTGGGAGCAGAAGCCTGCATCATCTATACAGACGTGGACGGAGTCTACACGGCTGATCCACGGATAGTACCTGAAGCCCGCAAGCTGGACTTCATATCTAACGACGAGATGCTTGAGCTAACTGCTGGTGGCGCCAAGGTGATGATGCTTCGCAGCATCGAAATTGCTCGGCGGTATAACGTACCCTTGTGGGTACGCTCGAGCTTTACTGAAAACCCGGGAACTCTGATCGGACAGGAAGTGAAAGGCATGGAACAGGCCATCATCTCCGGTGTAACTTACGCCCTTGATGACGCAAAGGTCACCATCCACGACCTCCCCGACCGGGTGGGTGTCGCCGCCCGCGTCTTCTCTGAACTAGCCAAAGCCAACATAAATGTGGACGTGATAATCCAGAACGTTTCTGCGGGTGGCAAGGCTGACATCTCGTTTACTGTGGCAGAGTCGGACCTACCCAAGGTGGCAGCAGTCCTTGACGAACTTCAAAAGGAGCTCGGGTTCTCCTCCTACGACCTTGACAAGGATGTGGCCAAAGTCACGCTGGTGGGCGCCGGAATGAAGACCTATCCGGGTATCGCCGCCAAGATGTTTGAGACCCTAGCGGAAAACAACATCAACATCGAGATGATCTCCACCAGCTCCATCAAGATAAGCTGCGTGATTCGTAAGCAGCACGTCGAAACGGCGGTGCGTGCGATCCATGCTGCTTTCAAGCTGCACGAAGGAATGATCACGCGGGAAGAGGTCTTTAGCTAAAACGCAACGTTCACATCAGACGCAAGGTCGGCTTTAGAAGACGTTGACGCGGGGCGGGGCCCCTTTGTAAGGGGCCCCGCCCCGCGACTTTCTTTCTCGTTTGGTTTGGCTTTCGCTTTTTCGCTTTGGCCTATTGCTGCTTTTCGCCGGCCGCGCGCCCCTGGCCCGTCGCGTGCCCTTTCCTACCTACCGTTTCTAGCCGGCCCGCCACTTCCACCCGGCCCAGCGCAGCTGCAAACACCGGCTTGCTCCTGAACAGGGGCTTGCTGCTGAATAGCAGCTTGCTCCCGAACGCGGGCTTGCTCCTGCACACAGGCTTGCTGCTGAATACAAGCCTGCTCCTGCCCCTGAATCCGGGCCTGCTCCTGCAGCTCTAGCTGCTGCTGGCCACACGCTTCCTGCTGATCGCACAGCCGCGTCTGAGTGCGAGTTTGCTGATGGGTGCACTCCTGCTGCTCTTGGCAGGTCTGCTGCTGATCGCGCACACGCGCCCGCAGGGTCTCGCCAGCGTTCGGGCCAGCGTCGGTGGCGCCTACGCGGAATTGCTGTCCGGCACCCTCGGGAGCTGCCGTTCCAGCGCCCCGCACAGCCCCGCCGCGGGCATCATCGTTACCGGCAGAAGTCGGACCCTGGCTGCATCCCCCGACGCAGTTCTCGCCCGTGCCGTCCTTGAGCTGATCCCGGTCACGCAGCTGGTCGCGGGCCTGATCACGGGCTTGTTCGCGAATCTGATCGCCCGTCGCGGTCTGGTCCGCCGAAACAGCGGCATCGGTCTGCGGACTGTCGCTGACCACACCAGTAGCTAGAGCCGTCCCGGTTGCAGCCAGCACCAAGAGCGCTATCACCCCAGCAACTACGAGTAATTTGCGCTTCTTAGTCATCTTTCATCACCTCCCTAACCTTATTGGCAAGATCAGTCTAGAGAGGCGTAATGAGACATTCTTAAGAACAAAATGAGAATTTTCTTACCAAGCACGCGTCCACAAGACAGCGGTCAAGACCGCGTTGCTGAAGGCGAAAAAGCCGGCAAGGTCACCACAAACTTAGCCCCTCGGCCGGGCGAGCTCTCGACTTCGATGGTTCCGCCATGTGCCTCCACCAATGCCCGAGCAATGGCCAGCCCTAGCCCTACCCGTCCCCCCGACGGTCGCCCTTCGCCGCGGTAGAAGCGCTCAAACACTTGCCTTCGCACCTCTTCGCTCATGCCTTCGCCTTCATCTCTAACCCAAAGGGAGACGCCGCGCCTGCTGGGATTCCAGCGCCCACCGACGGCTATCACTTGCCCCTCTTTCGTGTGGGCCACTGCGTTCTGAAGCAAATTCAGGAAAACCTGGGTAAGACGGTCCTGGTCGGCCTCTACTGACCCCCCGGGAAGTGAATCGATTTTCCATTCTCTGTCACCCAAATGGGGTCCCTGCTGCACGAGCGAGCGCAAGAACACGTCCAAATCCACCTGCTCTTTGTGGAGAAGATCGGCCCGCCCAGCGCGGGCCAAGGTCAGCAGATCCCCAACCAAGCGATCCATGCGATCAAGTTCCTCGATGACAAGAGCATGCTCTTCCCGCATCAGCTCTGGGCTAGGGTTGCTCTGTCTGTCCAGAACCTGAAGATGACCCTTTGCTATGGTGATCGGGGTTCGCAGTTCGTGCGACACGTCGGATATGAAGCGTTCCTGAAGGGCAAAGGCCTGTTCAAGACGGTCAAGCATAGCGTCCATGGTTTGGGCGAGTTCACCAATTTCGTCGTTTGGCCCCTCATAGCCGATACGCCTCGAAAGATCCTCGCGCGTGATAGCGGCTGCTGTTCTTGTGATCCGGCTAACTGGCTCGAGCGCCTGCCCCAAGAGAACCCAGGACCCCAGCCCTACTGCGGCACAACCTGCGAGACCCCCTAGGCCGAGCAGTACAAGCAGCCGCCTCAGCGTAGCCGCAATTGCTTCCATCGATCCAGCCAAAAAGATCGCCGCTACCGGCTCACCCTTAAGCTCGACCACGGTGCCCACCACCCGGTAGTCTTCTGATCCCCAACGGGCTTCTGTCGAAAAGGGAACCCCAGAGTCGAGCAACTCGCTGGCCTGCGGCAACTCCTCGGGGCGCACCTCGCTAGAGTTAGAAACCACATCTCCTTGGTTGGTAAGAAGAGAAAGGACAAAGCCGGCCCGTCCCAAGGATTCCCCTCGGTTTCCGGCCAAGTACTCTCGCGTAAGAGCAACAAGTGACTCCGCATCCGGAGCCGAGGCCACCGCTTCTTGATAACGGTGAATTTGCTGAATCAGCTTGCCATCCAGATCACTGCGGAGCTGTTCCGATAGAACAGCGTAGACACCTACCATGATCGCAGCGAGGATCACCACCACAGCGGCGATAAACCACAGAGTGAGGCGTACTCTCAACTGTTTGCCCCCGCAGGCGGCAGCGCGCGCAGGCGATAGCCGCCGCCGCGCACCGTTTCGATCAGACTTTCCTCTCCTAGCCTATCCAGTTTGTCCCGCAGGTAGCCAATGTAGACGTCCACCACGTTGCTCTGCGGATCAAACCCGTATCCCCAGACGCCGTTTAGAATCTGCGAGCGGGTGAGAACTTGGCCGGCGTGACGCATTAGAAACTCAAGCAAAGCAAACTCACGGGTAGTGAGATCCACGCTTCGGTTGCCTCGAACCACCTGCCTCGTCTTGAGGTCGAGCTTTACGTCGCCTACCTGCAAAACCGAGGCCTGGGACTGGCGGACATGTCTAAGCTGTGCCCTGATGCGAGCCAAAAGTTCGTCAAAGTCGAAGGGCTTGGGTAGGTAGTCATCGGCCCCCAGATCAAGCCCGCGCACCCGTGAGGGAACGTCACCCCGGGCCGTGAGCATGATGACAGGCGTGGTTTGATCGACTTTCCGAAACTCAGCCAGTACCTGGAAACCATCAATATCCGGAAGCCCCACATCTAGGAGTACAAGGTCTACCGGACTTTCCCGTAGGCGGGCAAGGGCCGTCCGCCCATCGGGCGCCACTTCGGTTACGTATCCAGAATCCTCTAAGCCCTTGGCGATAAACGAAGCCACACGCGCTTCATCCTCGACCAGCAGCACTCGCATAGGCTCACCTGCCAGGGCCCGGACCACCTGTGGACGAAGAACCAGGTCGCTCTCCGCTCCCACCGTGCGTTATCCGCAAAGTGCTCGGTACCGTCTCGCGGCCTGAAGAATCTGAGCTCGTTGTGGTTGTAGTAACAGTTTGCGTCGTAGTTGCGACAGTAGTCTGCGCGGGAGGTTGTCCTTGGCTGGTCGTAGACTGCAAAGAGGTAAGAGAGCCCGAAGTACCTTCAGAGGTCGACGTATCCGTTGAGGGTGTTGCGGCTGCGGCCACCAGTCCGATCTGTACTATCGGTATTCTTTCGGCCTTTACTCCGCTATTCCAAAGACTGATAAGAAGAGTCACTCCAGCGCCGATGATAAGCAGAACGGCAAAGGCCACGAGCAAAACCGATGTTCGGCTGGTACGATTCATAGTTGAGCGCCTTTCTGGGCGTCATTGATTTCCAAACACTTCTATTGGAGAATCACTTGGAAGCTATTGTAGTCCAGAATCTCCGCAAGCAGTTTGATCCTCCCAAAGGTCCCGTAGCCGTAGGCAACGTCAGCTTCTCTATTCGACAGGGCGAGATCTTTAGTCTTCTCGGACCCAACGGCGCCGGCAAGACCACCACGATTTCCATACTATCGTGCCTGCTTAAGCCCGACCAGGGCGAGGCGTGGGTGGGCGGTTTCTCTGTCACTCGCGACCCAGAAAAGGTCAAGAAGCTCATTGGTGTGGTTCCCCAGGAGATAGCCCTCTACGACGACCTAACCGGCCGGGAGAATCTTCTATTCTGGGGACATATGTATGGCTTGCGGGGCAAGGAGCTTGAGAGAAGAATTGACGAAGTCCTTGAACTCATAGGTCTTGCCGACCGTCAGAAAGACCGCCTGAGCAAGTACTCGGGAGGAATGAAACGCCGCATCAACATCGCAGCAGCGCTTCTGCATCAACCGAGCATCCTCTACCTCGACGAGCCAACCGTGGGGATCGATCCACACAGCCGCAGGGCCATACTTGACAGAGTTAAGGAGCTTAACGCCGCTGGCGTGACGGTCCTCTACACTACCCACTACATGGAAGAAGCCGAAGAGCTTTCGGACCGAATTGGTGTAATGGACCAGGGCCGCATGATCGCGTTGGGCACCAAAGAGGAGCTCGTGCAAATGGTGGGCGGGCGCACTCGCATTGAACTCACTGTAGATCGCAACCCTGAAGCTCTTGCCCAGCGCTGGAAAACCTTTCCCGGAGTGGAAAACGTTTCCCACATCGAGGATGGCCGTCTGTTCTTACTCGTGGAGGATGCAAGCACCTTACTCCCACAGCTCTTCGATGCAGCTCGGCAGGAGGGAGCACGCATCACTGCAGTAAACCTAACCGAGCCTAATCTCGAAATGGTTTTTCTGCACCTCACCGGCCGAGCACTTAGAGACTAGTCGCGTTGGAAAGGCATAGATCCCGCCCGTGCTACGCGCTCTATACATCGCCATAAAGGACGTGCGCGTTACCTACCGGAACATTCCGGCTCTGGTCATGATGTTCCTGGGTCCGCTTTTGCTCGCCACTGCCATCGGTAGCGCCTTTGGGACGGGAGACAATTTTGTTATCCCGGCGGTCAAGACCGCAGTTGTAAATCCCCCCGAAGCGTCGCCGTTTGGCGCGGGCGGCCTGATAGAGGCTGCACTTACTTCTCCACAGCTAGCTGACTTTGTTAGGTTGACACACTACAAAACTCCCGCGGACGCACGTACTGCCGTCGATCAAGGCAAGGAAGACGTCGCAGTCATCATCCCGCCAGGTCTAGCCGCTGCCCTTACGGACACCACTTCAAGCCAAGCCGCAGGCGAAACGTCAAACGCCACGCACCAGCCCGTGTTCGTCGAGATCTACAAGAACCCGGGAAACACCCTAGGCCCGGCCATTGTAGGCTCGGTGGTGAATTCAATACTCACCGAGATTCAAGGCGCAAGAGCGGCGGCTGTCGCTTGTGCCAACCTAGCTTTCGCCCAGGGCGTTATTGACCAAGATCAACTCAATTCCCTTGCTCAAGAAGCGGCACTGGCTTTTATGCGGACATCTCAAACCCAAAGACAAGTTCGGTTGGAGACCCGGCCCCCTGCGATCCAGGGACCGTCGGTTTCCAAACGGCCCAACGTGGCAAGCCAGGTGCTGGTTGGAATGATGCTCTTTTTCATGCTGTTTGGCGGCTCTATTCCAGCCAGGGGAATCCTGGAGGAGCAACGAGCGGGCACCCTGCCACGCCTCTTTACTACCCCCACCCGGCGGACAACCATTCTTGGCGGAAAATACCTGGCTGTGTTTCTAGTGGTGCTGATTCAATCGACTGTCCTGGTCATAGCCGGGTGGCTGCTTTTAGGAGCAGACTGGGGACCCCCGGGACCCGTGGCTGCCCTCATCGTGTGTGGAGCACTGGTTGCGGCTTCGTTAGCGCTGTTCTGTGTGTCGTTTGCCAAAACGCCCGGCCAGGCAGGCGCTGTGAGCTCCTCGATTTTCGTAGCCATGGCTCTGATAAGCGGCAATTTCTTCGGAACAGCAAACGTGGGGGAGACGTTTGCCAAAGTGAGACGAGTCAGCCCGCTCGGTTGGTTAATGGAAGCCTGGGGTGGACTTCTGTACGGGGGTTCCTGGGCCGACATTACCTTGCCCGTGGTGGCGGTACTTGGATTCGCGGTGTTGTTCTTTGCTCTGGCCACCTACTTCTTCAAGAAACGCTATGCGTGAAGACCAGTCGGCCCCCACACAACAACAGAAGGGTCTTGCCACGTGAGAAGGGTCTTGTACATAGCCAGCAAAGAGATTCTGCAGACGCGTCGCGACCGGCTGGCTGCTCTTTTTACCCTCATTCTGCCGGTGGTCTTCACGGTTTTTCTAGGTCTCATAATCCCTGACACCGGGGAGGAAAGTAGTCCCCTTCCCCTTGGACTGGTAGACCAAGATCAAACTCCGGCCTCACAGCAACTGATAGAAGAACTGGGGGCCTCGCCTCTAGTCGAAGTCAAGCTATTTGACGCTCAGAAGATTGAGACCGCTGTCCAAAACCAAGAAGTGGCTGCCGGACTGGTCATCCCACGTGGGTACGAAGCAGCGCGCACAGCACAAACTCCGGTGGTGCTTACGTTGATACGACTAGACACGCTCTCCGCTGCCCAGACGGCACAACAAGCTGTCCAGGACGTGCTAAGCCGAGCAGATATTGTCGCCCGCGCTGCTAAAGTGGCAGTCGAACAGCTTCGGGCAAGAACAGGAACAGCCCCTGAGCTTAATTCCGAAGCGAACGCAGAGAGTCTTGAGGAGAGCGCACAGAAGCTGGTCAAACAAGAGCTTGACTCTCCACGAGTAGCAGTACAGGTCACTGACGCCAAAGGCGCCTCCACACTCATCCCCGGAGGTTTCGACCAGTCCTCAACCGGTTCGCTTGTGACCTGGGTTCTCTTCAGCCTGCTAACCATTGCCACCACGCTTCCCTGGGAAAGAAAGCAGGGGCTGCTCCGCCGTCTCGCCGTGTCTGGAGTAGCAGCTGGCACGGTCTTAAGCGGCAAGATGCTTGCCATGGTCGCAATGACCCTGCTTCAGCAAATCTTCCTTGTGCTTCTGGGGCAATTCGCCTTTGGGGTGGATTACCTAAGTAGCCCGGCCGCCCTCGTACTTACCATGGTTTCTCTCTCTGCACTGGCAAGTACCCTCGGACTGCTTATTTCTTCACTTTTCCGCTCGGAGGCAGCCGTGGTTGCAGTCACTATCATTGTCGCTCAGCTGTTGGGCGCACTAAGCGGAGGTTGGTTTCCTCTGGAAATAACCTCCTCTGCTTTCTCGCGCGTAGCCCACGTTCTTCCCACCGCCTGGATAGTGGGGGCATTACACCGGATAGTGCTCGAAGGAGCCGCTGCAGGGGACCTGCTCTTACACTTCGGCGTCGTCTGGGCCTGGGTTGTGCCTCTGTTTCTGTTGGCAGTTTGGCGCTTTCGTGCTGCGGCCCGATATTAATCAAGCCGCACCCGGCATTCGCAGAGAACCTTTCAAAATACGAAGAATGGGGGGTATCAGTCTGCCAGTTCGCCGCATGTAGGAGCCATACTCCTCCCCAAAGTGCTCGCACATCATCGCTTCTTCGCGCCGCACCCGCAGTACCAGTATCACAACGAGTCCCCCCATCCAAGTGATTCCAATAAACCAATTGGCCGTCATAAGAAACGCTGCCACGTGCAGCACCAGAAAAGCCGTGTACATTGGGTGCCTCACCCACCGATACGGGCCAGTGGTAACCAGTGCCTGGTCACGAAAAATCCGGAGGCTTACTGAAAAGTTCCGGCCAAGGTGATGATGAACCCAAACGAACAAGGCCAAAGCAGCTATAGCAAGAACCAATCCCGACCACCGCAGCCACGCCTGAAGAGGCAAAGACGCCCAGGCCAGAACCCGCGGGGCAAGCAGATACAGAAAGAAAGTAAGAACCTCATAGCATATGAGTAGGCTAAGCAACGCCGAGTAAAGCCGACTCTCTTGAATAACCGTGGGCACACGCCTCTTCTGGGCCCTAACTTGATAGTGGATCCGGATGGCCGAGAAGGCGGTGTAGATGATGATAAGAGCGATGTTGAGAGCTAATTCCACACTCTAGTCTGGTGAAGAAGCAGACGTATAAGTTTCTGAGAGATCTTGGCTTCCTTCAAGACATTAGTCCTTTGAGGCATAAACGATTACCCATGAGGAGCCAGCTTTTCGAAAGCGCATCTGGGTCCGGTCTGTACTCAAGGGCTTCTTCACGTGGACGAACATCACGATCTCTCCGTTTTGGTCCAGCCGCGGGGGTTCAACCTCCGTGACGCTGATAGACATCTTCCACCGTTTTAGCTTTTCAATGTTGGCCTTGATTTCCTCTTCCCGCTCGGAGCGAAAAGGCTCAGCGAGCATTGAGAGAACCTTTTCGACATCGTAAGCATTCCAGGCTTCCCAATAGGCCGCGGATAGCGCTCGCACCGCATCAGCGTCTTTGGCGTCAACCTGTTGGACAGATGTGGGATTGCCCACATTGGACACCTGCGCTTCTTGCCTCTCTTGGCCACATGCTTGCGTTCCAATGAGCAATGCTGCGCAGGCTACCCCGACGAAAAGGCTGCAAACGATGACCCAACTTCTTTCTCGGTTCTTGGCTGCCCGGCTCGCCATGGTGCCTCCTGTTGCAAGCACACTTCTTTGACCCAAGGACGCGGGGCGCCACCGCACCCCGACCTTTGTCCTGCTACCGTGTTTACCGCGGCCATGACTCCTCCAAACCAGGGCTGACTAACCCCACCCCTCGCGGCTTTGCAGGTACAATCAGCTCATGGAGACAGCAACGGTCATAGATGAACTTGCTCAAGTGCTCGAGGACATCCAGAACGCGGATTCGTTTCGAGCGGCAGCACACCGCCTTACTTCCTGGGCTCGTGCCTTTACCGGCTGCCAAGGCGCTGTACTTCGGTTGCTCGCCGACGACGGCAATACTTGGCTTGCTGCTTGTGCCCTCGATGGACATAGCCCAAGCTTCGTGCGTGATGAGGTGTTGGTGCACACGACGGAATGCATTTGTGGGCATGTGGCTATCGGCGCGTTTGACTCTAGTCTCCCTTTTTTAACCCCAAACGGATCCTTTGTCTGTGAATCTCTAAGCACTTTCCCCGGCTCTCGCGCCGCCGATGAACTCCGGACGCTGCGGGGCAGGTGCTTACAAGAAGGTTACGAATCGTTGGCAGTGATTCCGGTCAAGGCACGCGGGAAGCCTATCGGCTCACTTCATCTGGCTGACAGTAGACCGCATGCCTTTGACGAGAGAATCACGGTGGTCGAGTCGGTGTGTCGCCTGGCCGGACACGAGCTTTTAAGACACCGCTCGCGCGAGCGCGACCAGGTATTGCTGGAGACCATAGGCCTTTCGCTTCTTCCCGCTTCCGTACCGGAGGCTCCAGGGCTGGAAGCGGGCGTTGCCATCGTATCGGCTACCGAGCTTGCCAAAGCAGGAGGCGACTTCTACGACGTGTACGACCTCGGTGCAGCGGGAGTGCTACTGGTGGTAGGCGACGTGTCGGGCAGGGGGTTGGAGGCCCTTGGCATAGCTACACAGGTCCGCTACACCATTCAGGCCCAGGTGACAGCAAACCGCCGCCCTGCGCAGGTTCTCGGGCAAGCCAACCAGCTACTCGTCAAGATTTTGCCCGAGCGGCGTTTTGTGACCATAGCTTTGTGTCTTGTCGACCCTACCCGGCGCAGCGTGACCGTTTGTCTTGCTGGACATCCTCCGCCAGTAGTCGCTCACCGCGGCGGAGCAAGACAGCTAGGGGACAAGCCTAACGGGCCGCTCGGAGTGTTTGAGGATCTTACTTTTTCTGAAAGCTCTCATCGTCTGGAACCGGGGGAAACGCTCATCCTTTATACAGACGGGGTAACCGAAGCCAGAAAAGCCAACAAGTTGTTCGGTCTCGAGGGCCTATGTGCCGTGGCGCAGTCAGTGGCGGATCGTCACCCACAAGAGGTTGCCGACTCCGTGTGCCACGCCTCTCTCGAATTCCATGATCCCCAGTTGCCAGCGGATGACAGGCTAGTGCTGGCAGTGCGTCTTCGCCGATAGTCGTGCCCAACTACTCCGGCCGGTTACGCCTTGCCGATGGTAGAATCTCCACGCTGTCCGGCCAAAGGAGGAGGAGTATGACCAGAGAGTATCGCGTAGCTGTGGTAGGCGCCACGGGTGCTGTGGGGCGAGAAATGCAGAAGGTTCTTGCCGAGCGAAAATTTCCCGTCAAAGAGCTCGTCGCCCTGGCTACTGCGAAATCGGCCGGAACACGTCTTGACTTCCTGGGCGAAGAGGTCGTTGTTCAAGAGCTGACAGAAGAAAGCTTCAAGGATGTCGACCTCGCCTTGTTTTCGGCTGGGGGAGGTACCTCACTTAAGTACGCACCCATCGCCCGAGAGGCAGGATGCGTCGTGGTTGACAACTCGTCCGCCTGGCGCATGGATCCCGAGGTTCCTCTTGTTGTGCCCGAGGTCAACCCAGACGACGTCAACTGGCACAAGGGCATCATTGCTAACCCCAACTGTTCCACCATTCAAATGGTGGTGGTACTCAAGCCTCTTCACGACGAGGCGCGCGTAACGCGCGTGGTGGTGTCCACCTACCAGGCGGTGTCGGGAACGGGAGCAAAGGCGATAAACGAACTTATTAATCAGACCAAACAGGTGCTCGCCGGAGAAGAGCTTGAGATAAAGGTTTATCCCCATCAGATTGCTTTTAACTGCCTGCCTCACATTGACGTGTTTCTAGAGGACGGGTACACCAAGGAAGAGCGCAAGATGGTGGATGAAACCAAGAAGATCATGGGAGATCCATCCATTGCCGTCAGCGCTACCTGCGTCCGTGTGCCCGTGCTGAATGGTCATTCAGAGGCGGTAAATGTGCAGTTTGCCAGACCTTTGAGCCCTGAACGCGCTCGAGAGTTGCTTGCTGCAGCTCCCGGAGTCAAATTGTTAGACGATCCGGAGAATAAGGTGTATCCCATGCCCATCCTGGCCTCGGGTAAGGACGACACATATGTTGGCCGCATCAGGCGCGATCCGACTGTAGAGAACGGCCTTAACATGTGGATTGTGGCTGACAACCTGCGGAAAGGGGCGGCGCTTAACGCCGTACAAATCGCTGAGCTCTTGGTAGAAAGAGATTTGGTTCGAGTGCCCCGCTAGCTTGGCTAGCGGGGCACTCCCGCCATTTGCCAGTGTGGAGCGCTGGCTCAGCGCACGTTTAAGCTAGATCATGGCCCGCAAAGGCTACCGAAGATTCTGTCGCCTGCGCTATGCAGCCCTTGTGATCTTTGTGGCGCTCGCCGCCATTATGGGCTACGGATACGTTGAAACCTTCCGGTTGGAGGTCAAGGAGTACCATGTTGCTTGCCCCGACCTCCCCGAATCTTTTGCAGGGATTCGGGTCGCTCTAGTGTCTGATATCCACCGAAGCCCGTTTTTCTCGCAACAGAGAGTCCGAGCAGTAGTCGACCGAGTTAATTCCCTAGCGCCCGATCTGGTGGTCCTCGGTGGGGACTACGTCTATCTTGGAACCAAGTACGCTGACTCCTGTTTTACCGAGCTTGCCCGCCTCCACGCTCCGCTTGGCTGCTTCGGCGTTCTGGGCAACCACGATTATGAGAGCGGCGCTAACGGCACTCGGGCCGGCCCCTACGCTACCGTCAAAGCAGCCAAGAACGCCGGCATCACGCTTTTGCTAGACCAGGGAATTTGGCTAACAAGAGAAGGCAGACGCATCCGCCTGGCTGGTGTGACAGACTACAGCGTGGACAAACCCGACCTCGAGCAGGCTCTCGGGGATGCAGGCGGCGGAGATTTCGTAATCCTAGTCTCCCACAACCCTGACTTTGTCGAGGAGATACCAGCAGGAGTAGTCGACCTTGTGTTGTCGGGTCACACGCACGGGGGACAAATTACCTTCTTCGGTCGATGGGCTCCGTATGTCCCCTCTGACTATGGGCAAAAATACAGGACGGGCCTTATATCTCAGGGGCCCAGTTCAGTCATTGTCTCCAACGGCATCGGAACTAGCACCATCCCACCCATCAGACTCGGCGCCCGTCCCCAGATAGTCCTGGTTACCTTGGAGCACCGCTAGAAGCGCCTGCGCGGCTGCAAACGTTTCGTGCACACGGACACGCAGGCCACGGTAAGACCAAGGTCGCATATCAGTCCTCCTGACCGCTGACTATAGTCGCCGGACGCTCGGTTCACAGACGGGGCAAACTGGTGATGCAATAATGCTCAGAGTGGGTCTGTTCAGGAGACGGGTAAACGGAGTCATGACGCGTCCTCTTTTTGAGATTTTCCTCCCGAGTCGCTTTCCGCAAGTACAGGCAGCGATTGTATTGCCAGGTCGCGAAGGAAAACTGGCGACCGTTCCTGCTGAACTCCACCCCGCCCTTGCAGAGGGACTTACGTCCGAGGGCATCAGTTACCTGTGGAGGCACCAAGCCGAGTGTTGGGAGGTAGCCCGCAGAGACGCCAATTTCGTGGTAACCACGGGAACGGCTTCCGGCAAGAGCTTGTGCTTCAACTTGCCGGTCTTAGACACGCTGCTGCGTAACCCCCAGGCTCGCGCCATCTACATATACCCCACCAAGGCTTTGGCCCAGGACCAGCTGAGACGACTGCGCTCCCTGGTAGGCACGCACCTTGAAGTAGTGCCTTACGACGGAGACACCCCTCGGGCCACCCGCCAGTTCGCTCGCAAGAAAGCGCGCATCCTGCTTACTAACCCAGACATGCTGCATGTGAGCATCCTTCCCCATCATGAACTTTGGGGCAATTTCTTCCTTAACCTGCGCTACATAGTCATAGACGAAGCCCACACTTACCGCGGTGTCTTCGGCAGCAACGTAGCCAATGTGTTTAGGCGGCTCCGACGAGTGGCCTCCCTCTACGGAGCCGATCCACGCTTCATTCTTGCCTCTGCTACTATTCGCAACGCACAAGAGCACGCTCGCTCGTTGACCGGCCTGGACGCGGTGCACATCTCTGGAGACGGGGCACCGGTTGGAGCGCGGCAGGTCGTGTTTTGGCAGCCACCCTTGGTGGACGAAGAAATGAACCTGCGTCGCAGTGCAAGCAGCGAGGCCGCCCTGCTTATGGCTGAGCTCATAAGCCAGCACATCCGCACCATTTGTTTTGCCAAGTCTCGGCGCGCCGCCGAGGTCATTTACCAGCAGACAGTCGAGCACTTGGAGAAGGTAGCGCCGCATCTGCGAGACCGAGTTTCCCCCTATCGCGCTGGCTACACTCCCGAACAGCGTCGCGCCATTGAGGCCATGCTTTTTGCTGGCGACCTACTAGGAGTGGTGAGTACGAGCGCTCTTGAATTGGGGATTGATGTGGGAGCTCTGGATGCGGCTATCACTGTAGGATACCCCGGCACTATGGCAAGTCTATGGCAGCAGTGGGGACGGGCGGGGAGAAGTAAAAGCGAGAGCCTGGCCATCTTTGTTGCTGGCAACGACGCACTTGAACAGTTTTTCGTGAAGCATCCAAGTGACCTCCTCCAGCGCGAGGTGGAGGCGGCCACAATCGACTTTGCTAACCCATACGTCCACGCCGCCCATCTAGCAGCCGCTGCTTATGAATATCCGCTGACTCTTGCTGATGAGAAGTTCTTCGGCCCCGGCCTAGCTTCGGCCCTTGAAAAGGCAGAGACAAACCAAGTCCTCAGGCGCCGGAAGGATCGGTGGCATCCCACCGACGCCAGATTTCCCGCAGGCAACATTAACCTGCGCTCGACCACTGGGGGAGAGTACACCATCGTGGAGGAAGAGACTGGCGATATTGTCGGAACAGAAGGTTCAGAGAACGCTTTTGCCGTGCTTCATCCCGGGGCTGTGTATCTGCACATGGGCGACGCTTACTTGGTGACAAGACTTGATATCGAGAAACGCATCGCCTTTGTGAGGCCCTTCTTTGGCCCGTACTACACCGTCCCGCGCCGAGACACTGAGACGCGCATCCTGGCCGAGCGTATGCAAGACACCCTGGGCCCAGTGAGACTCCACCTGGGCGAAATCGCCGTAACCACTAGAGTCACCGCCTATCAGAAGCGGCACACGGGCAGCGACGAAGTGCTCGGAACCGAAGATCTTGACTTACCACCCAAGCAATTTGTCACCGAAGCGGTCTGGTTCACCATAGCCCCCGAGGTGCTGCCGCCTGCCGAAGCGATGGGGCAGCTACCGGGAGCCGTACACGCCGTGGAGCACGCTATGATCGCCCTTCTGCCCTTGTACGCCATGTGCGATCGCTGGGATATTGGCGGGCTCTCCACTCCCGCTCACGCCCAAACCGGACAACCGACTATCTTCATCTATGATGGGCACGCAGGAGGAGTGGGTATATCCCGCCAAGGATTCAATAGATTTGCTGAGTGGATTGTAGATGCTAGGAATCTTATTCGCGATTGTGCCTGCGAAAAAGGCTGCCCCTCCTGCATCCAGTCTCCCAAGTGTGGCAACTGGAACGAGCCTCTTGACAAGAAGCTCGCTCTTCAGCTCCTTAACGGGCTGACCGAAGGCATGGTGCTATCCTAGCCTCGGCAAAAACCCGCAACCGCAGAGAGCATGGAGAAACAGACCTACGCAAAGAGAGCATGGAGAAACGAATCTATATTGCAGTGGTAGGCGGTAGCGAGTGCACAGCGGAGGAAAGGTCTCTTGCTACGGAAGTAGGCCGCCTGGTGGCTGCCCGCGGAGCCGTACTTGTTTGCGGCGGGCTTGGCGGCGTTATGGAGGCAGCTGCCCGAGGGGCGAAAGAGGCAGGAGGAACCACTATCGGCATCCTACCCGGACACGAGCGACACGCCGCCAACCCGTACATTGATTATGCGGTCACCACTGGCATTGGTCATGCGCGCAACCTAGCGGTAGCCAGCTCCGGCGATGCGGTCATAGCTGTGGGCGGCGAATACGGCACCCTGTCCGAAATAGCGTTGGCAGCAAAGCTGGGGCGGCCCGTGATCGTCTTGCACAGCTGGACTCTGTCACATCCCAAGCAGAACCTCAACACGGACAGCAGCGCAGTGCGTCATGCAGGTTCCGCCGAGGAGGCGGTGGAGCTGGCCTTTGCCGCTCTTCGCCTCGCGCGTCAGTGATTTCGCAGCCAACTTCTCTACAATGACAAGCCCTCAGCCACGCAGCACCGAGACACTCCGCCTCATCGAACAGGTTAGGGCAAGGCACGCCCGGCGCCGCAGGCTGACTTTGCTTGCAAGAACAGCAAGTGTTCTTTTGGTAGTGGGAGCCATTGTCTTTGCAAGCGTTTATTTTTCGCGATCTTCTTCGCCCGAAGATCTCGAACTCGCAACGACCCCTAAGAGTCTCAAGCTCACAAGCGTTGCGACAAACGCGAACTCACTCGCTTCTCTTGGAGGCGACACTTCCTCCAACGCAACCACCACGACAGTTAAGAACACGGGCTCAAGACAAGTAGAATCCACCGCTTCTACGACCCGGCCTGCCTCATCTACCTCTAACCCCACAATTGACCCGGCAGCTACTTCGGCCCCAGCTCATGTTTCAACTACCAAGCCGCCGCCAACTTCTTCAACCTCGGCAGCGCCGGTCACAGCTGGCGCCTCCACTTCAAAAGTCGTTGTGATCGACCCGGGACATCAGGCCAAGGCAAACTGTGAGACCGAGCCGATCGGCCCCGGGTCCAGCACCCGTAAGGCCAAGGTATCTAGCGGCACAGCTGGAGTGTCAACCGGAATCCCCGAGAGTCAGTTGGTCCTGACCATAGGGCTAAAACTGCGGGACAGCCTGTTGGCCCACGGCATCAGAGTGGTGATGACTCGCACTACGCAAGACGTCAATCTATCCAACATCGAGCGGGCACAAATTGCTAACCAGGCCAAAGCCGACCTGTTTGTTCGCATTCATGCGGACGGCTCTGACAACCCCGCCACGCGAGGTATCCATGTGCTTTATCCAGCCTCCATCAAAGGCTGGACCGATGACATTGCGAGTGAATCGCGCCGGGCAGCTCTCCTTGCGCAAGAGGCGCTGGTAGCAGCGACAGGGGCAGTTGACCGTGGAGTGGATGCCCGCAGCGACCTCACCGGCTTTAACTGGTCAGACGTGCCGGTTATTCTTGCTGAGATCGGGTTCATGACCAACCCCGACGAAGACCGGCTACTGGCTACCGAGGACTACCAGGACAAGATTGTTGGTGGCTTTACAAAGGCCATCCTAGCGTTCTTGGGGATCAATTGACACAGCGACCTGTAAGAGACCACAGCCCGGCAAGGAGGTGTTAGTGAGTAGGCTAACCGTAGTGGGCGCAGGGTATGTAGGTTTAGTTACCGCAGCTTGCATGGCTGAACTTGGACACCAAGTTACAGTGCTGGACGTTGACCAGCATAAGATCAACGTCTTATGCGAAGGCGGAGTACCTATATATGAGCCTGGACTTGGCGATCTCATATCAAAGAACAGAGCTCGCCTGCGTTTTGTTTCTGAACCACAGGGAGCATATCCGGGAGCGGAGTTTGTCTTTCTGTGTGTGGATACCCCTGGCACCCCGTCTGGCGACGCTGACCTTTCGCGCATTTGGCAAGCTGTTGACCAACTGCCTAGAGACGGGGACGCGTGCGTCCTTATAATCAAATCTACCGTCCCAGTGGGCACAGGAGCCCAAGTACAGGCCGTATTGGCTGAACGAGGCTATTCTCATATTCGGTATGCATCAAACCCCGAGTTTCTTCGCGAAGGAAGCGCCATTGCGGATTTCATGCACCCTGATCGCATTGTCGTTGGAGCTGCAGACCGCACCACGGCCGAGGAAGTGGCCGCGCTCTACCAGGGATTGGACTGCCCTGTTCTTATCACGGATGTAGCCTCGGCTGAGATGATCAAGTATGCGTCGAACGCGTTCCTTGCCACCAAGATCAGCTTCATTAACGAGATCGCAAACGTGTGCGAAGCTACAGGGGCCGACGTCAGAGTGGTTGCACAAGGAATGGGGCTTGACCATCGCATTGGTCCCCATTTCCTACAGGCTGGAATTGGCTATGGAGGTAGCTGCTTCCCGAAAGATGTGTCTGCTTTAAAGCAGATCGCGGGGAACATTGGCTATCACTTCCAGTTGCTCACGGCTGTAATTGAGGTAAATGAACTGCAAAAGAGGCGTATGGTGGCAAAGATAAAGCGCCACCTAGGCAACGAGCTTCGCAGCAAGAAGATCGCGCTCTTAGGACTTTCCTTTAAACCCAATACTGACGACATTCGCCAAGCTCCTTCTATTGTCCTGGCAGGAAGATTGATGGCCGAAGGCGCTGTTGTGGTTGGATACGATCCTGTCGCTATCAACAATATGCGGGCAGTATTACCCGACATGGTATATGCGCCCTCGGCGCTAGCTGCGCTCGAGGGAGCTGAAGCGTGCGTGCTTGTTACAGAGTGGGATGAATTTCTGCATCTGGACTGGGCCAAAGCAAAACAAGTAATGGCCAGACCCCTTGTTCTTGACGGGCGTAATGCCCTGGATGCGGAGACCCTAGTAAGGATGGGCTTTACGTACGAAGGAGTAGGGGTGCGCGTCGGACCAGCGTAGGTCGGGCGGCACCCGTGAACTGCTCGCTGGTCTGAACGCGTCCCCTGCGCAAGGAGGAGTATGCCAGCCTACTCGTTGCGCTGGTGGCTGCTGTTGGGCGCTGCCGGCCTGGTGTTACTTTGGCTTATTCAACCTTTGCACAGCCTCTGGGTCATAAATGAGGCTGGAATTGCCATCAACAAGGCAGCAATCGCGCAGCAAGGGGAAGGACGAGAGCAAGACGCCAGTTCCCCAGATCCTTTGCTGGCGAAAGCAATGGGAGCTTTGGAAGACATGCTCCCGAGCACCAATCCAAGTGACGCAGCGGAGCGCCTACGTCGCCAGATTTTGCGTACATACGGAGCAGCGGCAGCGTTGGCTCCGAGCGAGCACGCCTTTCAGCAACTACTCGCAGCTCACCGAGCCGGGAAGTTAGACCGCTTCGGGGAGCTGAGGTTAGGCCAAGTAGCCTCAGCGCTAGGACACTGGGAAGAGGCAAGAGAGGCCTACCAACGAATTGACGCCACCAACTTGCTTGTCTCGACTGCAGACAACTACTTAGAACACGGGGAGACAGCTTACGCCGTGCATTTCTACCTCCTAGCACAGGCCAGCTTAGAAGCAGCGCTCAAGCGCGCGGATCTTGCCGAAACCCTGGCCGTCGACCGCAGTCTCGCCTCACACCAGCCTCTGTCTGCAGCCACCGCGGAGCGTGTGAACACACTCCTTCGCATCGGACGGGGTCTTCTCTCCGCCCAACAGCCAGATTTGGCGGCGATGGCACTGGAAAAAGGCCTTGCGCTGGCTCAGAATGCCTCCCCAGGTAATGTGGCCGAGCAGTCGCTCAGGCTTACACTTGCCCAAGCTCTAGCCCAGAGCCTCGGCAGGCAGCCGGTCGCCAGCTATGCCGTGGATTCCTTCTCCTATTTTCCGGACCCCAAGGTCATAGACTTCGTCCTTACTCAGGCACGCATACGCGCTCTGATTCAGGAGGCCACCAGAATCGACCTAACGGCTAGGACTTGCGTTAGTGCAGCTCGGGCTCTGCTCCTGATTGGAGACTACTCAAACGCAGTCTCTCTCTTGGTGAAGGCAATTCAACTTGACCCTCTGCAGGCCGAAGGGTACCTGGTCCTCGGAGCCTGGTACGAAGAACAAGGACTTATCGGCCTTGCGCGTCAGGTTTACACCCAGGGCAAGGAAAAGCTCCCGGCCGATGTGCAGATCGTACAGGCGTATGCGCTAGTCACATACCGCTGTCTTCCGGCAGAGGAAGCTCTTTCCGCGCTCCAAGACGCTGTCGACAAGGGAAGCAGAGATCCGTACGTCTTTGCCTTTCTGGGCGACTGTTACAAGGCGCTCGGAATGAAACAGAAGGCAGCCGAGGCTTACCTTGACGGTATCAGCTCAGCGGGAGGGATTCCCCCCTTGCTGGACCGATTGGCGAGACTATTTGGACCCCCGGACAGATCACCATGAACACACGGCAGGATTGCATTTCGCAGGAGCTTAGACAGCAAGCCGCTCGCCTTACGGGGACGGACATTGTGCTCTGCCAGGCTGGCGCGCTAATTCTGGCCGCTGCCTTCGTGGTCTCCTTTGCTGTGTCACCGGCTCACAAGGCGAGCCTGCCTTGGACGGTATTAGGTCTGGGCGGGAGCATAGCGCTCCTTGTCTTCTCAGGCCCTGCCCAGAAGCTTGCCGCGAGGTTGAGCCTCTCTCGGGCTGCACCCTGGCTTTTTGTGATCTTCGCAGGGATAGCAACCATCGTGGCCCTGTTTGCAACCGACTGGCCCGCCCACAAATTGGCCTGGCTCGAGAAGGTATACGGATCGCTCCCCTCCATACGTTCCCTCCCCTGGTGGAATATCTCGGGTCTGCAAGCCAACCAGACCGGAGGGATCTTGGCGGTATGCACTGCTTTTGCCTTTGCGCTGATCGGCGAACCAAAAGTCACTCGCGGTCTCCGCTGGTCAGCAGCAGTGGTAGCCAGCATCGGCACCGTCGTTGTCTTCATGAGTGGCTCCCGTGCTGCTCTTGCTGGGCTTATTCTGGCTGGTCTGGTTGTGGCTGTGCTTCGCACGCGCCGGTGGCTTTGGGTCTGGGGAATGGCTCTGGGTGTGGGTGGCTGGCTCCTTCTTGCGTCCGGCCGGCTGGCCACCTTGGTCAACATGCTCCTCCGCGACGAATCATTAGAGGTGAAGATGGTTGCACGGCTTGACATATGGCTGTCCGCGCTACAAGGAATTGAAGACCATTTCTTCACAGGAATCGGCCTCGGAGTCTTTAACGACGTCATGCCCTTCCGCTACCCCTATGAGACGGTGGGTCTAGGTTATTCAGTGTCACAAGCACACAACGTTTTCTTGGACGTGGCTTTGTGCTTGGGAATGCCAGGTTTGATTGGCTTCGTTCTTCTAATATGTGGGATAGCGGTCGGAGCAATCAGAAGCTTTCAATGTGGGCAATTGAGTCAAGCAACGTCATTAGGCATACTGGCCTCTCTAATTGCCTTTCTGGTATTCGGAGTCACAGACTCTATTAGCTTTGGCGTTCCAACTAGTTTGATTATGTGGATTTGGGGAATAGTTATATGCGGCATGTTACCGAGCAAGACCGCGTTAGTTAGCAACGGAATAGGCCGACAAATCGTAGACAAGGTTCAAGTGCTATTCTTTGCAAGCTTCACGGGAGGCGGACATAAAGGGAGGGCGTCATGGCAAAGACAAAGGCCTTTGAATTGATACCTCGGCCTGTGCCACCCCAGACGCGTTCGAGTCTCTACAAGCAGATAGTCGAAGAGTTCATCAACGGGGGTCATGAGAGCGTGCTCGTACAAACAGACCGTAAGGCCTCGACACTGGTTCAGGGGCTGCGCAAGGTACTAAAAGCTGAGACTCGGTCTGGGATAAAAGTCGTGCAGCGTGGCCAGGAAGTGTACCTGGTGAGGAGCTAGCGCGCTTAAACAGAGACTCTAGCGGCAAAAGAAGGGGACCCTTTGCCGGGTCCCCTTCTTGCGTGAAAGCCCTGAGCACTCGTTTGGTTACCGCTTGCTCTTCGCAATATCGTTTGTGTTGTCGTAAATCCGGAAGAAAATGATGAAGATTTCAAGCATCACCCGGACATACAGCAGCATCAGGAAGCCATAGATAAGCCCGCCTATCAAGGCGAACACGCCCGTTCCCGCGGAAACCATGAAGCCAAAAACAATGCCGCCGATAACCCCCAGGCAGATAACCACAATCGAGATAATGAATAGAACCTTTATTATGCTTGGGGTAATAAACTCGTGGAAGGAGAAGTCAAACAGCCGCCCGAAGAAACCTTTCTGGCTCTCATAAGGCCGAGGCGACCCATAGGGCGGAAATCCCGGTCCTCCCCCGCCGGGAACATATTGCGGGCCTGCTCCTGCTGGCGCCCCATAACCCGCGGGCGGAGGGGGAACTGCGCCCTGCCCACCTGCAGCAGCCCCAGCCGCTACACTCGAAACGGGCGGCAGTTTGGTACCGCATTTTTCGCAAAATTCCCCTGCTGTCTGTACATTACCGCAGTTTGCGCACGTTCTTGGAACCTCTGCCATAGACGTCCCCCTCCTGTGACTAGTTTGCCCCCGCTACGTTCCTCAGGTTCAAGCTAACAGTACGCCAGCCACGGAGCCAATGTCAATCTTGTTCCTCGCGGACGAGCTAGGCACGTGTGTGAACAAGTCAGGCTCAGCGCCACTCAGTCACACCGGCGACGTGGGAGAATTACTTTATTAGATAGAGATCCCTGGCATCAGTTACTGCCGCACATGGTCACTGACAGGAGATCGATGGTGCTCCATAAAGCAAGGAAGACAATTTTGGTTGTCGCGGTCTGTGTCTTCACCCTTGTTGCCCTTGTTTGCGAAGCAAACGCATTTGCCTCTCCTTCCGGCATTACAGCCCAAAACACGCTGGGTTACCCTCCACAAGTCATGTATCAAGACTTCGTGCGGCATGGCACTTTTACCCAGCAATACACTCCGGGGGAGCTCCGCTGTCTGCTAATGGACCCGACTATCGCTATGCATTCCGATGAGGAGACTAAGCTTCGCCTTTACGCCGCCACACGAGGTTTGTTGGGAACTAGGCTCGAACGGCCTACGACGGACGAGATTGTTGTTTTATCTCTGGTAGCAGCGTTCTTAATCCCGGCAGGGCTGACTCTCGGTGTGCGAAGGGTGCGAGCCAAGAGACGAGCCCGCCCGCAACCCGCTGACTAGCTTGAGACTAGATTGAAACCCTTTGTGCACATAGGCTCGGTCATCGTCGCAGGAGCGCGCCGCGTCTACGGAGTAGGACTCCGTTTTCTACCCCATGGAGGGTTAGCCGCAATCTGGTTGTGGCTAATGTTCTCTTCGGGCGGTTATATGCCTCGCACCTGGCTCCTGCCAGCTGCGGCAATGGGCCTCTTAGCCCTGCTTTGCTCCGCGAGTAGGATCTACCCCGGGAAGCCCGGGCAACTGTCCGCAGCTCTCATAGCCCTCTTCATGTGCTACGCGCTGTGGGTAGCTGCTTCGGTCTCATGGGCTAGCTCTCTCCACAGAGTGTGGCTAGAGACAGCTCGCGTGTTCTTCCTCGTACTGGTATTTTGGACTGCCTGCCTATGCTTCAAGGATGCCCCTGGACAAAAGGCTTTTCGCTACCTGCTCCTTGTCGCTAGCACCGTCATTTTTGCCGTCTGCCTGGTGGCGCTCTGGACTAGCGGTTCAGCCTCCTATGTGTTCGCGGAAGGACGTTTTGTCTTCCCGGTGGGCGATGCGGATAGCGTGGCCGCGCTTCTTGTTGTGCCCTTCTGGCCTCTCCTATGGCTTTCGGCAGGACCCGAAGAGCGGGCTCCCGTTCGCGGCTTGGCTTTGGGCATAGCTACAGGACTGCTCGGACTGGCCGTGCTCACACGCTCCGAAGGAGCAGCGTGGAGCCTGGCGTGTTCAGCAATCTTTGCCTTTGCCGTATCCCCGGGCCGACTAAGGATGCTGCTCCATATTTTTCCCATAGGGCTCGTGATTACGTATGGTTTTCCCACCTTGCACAAGTACTGGTCCCTTCGGTCCGGAGGTTCCTTAAGCTCAGCGCAGGACGTCCTCATGACTGGTGGGCAAGGAGGCCGCGTGCTACTCACTGCAGCCGTTGTTGCTTCTTTCTGCGGGATGATCCTTGCCCTTCTTGAGCACTGGATAAAGGTCACGGCACGCATGAAGACAATCTTTGGAATTCTGGTGCTTGTGGCGTTGTTAGCGGGAGGCTGTTACGTTGCGCTGACCAAGACAAGAGATAGCGGCGGACCAGTGCGGTGGCTCGAGCAAAAGGTCGAAACCCTAACCGCCAAGACGGCGCCGGCTTCCCCAGAACTTGGAGCCACAGAGCGTACTAATCCCTGGTTAGCCCAGAGCACAAGCCAAGAGAGACTAGCTCTTTGGAAAGATGCCGTGAGCATCTTCCGCGAGGCTGCGGTGCTAGGAGTGGGGGCAGGAAACTTTGGTCTGGCCTACGACCGTGTTGACTTGAGCCCAGGAACCGAAACCGACTCGCCTCACTCTTTGGTGCTCCAGTTGTTTGTCGAAACGGGGATTATCGGGGGGATTCTCTTCTTGATCCCACTCGTGGTGGCTAGCGTGGGAGTACTGTGGCCCCGTGTCGCAGCGGCGCGCAGTGAGTCTCCTCCAGAAGCACGAGAAAAAGCAGCGCAACCCACCAAGAGTCGTTGGGGAAACCACCCCCTCGAATGCGGCTGGCCGGTGGCGCTTCTGTGCGGGACGGTCTATTGGTTTGTTCACGCTAGCCTTGACTCGCTCTGGCCTGTCACCGCCGTCACTATTCCGCCGGTCTTGTTCATAGCTGGCGCTGTTACCCGGGTTGACCTTCACGCCGGATTGCTTTGGCCTCGGGCACGAAAACTCTTTGCAGGCGTTCCGCACTGGGCCAACGGCTTGCTTGCCCGAGTGTTTAGAGGCGGTATTGCCGTTCTAGCCTGTTTGGCGCTTCTCGGAGCTTCCTTGCCCTATGCCGGCATACGGTGGGAAGACATCGCTCTTGCAACACATCAAGTGGAGGCCGGTAAGGCTCTCAAACGAGCAAGCATGGCATGCTGGCTACAACCGCTTAGCCCACAACCCCTGCTGGCCAAGGCAATGATTTACGAGGATCAGGCGCGGCGAGCCTTAACGAGTGACTACGGCGATAAGGCCGGAGCGGTGCTGGACAATCTTAGCTTGGCAATCTCAAGCTACGCTGAGGGAGCTTCTTTGGAGCCCAGCAACTGGCTTTGTTCGTATGAGGCTGGAATAGCCACCCTCAACCTGGCCTTGGCTCGCGCCTACCTAGAACACACCCTCATACCGCCCCTCACGACAGTAGGGAATACTCCGGCTCCCCTTGCGACCGATTGGACCTTGTTAGCCCAGGCCGACGCTGCTCCTCCCGCGGGAAATGCAGCTCTTTCGCTCGCCACGACGCCGTCAGAGGTCTCATTGGCAAGCCTGTACCGCAACCTCTCACTCAGTACACTCCTAGACCAAGCCGAAAGCTGGCTGCATACAGCCCTCTACTTGCGACCCGCGGCATATCAAGCCCGTCAAGCCCTGGACTTTCTAAGAGGCATTCGCCGGGCACTGCAATAGCGGTCCGGGCGCACCACTGCGTCTAAGAAGCGCCGCCGCTTCCACAAGAGCCGCCTCTATCTGCTCAGGTGAAGCCTGTAACCTCCGCCGCCAGTTAGACCTCTCCGGACCTGTGCCAGGAATGTTCTCGGGCTCACTCTCCAACAGCAGATCTCTTAGCCCCACAAGCACCAAAGGAGCGTCGCTCTGGCCTAGAAAACTAAGAACAAGTCGGAGGAGAGTGGTTGTTTCGGGAAGTGCCTGAGTACCGCGGAGGTCGCCCGTGCCTGTCCCCGGAGAAGCACCCAAAGACTCCGAGGGGCCTGCACACAGGTCGTGGGCGAGGCGGGCCAGTAGGCGACGGCGCGCCGCCAAAGCTCGGCGCGCCGTCGCGGCCCCCACCCTCCCGCTCTCAATCCGAACGCTGATGTCTTTACCCTCCACATAACCGGCAAATGGGAACATGTCGTGCGTGCCGAGCAACGCTACAGAGTGGGGCGGCGCGGGCCTCACGGCCCGCGCCGCCCGGGGCCTCAGCGCTCCCTGCAAGACCCAAGTCCCCAGAACACCGTGCCTCCTCAGCCTTGCTCTTACCCCTCTACCTACTGTCCCCAAATCTTCTCCCACTACCACGGTGCGGTGCCGCCACGACTCAAGGCATAAAACAGCGTAGAGTTCGTCAGTGGGGTAGGTCACGTAGACTCCCTCAGCGGCCGGCTTCCCCTCCGGAATCCAGTATGCGCGGTGAAGCCACATGATATGGTCAACCCGTAGGTGAGTAGAGTGCTGCATGTGATGACGCAGACACGAAGCTAGGTAGGCATACCCATCGCGGCGCATGGCCTCCGGCTGCAGCGGCGGGCAGGCCCAATTCTGGCCTTCCTCAAAGAACAGATCGGGAGGGGCCCCAATAGACATATCACGAGCAAAAAGCTCAGGCCAACGCCACACGTCAAATCCACGCGGATGCACGCCTACGGGGAGATCGAGCATTAGACCAACTACCCGGGCATCTCTGATATGGGAGTCGCCACAACTTGTCCCGTTTAACTGCTCGTCCAGTTGCCATTGCGCGTAGAGATAGCTTCGGACAATTTCGTCCCTGCGCCCCTGGCCCTGCTGGCAAAGACTTCCATGATCAGCACAAAACTGGGCGTATCGCTCCGCTTCGGGATGCGCACCAAGATACGCAGCGAGAGATTCCCGACGAGAACCCTCGGAATGCTCAAAGAAGCAACGACTCGCCGTAGTTATTAGCCGCCGCTTAAGAGCGGCTACCTCCGCATAATCAACCAAGCTGCCTTCGGCCAGTTTCGCAGCTTGGGCCTGTAGGCCAGACTCCCACGTCTTGCGCAGACACGTGCATTCTTTCCATTCGGGCGTTCTATCTACCGCGAGATAGAGCTCGTCGAAGAAGAGTCGGCTTGAGGGTCTGTAGGGACTGGGATCAAAGACAAAGTCCACAGTCTCCCCCTCCGAGCCGCGGCCTGCAGCCCTTGAACCACGACTAACACCCGCGGGGATTCCGTCCCGAAGAAGTCCAAGGAGCGGCAAGGTCGCCACTACACTCCCTCCAAGCCGGCCAACCAGCCGCCTCAATTCAGCAAGGTCGCCCAAGTCTCCCAGCCCGACCCAGGCCACGCCCTCATTGTTTCCTGCCTGATTGCGCCTTCCGAGTGATGGAAGAGCATATACAGGGGCAAACACTCCCCAGCCTGGACCGAACAGCTGCGTCTGAGCGGCGTCTTCCTCGGGCCGCGTCTTGTCCGACACCAATCTGCCTGTCTCCCGAGACAGACCTGGCGGCCAACAGGTCGGCGGAGCAGAGATGACAAGCGCCACCTCGCTGAGGCCCGCACCTTCAACAGCCAGACGGTGATAGCCCAGGGGTAGATCCCAGCAGAGGTGGACAGGCTTTCCGGAGACCAAAGTGGACACCCTGACGGCCTTGGTTACCTCCCCTCCTTCTTCCAGGGACAGGGCGAAATACACCCAGCCATCTGGCGCCCCCAACCTCGACCACGCAGTTTGGTGCACAGCAAGAGTCAGCTTCCCTCTCCAAGCTACATAGACCGGCTCAACCAGCCGCCGAGTGGCTTCTGATTCGCGCGTACGAAGGGCCTTCTCGAGCAGGCGCTCTTCCCTTGACCCTGCTTTTGACCGGGAGGGCTCCCATCCGTCCCAGTCAAATCCGGATACCTCGGCCCCTAGGGTGGCCAGTACCCGCATCACCGTGCTTGCAGAAGCTTGCCGCCATTTGCCCCACACGTCGCGGTAGCACCGCTCTATCCCATACAAAGCAGCAAGTTGGCACATCAGAGCTTCTGCCCGCGAGGCAAAAGACAATTTGGCATTTTGCGCTAGCATAAGAGCGGAGTTTTCTCTTTCATGTGAAGGGGGTCCGTGTTGACCGCTCAGCCGTACCACGCCGTTCCCCGTGTCCCTGACTCCCTCTCCGGCCTGCTTGAACTTGCCCTTGACCTCCGGTGGTCTTGGAGTCACGCCTCAGACGCTCTGTGGCACCAAATTGCTCCAGACATCTGGCGAGTCACTCATAATCCCTGGCATATCCTACAGACTGTCGGGCAAGACAGACTTGAGGAAGTGGCCGCCGACGCTCAGTTTACCAAGCTCCTTGAGGGGCAGCTTGCCAGCCGCCGTGCTTTGTTAGACAAGCCGTCGTGGTTTGAGCGGCACTACGCCAAGATGTGGGCTGAGTATTCGCCAAACCCAAACCGGGTGATTGCCTATTTCTGCATGGAATTTGGGTTAAGCGAAGCGCTCCCAATTTATGGTGGCGGTCTCGGGATTCTGGCGGGAGATTTTCTTAAGACAGCAAGCGATCTGGGCGTGCCGCTGGTCGGAGTAGGAATCTTGTGGCAGCAGGGGTATTTCCGCCAGGCTCTTAGCGCCTCCGGAGAACAACTTGAATTCTTCCCCTACAACGATCCCGGTCAGCTACCGATACAACCACTCCGCGACAAGGACGGAGAATGGGTGATAGTGGAGATTGAGTTTCCTCGGCGAACGGTCCGTCTGCGAGCCTGGCAGGTTCAAACAGGACGCACCCGTCTGTACTTGTTGGATTCCAACGATCTTCTAAATAGTCCGGCTGACCGAGGAATTACAAGCGAGCTCTATGGCGGAGGCGCGGAACTTCGCTTGCAGCAAGAGATGGTGCTTGGCATTGGAGGGTGGAAGCTTCTACGCAAGGTCGGGCTTGATCCTACTATCTGTCATCTCAACGAAGGCCATGCTGCGCTCGCCGTCCTTGCGAGAGCCCAGAGCTTCATGGAGGATCACAGGGTCGACTTTGAAACAGCCCTGACTGCGACGCGGGTAGGCAATGTGTTTACCACCCACACCCCCGTGGAAGCAGGATTTGACCGTTTCCCCCCGGACCTTGTTGAACAGTACCTTGGGCCCTACGCTCAAGTACTGGGCATCACCTTCGAGCGTCTGCTCGCTCTAGCCAGCGAGCCAAATCCCCCTAGCAGTACCGTCACTCCAGAGGCTCAGGTGTCTCACCACGCCAAACGACCCTTCAACATGGCCTACTTGGCCATCCGCGGGAGTGCACATGTAAATGGCGTGAGCCGCCTCCACGGTCAAGTGTCGCGAGCGCTTTTTCAGAACCTCTTCCCTCGGTGGCCTCGAATTGAGGTACCGATAGGCCATGTAACAAACGGCGTGCACGTGCCCTCTTGGGACTCCGATCTTGCTGACGACTTGTGGACCAAGTGCTGCGGTAAGGACCGTTGGCTAGGCGAGGTTGGGCACCTGGGCGAGTGTATTCGCAGCCTGAGCGACGAGGAGATTTGGGCTTTTAGGTGTGCAAGCCGCGCCAGACTGATCGCCATTGCCAGAGAGCATGTCATGCAACAAGAACCAGTGGCGGGCAACTTGGACATCCTGGGCGAGAACCTTACCTGTCTTTGCAATCCCGATGTACTTACGCTGGGTTTTGCTCGTCGGTTTGCTTCCTACAAGCGCCCCGACCTTCTGCTGCATGACCCCGACCGACTGGAGCGGATCTTGTGTGCGGAAGATAGCCGTGCACAGCTTATATTGGCAGGCAAGGCCCATCCCGCCGACCTGGCAGGAAAGGCCATGATAAAGCGCTGGACTGATTTCATCAGCCGCTGTACGGTGCGACCTCACGTGGTTTTCTTGGTGGATTACGACATGGACGTAGCAGAGCATCTTGTTCAAGGCGTAGACGTTTGGATTAACACCCCGCGCCGACCGTGGGAAGCAAGCGGCACTAGCGGCATGAAGGTGCTTGTGAACGGCGGACTCAACCTATCTGTACTGGACGGATGGTGGGCCGAAGCCTATGCGCCCGAGGTAGGGTGGGCCCTTGGCGACGGCCTTGAACATGGTGACGACCCCTACTGGGACGCCAGGGACGCCGCCCAGCTCTACGACCTCTTGGAAACGCAGGTCATCCCCGAATTCTACGACCGCGACGAAAACGGAATCCCCCGCCGGTGGGTAGCCCGCGTGAGGGAAAGCATGGCCCGCCTTACCCCGCAATTCTCTACGAACCGGATGATGAAAGAGTACTTGGAAAACTACTACTTGCCAGCCGCGGCCGATTACCAGGCAAGGACGCTCGCCAGAGAGGGACAAGTCGCCGCGTTAGCTCGGGAGTTAGTGATTTGGCGCACCCTCTTGGATGAGCATTGGGACAAGATACGCTTTATCTCCTACCAAGCAGAAACCAAAGCAACAGATGACGGGGCAGTGCACTCATTTGCGGTGGAGGTTGACTTGGGACCTATTCCTCTAGAGGCGGTTCTGATCGAGTTGTACGCCGAGCCGCTGGCAGGCGACATACCGGAGAGACATGTTTTGGCGACCGAGACCGGACCGGAAGCGGCGCACGATACATTAGGCGGCCGGGCGCCTGCCTCCACTTCCTGCGGTGCGCAGGCGCCCGGCCGCCACCGTCTCACCGCGACCCTTCCCGCGCTTCGTCCGGCCGACCATTACACACCCCGGATCATCCCCTGGCACGCTGCCGCTAAAGTCCCATTAGAGGCCAACCAGATCCTATGGCTGCGATAACCACCAGAAGTTATTAGGTCTTTATGCCTTGAGGGGACAGCTTCATGCCCTGAGTCGGCAGCTTTGTGCCCCAATGCCCTAGTAATTCGACAGCAATCGCGCTCCCGCTCAGCCAAGAGTGTGCGCCACTATCCAGTCGGTAGATGCACCAAGAATCTTGCGCCCGTGCCGATAGTGCTGGCGCCTACCTCAACTTCTCCAGAGGCAGCCCTAGCCAACCGCCGCGCCAAAGAAAGCCCTAGACCAGCCCCTCGGGTACTTCCCCCAGCCTCTGCTGCAGCAGCCGAGCCTCGCACACCAGGTTCAAAAATCTTTTCTTTCTCCTCTTCGGCTACCCCAGGGCCGTCATCCTCTACGGTAAAGACTACTTCTTTGCCAGTCCTAACGGCGGCCAAGGTAACCTTTGAGCGAGCAAAACGGCAAGCGTTTTCCACCACAGGCTGCAGGATCTGAACCGCAATATCTCGTTCAACTCCCACGTACGTACGTCTCACCAAGGGCGCCACTGCAACTTCGACTCCTCGTTCCTCGGCAAGAACACTTACTGCCGCGACGACGTCTTCGAGGACCCGGCTCACTTCTGCCCGTCCTCGAGCCAGTGTTCCCTCTTCTTGAGCCGCAGCCATCAACGCCTCCACCGTGCGCGCGAGCTGGTCGGCGCTCTGCATTATCGAGGAAAGAGCCTCCCGGTAATATGAGGGTTCACGCTCCCGTCTCAGGGCCAACTCCGCCTCAGCCTTGATCTTGGCTAGCGGCGTACGAAGTTGATGAGAAACCTCCGCCGAGAAGCGTCGTTCTCGGCGAAGACTGGCAGCCAAACGATCCAGGAGTCCGTCGAGCGTGTGCGCAAGCTGGGTAAGTTCGTCGTGAGGCTCCCCCATGTCAAATCGCCTGTCTAGATCCGCGGTGCTCCAAGCCTCAGCCTCAGCCGTCATGCGAGCCACCGGCCGGAAGGCGGCGTTAAGCACCCACCGTCCGGCAAACCCCACAATGACAAGAAGCACAGCGCTCAGAGCTCCCGTGGCCAGGAGTGTGAGACGCTGAGTGCGGAGATAGGAGCCCATCCAGAGTCCAGCGACGATAGTGCCGATGCGCTCATCCTCATAAACTAGAGGGACCCCATAAAGACGCACTTCTTTCCCCGGTATATCGACATACTGAGCTGGCTGTCCGTCCAGGGCTTTGGCTGCTTGCGCCACTGCAGGATCGACCTCTGGCGCGCTAAACGTAGTCCCAGCCACAAACACCCATACCTGAGTGCCAAGTTCTTGGATGTCCCCAGTAGGTTTCGGAAGACTGACTCGGCCATTGCTGATGCTGATCATCCGAGCCGTGTCCTCCACCATCGACCGCAATCGCTTGTCGGCGTCCGAGCGAAGACTGGCCGACAGAAGCAAGTTGAAAGCAACGGTCATGATTGCAAGAGCAACCGCCACGGTGCCCACCACAGCAAGAAGCAGGCGGTCGCGGATCCCCATGCGGGAAAACACTCTTGTCATCGTAGCGAATAACCTACGCCGCGCACTGTAACTATCTGGGGAGCGCCTGGCAAGGAACACACCTTCCGCCGCAGGCGCGCAATGTACGCATCAAGAGTGTTGTCGTAGACAATGGCCCCATGCGGCCAGCCTGTCTCAATCAACGCCTTGCGTCGCACGGCCTGTCCCGGCGACGCGGCCAGCTTGGCAAGCAAACGAAACTCAGTAGGGGTAAGAGGTACAGTAACTCCCCCGCACGTAACAGCGTGTTTGGCGGGATCCAAAACCAGCCCGGCTGCCTCCAACGTCCTTTCTTTGCCACTTCGGCGTAGGAGAGCCTCCACCCGGGCAAGGAGCTCGGCAAAAGCAAAGGGCTTGCTTAGGTAATCGTCTCCCCCTGCGTGAAAGCCGGACAGCCGATCGGAAAGAGCATCACGCGCTGTAAGAAATATGATGGGTGCGCCTACACCTTGAGCTCGCAACGCTTGACAGACATCCCGGCCATCCGCATCAGGCAGGCCAATGTCAATTATGAAAAGATCAGGAACTGTCTCCGCTACCTTGCGAAGAAGATCGGACCCAGTAGCAAAACCTTGCGCCTCATATCCCTCTTCCCGCAGGCCGCGTACCAGAAGCGACCGCATCTGCGCATCGTCTTCCAAGATGAAGATGGCTAGCTGCATCATGATGCAAGTAGTATGGCCCGCAAATCGGGCCCGCACAAGCACCCTACAGGCTGTACAAGCACCCTACAGGTTCACATGTGTACCTGTAGGCAAGCGCACAAACAACTTGCCCCGAGATATTCTGAAGTGAGTGCACACGGCGGGTGCGGCGTTCGGCTGTGCCGAACGCCGCCTCATCCGCCTCCGCCGTGCGGGCGTGGTGGTGTCTTGCCTTCTCTTGGCCGAGACACCCACCGGACAGGGTTGGGGCCACAGCTCAGGAGGGGGGTTCAGCACTGCTGCGTGACTCCGAGCATATGGTGACACGACTTTCCTGAACTAATCCTGAACGCATGCAGCCAAAATCGCTGTCACCCAAGAGCGTGATAGACTACGAGCTGTGTCAGCTCCAACGCCCATACAAACACCGACTCTGGTTCATTCAGAAACCTTTCCAGCCACCGCCGCTGACAACGGGCGGCGGATTGTTCTGTCCACCCATGGGTTGACCAAGGATTTTGGCAAGCTTCGCGCGCTTGATCACTTGGATCTGACCATCTACGAGGGTGACGTCTTTGGCTTCCTTGGACCCAATGGAGCAGGCAAGACCACTGCTCTTCGTTTGATTTTTGGCCTTACCTATCCTACAAGCGGCTATGTGAATATTCTGGGTTACCGGGTCCCCGAGCAGCGTCGCGAAGCTTTGCGCTATGTGGGTGGCTTTGTCGATGACCCCATGTTCTATCCGAACATGAGTGCCAAGCGGAATCTCCAGCTAATAGCGGAGATGAACCAGAAGGTTAGTCCCAAGCGCATATCCGAGGTCCTCGAGCTAGTAGGTCTGGCCGACCGCGCCAACTCTAAGGTCGGAAGCTACTCTCACGGAATGCGCCAACGTCTTGGGATCGCGCTTGCTCTCATCCACCGGCCCGCCCTGGTTGTGCTTGATGAACCCACTAGTGGACTCGATCCCCAAGGGATGCGGCACGTGCGGGAACTTATCCGAGAGCTGGGCCGCCAGGGAATTACGGTGCTGTTGTCCTCTCATCTGCTTCACGAGGTCGAGCTGGTATGCAACCGAGCCGCAATTATTAACAAAGGTAGGCTGGTGGTCCAGGGACCAGTTTCGGAGCTTCGTCCCGCGGACAACATAGTAAAGATCCTCACTCGTGATCAATCTAAGGCGGCTGAGGTCATCCAGACCCTCGCACCACCCGAGAAACTCCGCCAGGATGGTGATTATCTCGTACTGCAAGACTCGCCCGAGCTGATTCCCGAGGTGATAAGACGGCTGGTAAATGCCGGAATTGACGTGCTTTCGGTGGCTCCCACCAAGGAACATAGTCTCGAGGAGATGTTCTTAGAACTTACGGGCGACGGCGAGGAGGGCTCGTGATGGGTCACATTCGCCGCGAGTTCATCAAGATCTTGTTCCAAAAGCGCACCTACTTTGGCTGGGTGGGGCTATTCCTGGTGCCTTTCATCATCACTTTGGCCATGCGCTTGAGCCATGAAGGGCCTCCAGCGCCAGAGCAGGGCGGTCCTTTCTTCATACATCTCATCAGACTAAACGGCTTATACGTAGCTCCCGGAGCCCTCCTTGCCATGGCCGGTTTTCTCTTGCCAATGCTCGCCTCCATGGCAGGAAGCCAGACTATCGCGGGTGAAGCAGAAAAAGGAACCTTGCGCACCGTGCTCATGCAGCCGGTACGCCGGGGTTCGCTTCTCCTAGCCAAGTGGTTTGTGGCCAACGTCTACATTGCCATCGGCCTTGTAATACTTCTTGCCGGCTCTCTTGCGGCAGGCGGCGCATTTTACGGGCTAAAGCCTATGATGCTTTTAACTGGCCAAACCGTGGGGATAGGGGAAGGTCTGTGGCTTACCTGTCTTGCATACCTGTTTGTGTTGGCTGGCATGGCCGCGGTAGTTTCGCTAGGCGTCGCTCTTTCTACCCTTACCGACTCGGGACTTACTGCCATGGCTGCCGGTTTGGTGCTGGTGATCATCATGCTTATTTTGGGCAGCCTGAGCGTTTTCGACTTTCTCAGGCCCTACCTCTTCACGTCACACTTTGACGCCTTCACAAATCTCTTTGCTCGCCCTATTGACTTCGCTCCTCTTGGCAAGGGCTTGGCGAACTTTGCGGTTTGGACCGTTGGTATGACCACTATCGCCTGGCTGATCTTCCGCAGGAAAGATATCTTGTCGTAGGGTGCAGCAGTGGCTATCGCGCGCCGCGGTGGTGGCTCCTTACCCGAAGAGAAACTACTTCAGCCAGGCATGCCACACTGGAGTGCATCGCACGCGGCCGCGCGGCGCTAGCCAAGGTGCTCCTCATTCCCAGTGACAAAGTAGCGTACACGCTGCCCGATGTTCACGGCATGGTCGCCAATACGCTCAAAGTACCGCCCTATCAAAGCAAGTCTGATTGCAGGGCCGAGAGCCTCTTCGCCCTTCAGCTCCACCAGACCTTCCAATAGCTGAGTGTGAAGTTCGTCCAGGCGGTCATCCTCGGCCTCAATTTGGGCAGCAAGCTTCTCGTCCTTGGTCGCCCAAGCGTCGAGGGCATGACCCAGCAGCCGGCCCGCTGCTTGCCCCAACTCAGAAACCAGCGAGCGTACCGGTCTTACCGCTGGCTCCTGAAAATCCTCAGCCTCAACTAATTCTGCAATGTTGAAAGCCAGATCACCCGCGCGCTCAAGATCTGACACCACGCGCAAGATCGCAACGATCAGGCGCAGATCTCCTGCGACTGGAGCCTGCTGCGCCAGCAACACCAAGGCCCGTTTCTCGATATCGAGGAACAGAGCATCGACCTCGTCGTCACCGGCTCGCACCTTTTGCGCCAGTTCTCGGTTATTCTCTACCAGAGCAGTGGTGACCAGCTGGGTGCTGCGCTCCACTAAGGCCCCCAGCCGCACCACTGCTTGGTCAATAGCCTCAAGTTCTCTATGAAAAGCGTCTCTCATTATTGGAACCCCCTAGCCAAATCGCCCAGACACATAGTCCTCCGTGCGCTTGTCCTTCGGTTTGGTAAAGATTTGCTTTGTTTCCCCAAATTCCACCAGCACTCCCCACCGTCCGCCTGTAGCCTCATCTACTTCGGTGTAGAGAAATGCCGTTTCGTCAGAGACTCGCGCCGCTTGCTGCATGTTGTGAGTGACGATCACAATTGAGTAATCCTGCTTTAACTCCTGCATAAGGTCCTCGATGCGCGTGGTGGCGATCGGGTCAAGTGCAGACGCGGGCTCATCCATCAAGATGACGTCCGGCTCCACCGCAATGGCTCGGGCTATGCACAGGCGTTGTTGCTGCCCGCCAGACAGCTCTAGAGCGCTCTTTTTGAGCTTATTCTTTACTTCATCCCAAAGAGCTGCCCGTCGCAGGCAGCGCTCAACTAGCTCGTCCATGTCTCCCTTGTAGCCATTGATCCTCGCCCCGAAGGCAACGTTTTCGTAGATGGACTTGGGAAACGGGTTGGGTCGCTGAAAGACCATGCCTATGTGTCTGCGCACCACAACCGGATCAACGCCCGGAGCGTAAATGTCCTCTCCATGGTAGAAAACCTGCCCCTCTACCCGAGCTCCTGGAATCAACTCATTCATACGGTTAAGACAACGGATGAAGGTGCTCTTTCCACACCCCGACGGACCGATAATGGCGGTTATCCGCCGGGGGAGAATGTCCATGGACACTCCCTTAAGAGCTAAGTTCTTTCCGTAGTAAACGCTGAGGTCGCGAATCCTGAAAACTGGTTCTGTCATCGTTGGTGGCCTTGATTATCTGTTTAACCGACTTCTTGCCGCAATCAGCCGAGCGACCGCTGTACATATGAGCACGATCGCGAGAAGCTCAAGCGCCCCCGCCCAGGCCCGGGCCTGTCCGGCGGCAAACGGATTCCTTGCTCCATCAAAGATGGCCAGGGTGAGAGCCGAGATGGGCTCTCCCCATAGTTTGGCTGTCAATTGGTATGACCCCAAGGCCGTCAGGATGAGAGGCGCTGTCTCTCCCGCTGCCCGGGCTATGGCTAACATCACACCAGTAGTTATCCCTGGTGCTGCCGCAGGCAGCACAACCTTGAGAATGGTTTGCCACTTGGCTGCTCCTAGCGCGTAGCTGGCCTCTTTGAGGTGGTTAGGAACCAACTTGAGCATTTCTTCGGTAGAGCGAACCACGATGGGAATCATGATAAGAGCCAATGAGGCCGCTCCCATCAAAGCCCCGAAACCAAACTGGACAACCAGCGCCGTGTACACAAAAAGCCCAACAAACACTGAGGGAACTCCGCTCATCACGTCGGAGAAAAAGCGGATCAGTTTGGCCAGCCAATTGCCTTTGCCGTATTCCACTAGGTAAACCGCTCCCAGAATTCCCAACGGAACAGAGATGCCCGTGGCGAGAGCAACCATGATGGCGGTTCCCACGAGCGCGTTTAGGAAGCCGCCACCCGCCTTGCGGAAGCTAAGCGGCATTGAGCTGGTGAGAAACTCCCAACTCATGGATACAAGACCCTTCCGCGTGATGTGATAAAGAATGAGGGCCACAGGAGTGAGGGCCACTAGCACCGCGAGCACTACCAGCCACGTGTTTATTCGATTCCGCCAAACTCGGCGCCGCGCTGGCCGACACTCCCGTAGCGAACCTCCCGGCTTTAGTCTTCCTGCAGCCCAGCGGCTGGTGGCAACGGACGACCGATCGTCCGCCATGGGCAGCTCACTCGAACTGCCGGTTTCCCTGAGAACTTCGCTTACTGTTGTAAGCTCCTTGGTTAATGTCTGTTGCTTGGCCAACCTCATGGCCGGTTGAACCTCCAAACCAGCAGACGGGCTACCATGTTTACCACGATGGTGAATGCAAACAACACCACCCCAACGCCCACTAGTGCGCGGATGTGATCGCCCGTGGCCTCCTGGAACTGATTAGCGATGAGAGCCGCCATCGAGTAGCCTGGGCGCAAGATCGAGGCGTCGATATCAACCGCAGAGCCAATGAGCAAAGCCACAGCGATGGTCTCGCCCAGTGCTCTTCCCAGCCCCAACATGACGGCGCCAACAACTCCGGCCCGACCGCGAGGCAGCACAACCGCTCGGATCATTTCCCACTTTGTAGCCCCGAGAGCATAGGCGGCATGTCGCTCGTCGTCCGGCACTGTGGCAAATATCTCCCGGCAAAGCGAAGTAATGATAGGAATAACCATAATGGCTAAAACCACCCCGGCACCAAAATAGGAAAGACCCGAGGGCGGGCCAGCAAAAATGGGAATGAAACCCAGGTAACGGGCCAAGAAATCAGCGGCAGGCTGAAGAAACAGCGGAAGCAAGACGGTTACTCCCCAAAGTCCGTAAATCACGCTGGGAACTGCCGCCAACAAGTCGACAGCGTACCCGACAGGCCCGCGAAGCCAGCGCGGGGCGTACTCACTCAAGAAAAGGGCTACTCCCAGACTCAGCGGCACAGCGATGATGAGGGCAATCGCCGAGGTAACTGCAGTCCCATAGATGAAGGCTAGGGTGCCAAACCGCCCTTGGCTTGGGTTCCACTCACTACTGGTGACAAACGAAATACCCTGTGAGGAAAAAACCGGCAGCGCTGTGGTTGTGGTTGAAATCACCATGTAGGCAAGCACAAGTAGAACCAGCACCCCCGACAGCGCAGCAACTGCGGCGAAGAGGGGATCGGCCTTGCGGCCGACCCCTCTTCGCCGCCAGCTCCTCGCGGACGGGAGCGACCTGGGGGGAGTGTCTTCAGTCACGCTAGACCGATCGTACACTTCACTAAGCGCACATCTAGAAGCTGCTGATCATGTTCACTTTACCAAGAGCAAGCTCCCTAAGCTCATCTGACAGGGGCGCATAGTGCAGCTCCAGCGCCAGTGGTGTTCCCTCAGTCAGGCACCACGTGAGCCAGGCCTTGAGTACCTCGGCTTTAGAGGCATCCTTCATCTTGTCGTACGCTAGGATCCAGGTGGGCCCAACGATCGGGTATGCGTCTGGCCCTTCGCTGTTAGTTAGAGAAAACCGCAGGTCCTCGGGGAAGGTTATCCCAGCTGCAGCGGCAGAGGTGGATTCCAAGGTGGGAGCCACAAACTTGCCCGCCTTGTTCTTAAGCACAGCAGTGGAGAGACCGGATTCGAGAGCATAAGAGAGTTCCACATACCCGATCGCACCAACCTGCTGCTGCACCAGAGCGGCGACACCATCGTTACCTTTGCCGCCGACGCCCACTGGCCACTGGACTTCTTTACCTTTCCCTACCTTCTCAGCCCACTCGGCAGAAACTTGGGTGAGATAACCGGTAAAGATGTTGGTGGTTCCAGACGAATCAGAGCGATGCACAACCTGAATTGCTCGGTCGGGCAGAGACACGCCCGGGTTAAGTGAAGCTAAAGCACTGTCGTTCCACTTGGTTATTTTTCCCAGGAAGATGCCCGCCAGCGTCGCTGGATCGAGCTTGATTTCCTGTACGCCCGGCAGGTTATACACCACTGTGACCGCTCCCATCACAGTCGGAATGTGTAAAACCTTAGCCCCGGAGGCTTCTTCAGCCCTCGCGATCTCCTCGTCTTTCATCGGAGCATCCGAAGCACCAAAGTCCACCGTCATCTTGGTGAATTGCTCAATACCGCCTCCTGAGCCTATGCCCTGGTAATTGATGGTTACTCCAGGATGCATAGCTTGAAACTCGCCAATCCACTCGACGTACAAAGGCTGGGGGAAAGTGGCGCCAGCGCCGTTCAGCGTGCCTTGCAGCTTCACAGCGGTGGTCGAGGTGGCCGCACTAGTAGTTGTGTTGCCGGCGGTCGTTGAGGAAGCGGGGGCAGTAGTCGAAGTAACTTCCTTGGTAGTTTGCGTAGTGGCCTGCCCTGCGCTGGGAAGCTCATTGTCCCCGCCGCATGAAGAGACCCACACGCTAAAAGCAGCAGCCATAAGACCAACGGCAGTGAGCAGAGCTATTCGTTTTCTTGCCTTTCTCGTAAACCTCATCGGTTTCACCCTTTCCTTGTACACCACTTGTCCGGACTCCATTGCCCGCACTCACCTCGGACATTCCAATCTACGTTTGATAGGCTAACTGTGAGCAAGAAAACGATTGTTAACGCTTTGTTAACAGCGTTTGAAATTTGGGGTAAACCGTAGGCAGTACCACGTGCAAGAGCAGGCAAAAAAGCGAATTCTCCTCGTGGAGGATGACCGCACCATTGCGGAACTGCTCGCCTACAACCTCCGGCGCGCTGGCTATGAGGTGCTGCAGGAGTATGACGGGCAAAGTGGGCTTCAAACGGCACTCTCCGCAGACATTGACCTGGTGCTGCTTGACCTGATGCTCCCTCGTTTGGACGGCATCGTGGTAAGCAGAGAGATCGCTCGGAGAAAGCCGGACCTGCCCGTCATAATGCTCACAGCCCGAAGCGAACGAGAGACAGTCCTCGAGGGATTTGCCTCGGGTGCCGACGACTACATAACCAAGCCCTTTGACCTGGAAATTTTGCTCGCGCGCATCCAGGCCCGGCTGCGCCGGGCCCCCGTCGGCGCTCCCCTGGCAGTAGAGACACCGGGGGCCGCGCTCTCAGTCGGCGATTTGGTGCTTGACCGTGAAGGTAGAACGGCAGGTACTACCCGGGGCCAGGTAACCCTCAACCCCAAGGAATACGAGCTACTTGAGCTTCTGTTGTCGCGGCCGGGACACTTGTTTCCGCGAGAGGAGATAGTTGAGCGGGTGTGGCGGCAGACCTATCTTCCTGCCTCGCGCAGTCTGGACGTTCATGTGCGACGGCTGCGTTTGAAACTCAAGCAGATCGGGGCAAGTGTTTCTATCCAGACCATGCGGGGCGTTGGCTACCGATTGGTCCCCACTACAGCTACTAAGGAAAGGGCAAAGCGCACCCGTACGTGAATGCAAAGCTAAGAAACGGTATGTTGGCGTTTTTTCGGAGCATCCTAGCGCGGACTCGACCGCGGCGCCTTCGCTGGCGGTTGCCCATAGCTGTAGCTTTAGGAACCCTGCTCTTTGCCGGGGTCGTAGCCCTCGTGTCTGCCATTATCCTACGCGACGTTTTCCTGGACCGATTAGAAGATGAGATGGCACGTCAAGCTCGGCAGCTGGCCGCCACCTTATCACAACTTGACGGCGGGCCAGCTGGTGCAGGTCAAACCCGTCCCCTATACGACGCCGAAAGTCTGCAACAGTTCATCCAGGAGGTGGGGCTGGCAGCGGGCGCACGGATAACCCTCATCGACAGGACCGGTAAGGTACTCGCCGACTCCGAGGCAAACCCGGCGACTCTTGAGAACCACGCCAACCGCCCCGAGGTGAAACAGGCTCTGGCCGGATATGAAGCCCGAGAGCGTAGACGCTCAAGTACCTTGGGGATCGAAGAAGTGTACGTTGCCCTGCCCCTTCCGGCCAGCGAGGCAGCTTGGTCCGAGGGGGCTATCCGAGTGGCTCAACCCGCAGCTCGAATCGACAGCATGTTGGAGGCTTCGTGGCGCATACCCCTTTACGTGTGGGTAGCCCTGCTCATCCCGATGGTCCTAGCTGCATATCTGGTTTCGCGCTCGATCGTTAACCCGTTGGCGCGTTTGCAGGTCATGGCCAGCCGCGTGGCGGCGGGCGACTTTGGCTACCGGACTGCTATAAGGCGGGATGACGAGCTAGGCGAGCTGGCTCAAGCTTTCAACGATATGGCAGCCCAGCTGCAAGACCGTGAGCAGGAATTAAGAGCTGAAACCGAACGCTCGGCCAGAATCCTCGAGGCCATGAATGAGGGAGTCCTGGTGGTCGATGAGCAAGGAAGAATCCTGCGCGCAAACCCCGCTGCTCAAGCCTTACTTGGTTTTGATCTAAGCGAAAGCGCCGGCAAACCTCTGGTCTTGGTCGCCCGTTCCTTCCCAGCAGAAGGTCTTGCAGAAAGAGCCTGGTCCAGCGGCAGGCCGATCACCCAGACAGTCGAGCTGACGCCCAACCGTACTCTGGCCGTGGAGGTCATACCACTCGGCTATCGAGAACACGCGCAAACTGTTAGCCCTAGACAGCCATCGACAGGGCATACACTCTTTGTGCTGCGAGATGAAACGGAGCAACGACGTGTCGAGCAGATGCGCAGAGACTTCGTGACCAACGTGAGTCACGAACTAAAGACACCTCTTGCCGGCCTGTCTCTTCTCGCCCAGACTTTGGCCACCTGTATTCGCGAGGACCCAGCTATAGCCGAGAGATTTGTAGAGCGTCTCGCCGCCGAGGTGCAAAGACTAAACAACCTGGTGAGCGATCTCCTTGTCCTTTCGCGCTTGGAGGAGCCGACCCCAACGGAGCCCGGCATGTTCAAACCAGTAGATCTTGCGCTGACAGCGGCGGAAGTCGTGGAGGAGATGCGCCCTCTGGCCGAGGCGAAGCATCATGAGCTTACCGCCTCCCTGCCAGACACCCTGCTTATTAACGGAGAAGAACCCAGTCTGCGCGCGATCACAAAGAACCTACTGGACAACGCTATCCGCTATACGGAGCCGGGTGGTCACATCCGGGTGAGCCTGGACACACAAACTGACAACGCAGGACGATCGTGGGCAGTTCTGTCAGTCCAAGATGATGGTATTGGTATCCCCATGGCCGAACAGCAGCGAGTGTTTGAGCGCTTCTACCGAGTAGACAAGGCTCGCTCGCGCGAAACCGGTGGAACCGGGCTCGGTCTAAGCATTGTTCGGCATGCCGCCGAGAGGCACAAAGGGCGCGTAGAGGTCAAGAGCACTGTTGGTGTGGGCTCTACATTTACTGTGTTCTTACCTCTGTGTTGACTAAGATTTTCTTAAAGCCCGCCGCTTATGCTACGGTAAGAAAGAAATAAGTTTTGGGCAGCAAAGCGGGGGAGTGTGATCCTCGAACCGGGGGGAGGAACGCCGATGGGACCTGAGATAGACCCCGATGCTCTGGCCAAAGAACGAGCTCGGCGGCGACAGTTGCGGCAGCAGCAGGTGCAAAGACGTCGGGCAGTAGCCGGAGTATTTGTGCTAGCTCTCATCGTCGTTATCATCGTGATAGGCCTTACTTGTTCGGGGAACAAAGAATCTACGAGCACTACCGCGTCCACAGCAGGTCCCGAGACTACTCTGCCTTCCGCGAAGTTCACCGCCCGTCTTACTGGAAGCGAATCAGTGCCCAAGGTCAAGACCCAAGCTTCGGCAGTACTCACCCTGGAGTATGATGCGCAACGGAATAAGTTGACGTACGTGCTCGAGGTTACAAGCGCCATTACTAACCCCAGCACTGCAGCCATTTACCAGGGGACTCCCGGAACCTCCGGCACCACGGTGTACATACTGTTTGCCGGTCCGATGAAAGAGGGCTCCTTTGTGGGCGTGCTTGCTGAGGGGGAGATCGTGGAATCCGATCTCATAGGACCTCTGCGCGGAGGCACCATTGGAGATCTAATTAACTTGATCAACAACGGTAAGGCCTACGTCAGCATAGGGAACAAGTCGCACCCAGTCGACGCCATCCGCGGCCAGATCGAGCCAGCGCAGGAACAGAGCCAGTAGTTCGCTGAGGAGAAGCGCGCTAAGGAATACTTGACACACAAGCAGTTCTGTGAAAAGATTCACTGTGCAGGATTTAGCAGCTACCTCGAGCGCAGACAATGAATGGTCGCAATGAAGATACACTAACTCACCGCAGGCGTGTATCCCTCCGTACGGTTGAGCGGTTGAGCGTCTACCGCCGCGCGCTCGAAGAGCTGGCTCACGATGGAGTCCAGTTTGTTCACTCCCATGAGCTGGCCGCCCTAGTGGGAGTGTCGCCCGCCCAGTTGCGCCGCGATTTGGCCAGTTTTGGCACATTTGGCAATATCGCCCGAGGCTATGACGTGCGCGAGATGGCGCAGACAATCGCGGAGATCATCGGCACAACTGTGATTCAGAATATCGGCTTGGTTGGAGTAGGGCATCTAGGTCGAGCGCTCCTCGCTTACGGCGGCTTCGAAGAACGGGGTTTTCACATTGCGGCCGCGTTTGACAGCGACCCGGGCAAAATCGGCCGGGTCTTCGCTGGTAGGCGCTGCTACAGCGTGGAGCAGCTGGACAAGGTGGTGCCCGAGCTGGAGCTCAAGGTCTTGATCCTGGCGGCTCGCCCTGAGGGGCTGCAGGCGGTGGTGGACAAAGCTGCGCAGGCTGGGGTCAGAGGTTTTCTAAATTTTGTACCCAAGAGCATCACTGTGCCCTCGGGTTGTTTTGTGGAGCAGATTGATATTTCAGCCAAGCTCGAGAAGCTGTCATTCCTCGTGCGAAGAGGAGGCCGGTAGGATCAGCTGACAAGCAGGGTTGCAAGGCAAAAAAATTCTTTTTTTGCCGGCGTTTGTGAAGCAATTCACTGTGACATATATCACTGAGCGATTAAGACAAACAACAAGAGCTGAGACACCTTATAGCAGGAGCGACAGGCACGCTTATCCGGGGAGGGCAGAACGATGCCGAAGATCTTGGTAGTTGACGACGATGTAGACCTGGTGACTTCGATCCAAGCATTCCTAACCGCTCGGGGATACGAAGTGTTGACAGCGCACAACGGCAAGGAGGCCTACGCTCGCATTATCGAAGCAAAGCCTGACCTAATCATTCTCGACGTTATGATGGACTACGACGAAGAGGGGATGGTCTTTGCTAGCGCTTTAAAGACAGACGGACCCACCCGCGACATTCCCATCATCATACTCTCTGGCTTTACCGCCCAAGAGGAGACCCGCGAGAAAGTCCTGGCTTCTCTCATGGGGCAAAAGATTCCCGCTGAGGTTTTCATGGAAAAGCCCGTTCGTCTTACGGAGCTAGCTGCGCGGATTGAGCAGCTTCTAGGGCGCAGCGCGACTCAACCTAACGCTGCACAGCCCGAGGATGATAGGTAGAAGGGGGCAGGTATGGGTCGAACTTCTCTACCCATAGACGAACGCAAGGCATCTTCCCGAGAGCAACTAATACCCCTGCTCCAGGAAATTCAGGCTCGGGACGGTTACCTGTCGCAAGAGGCAATGCTTGAGCTAGCTGCCAGCCTGAAGATGCCAGTGGCAAGTGTGTATGGGGTGGCCAGCTTCTACAACCAGTTTCGTTTTGCCCCTCTCGGCAAGCATGTTATCGAGCTTTGCCGTGGTACTGCCTGCCACGTGAAACAAAGTTTCGCATTGCTCACCCACTTACAGCGGCGGCTCAAGTTAAGACCAGACGGTAATTCGCCAGACGGCCGCTTTACTGTGCTTCGAGTTGCCTGTTTGGGAGCCTGTTCGATCGCTCCAGTCATCAAGCTCGACGGCGAGTTCTACGGACACCTCACTCCCGAGAAGCTTGACGCTTTGCTTGACGCGCTGGACGCCGCCGATCTCGACGGAGGAAGGAGCACGACATGACTAGCGGCCTGTTGCTTGAACCCTGTTGTGCTCTTTGCACTCATTCTCCTGCGGATCCCTGTGTACGGGTCATTGAATGCCTGGAAGAAGGCCCTCTCTGCCACACTGACCCAGGCTGCACAGCCCTGCGCACCCAGAGACGCAAGGAGGCAGCCCGAGGCAGTCGGCCGGGCAGCAACGGCCCGGTCATATACATTGGAGCAGGAACGTGTGGTCGAGCAAATGGAGCTCTGCACATCGCCGAGAAGATCAAGGTCTACCTCGATGAGCACGGGATCTCAGCGAGCCTTGTCGAGGTAGGATGCGTAGGCTTCTGCCAGAGAGAAGTTTTTGTGGACCTTGATCGGGGCGATGGCATTCGCCTTTCGTACTGTGACCTTACCCCGGAAAACGTGACCGAATTTCTAGAGGCCATCTTCGAGAAGGGCGACCTGCGTAACCGCTTCTTGTTTGGACGTTATGGTGAGCATCCTGATTTTGCGGATGTAGCTCTGGTGGCGGATACCCCGTTTTTTGCCCGACAAAAGCGGGTGGTTCTTGAAAACTGCGGTGTCATAGATCCCACCTCCCTGGATGCAGCCTTGGCCGCCGGCGGCTTTGCCGCCGCGGCCAAGGCTCTTACCACCATGACTCGTGAGGAAGTCTGCGACCTTGTCATCGAGTCGGGCCTTCGCGGCAGAGGAGGGGCTGGATTCCCCACGGGCAAGAAATGGAGAGTGGCCCTGGACACACCCGCTGTTCAGAAATACATCATCTGCAACGCTGACGAGGGAGACCCGGGAGCGTTCATGGACCGCGCCATCCTGGAGGGAGATCCCTTCCGTGTAATCGAGGGGATGCTCATCGCTGGGTACGCCACGGGAGCTACCAAGGGATACATATACTGTCGCGCTGAGTATCCGCTAGCTATCGAACGGCTCCAAAACGCTATAACTCAGTGCCGGGCGGCTGGGCTTCTAGGCAGCAACTTGTTTGGGAGCCTGGTCGACTTTGACATCACGGTCAAACAAGGAGCCGGCGCCTTTGTCTGCGGCGAAGAAACTGCAATTTTGGCAAGCATTGAGGGCGGGCGCGGCATGCCTCGGCCGCGCCCGCCCTACCCCGCCGTATCCGGTCTTTACGGCATGCCCACGGTTCTAAACAACGTGGAAACGCTGGCTAACGTCCCCGGGATTATCCGCCATGGAGCCCAGTGGTTCCGTGACCTTGGCCTGGGAGACGCGGCCGGCACCAAAGTTTTTGCCTTGAGCGGCACGGTTAGAAATACCGGACTGGTCGAGGTACCGGTGGGTACTCCGCTTCGGGAAGTAGTAGAGACAATCGGTGGTGGCGCTCCCGAGGGACATGCCATCAAAGCCGTGCAAATTGGGGGACCAAGCGGCGGCTGTGTGCCCAGAGAGTACCTCGATGTGCCGCTTGATTACGGAACTCTGCAAGAACTGGGCGCCATGATGGGCTCTGGGGGTATGGTGGTCATGGACGAGCGTACTTGCATGGTGGATGTAGCCAAGTACTTCATGGAGTTTATCCGTAACGAATCGTGCGGCAAGTGCGCGCCTTGTCGGGAAGGCACCACCCGTATGCACGAAATTCTTACCGCCCTCACCGAGCGTCCGGTGGGCGACGAAATCCGTCGCCTTGAGCGTTTTCGGGGGCTACTCCACCTAGAGGAGTTGGCTGAGACCATCAAAGACACCTCCCTCTGTGGCTTAGGCCAGTCGGCGGCTAACCCCGTGCTTTCTACGCTGAGATACTTCCGAGACGAATACGAAGCGCACGTGTTAGAAAACCGGTGTCCGGCGCGAGTGTGTCAGGGACTGCGTACCTACGCTGTCGACAACACAACCTGTATCGGTTGCATGTCGTGCAAGAAAGTATGTCCGGCAGACGCCATCGTGGGAGAGCGCAAGGCCGCCCACTACATCATCGTTGACAAGTGCATAGGCTGCGGCGCTTGCGTGGAAGCGTGTCCCAAAGAGTCCATAGCTCTAGTTGCTTGAGAGGTAACCGTGAGCGTCATCATTAATGGAAAAGAATTCGAATTTACGCCCGGCGAAACCATACTGCAGTTAGCCAAACGGGTGGGCATAGACATACCGCATCTCTGTTCCTTGGACTGGGTCCCATCGCCCACGGCTTCATGCCGCCTGTGCCTGGTAGAGGTAGAAGGGTCACCAAGATTGCAAACTAGCTGCACCCTGCGCGCACAGGACGGACTGGTGATTCGCACTCACACCCCTAGGCTTCTCCGCGCAAGACGAGCAATTGTTGAGCTGTTGGTGGCCAATCATCCCCCTGACTGCCTCGGTTGCCATCGCTCGGGTACATGTGAGCTTGCCGAGCTGGCTCGGGAGCTTGGTGTGCGGACCCGTCAATACGTAGGGCTGAAGAAAGATCAGCCGGTGGACATCTCTTCTCCAGCTATCTGGCGGGATCCCAATAAGTGCGTGCTTTGTGGGCGATGTGTAACCATGTGCCACCAGATTCAGGGAGTGGGAGCGATCGATTTCATCGACCGCGGTTTTCGTACCCAGGTGGCACCGGGTTTCTACGAAGGACTTAACGTATCAGGGTGCACTTTCTGCGGCCAATGCGCAAGAGTGTGCCCCACTGGAGCTCTCATGGAGCACGACCAGGTGGATGAGGTGGTGGAAGTACTGGGAGACCCCGCCACGGTCGTCGTGGCCCAGATAGCTCCTGCAGTACCCGCCACGCTGGCCGCTGATCGTCCTAAACCGCCAGCGGTGCCCGTGATGCTGGAGCACATGGCCGCAGCGCTTAAGCGAATTGGTTTTGACGCTGTTTTTGATACAGCTTTTGCGGCAGACCTAACCATCATGGAAGAGGCCACTGAGCTGGCGGAGAGACTAACCAATGGCGGTCCCCTGCCGATGTTTACCAGTTGCTCGCCTGCTTGGATCAACTATGTCGAGCTTCACCGGCCGGACCTCATTCCTCACCTTTCCACCTGCAAGTCTCCTCAACAAATGGCGGGGGCCCTCATTAAGGCAATCTACCCCAAGTACAAGGATCTCGAGGGAAAGCGCTTGGTGGTGGTGTCGATCATGCCCTGCACAGCAAAGAAGCAGGAGGCTGCGGAGCTGGGCGACGTGGACTACGTTCTTACCACGCGGGAGCTACTTTCCCTGTGGCGACGCTTTGGGATTGACTTTACTACCTTTGAAGACCGGGAGCCGCTTGATCCTCCATTTGCGGAGGCGACTGGCGCAGGACGCCTGTTCGCCGCGACCGGTGGAGTCATGGAGGCAGCCGTACGCACAGCGGTTGCGCTTCTGGGCAAGAGCTCATTGCACGGGGACTCAGCCTCAAAGCAAGATCAACCTGTCGAAGGTTACGAACTTGAACCCCTGGACGAAGCTCGCGGCCTAGACGGTTTCAAGCGTTTCAGCGTGAGGGTTGGAGACAAAGTGCTTGAGCTCGCCGTGGTTAATGGCTTGGGCAGGCTGCGGAACTTGGATAAGGCAACTCTGTCAAACCTTCACTTTGTCGAGGTTATGTCCTGTCCCGGCGGTTGTGCGGGCGGGGGAGGGCAACCGTATGGAACCGAGGCCAAGGATCTGGCCAAGCGTCTTGAGCAGATCTACGACGCTGACACCCGAGCCGAAAAACGAGCTTCGCATGAGAACCGCAGTGTGGCGGCGTTGTACGAGCAGTTCCTTGGACACCCGTTAAGTGAGGTGTCTCATCGGCTCCTGCATCGGACATACACTGACCGCAGTCCAGCCGCGACAGCACGCGCAGCCGCCAAATCACACGCAGGTATTGGGACAGTAGCCGGGTAAGAAGGGTTGTCATGGAAGGCGTTATTAGCACCATCAAACAGAATTGCCGCCGCTGCTACACCTGCGTGCGCGACTGCCCGGCAAAAGCCATCCGCATTGAAGAGGGACAGGCATCGGTGGTGGCTGAGCGCTGCATCAGTTGCGGCAACTGCACAATGGTTTGCTCGCAGGGAGCAAAGGCTTACCGCAGCGGCATCGAGCATACGCTCGCCCTCCTCGATAGCCACAGTCCAGTGGCGGCCCTCTTGGCGCCTTCCTTCCCAGTAGGATTTGGCGCCTCGCCAAACCGCGTCATCGGCGCTCTGCGCAAGTTGGGATTCGCCTACGTGGTCGAGGTCGCATACGGAGCGGACCTTGTTAACCAAGCTTGCCACGAGTACCTCCGTGAACATCCGCAAGGCATTCACATCACCAGCGCCTGTCCAGCGGTGGTGGAATACGTTCGCAAATATCGTCCAGACCTTGCAGACTGCATAGTCCCAGTCGTTTCCCCCATGGTCGCCACGGCCTTGGCTGTTAAGCAGAGGTATGGTTCCGACGTCCGCACAGTTTTCGTTGGGCCGTGCGTAGCCAAGAAAGCCGAGATTATGGACGCGGAGCTGGCGGGAACAGTGGATGAAGTGCTGACCCTTACCGAGCTAGCAAAGGTTTTTGAATCTAGGGGAATCGACCCTGCTTTGGCCGAGCCTTCGTTCCTTGACCCTCCTTATGCCGGAAAGGGCCGGATGTATCCAATCCCAGGAGGGTTACTTGAAAGCGCTGGAATCGGCCACGGCGTACTTGATCCCTGCCTCATTGTTGTAAGCGGTAAAGATGAAACGGTTGAAACTTTGGAGACGCTGCGCAGAGAGGAAAGTCAGGGGCCACTCATTGTGGAGGCCCTGATGTGCCGAGGCTGCTATTCGGGGCCGGGTGTGAGTCGCGACGAGCCCACGGCGGAGCGCAGAAGAAGAGTGGCTGAATATGCCGCCCAAACTCTCCGGCGCCAAGAAGAAGGCCAAATGCCTGCACCGGACCTGCCTGCACAACCGCTGGACTTGCCCAAACAACTACGTAGACACATCACTCCGGACGACCGGCGCTCCAAGCCGCCCTCTGAGGAGGAGATTAGGGAGATCCTCAGGCGCACCAACAAGTTTTTCCCCGAAGACGAGCTAAACTGCGGCGCCTGCGGCTACCCATCCTGTCGCGCCAAGGCCATCGCGGTATACGAGGGCATGGCCGAGGAAACCATGTGTCTTCCCTTCCTTGTCGAACAGATGGAAAGAGTCTGCAGCGAGCTCCACGTCCCGTGGAGCAACCTGCGCGATATCCACAGGCATCTGGTAAACAGCGAGAAGCTTGCCTCGATGGGGCAAATGGCCGCGGGGGTAGCTCATGAGCTCAACAATCCGCTAAGCACCATACTCCTTTACGCAAGCATTCTACAGCGCAAGCTAAAAGACCGGGAGGACTTGAGTCACGATCTTAAGCTCCTGGTGGAAGAGTCGCAAAGGTGCAAGAAGATAATTGGCGACCTGCTTGACTTTGCTCGGCAAAGCAGAGTGAGAATAGAACGAGTGAATATTAGGGATCTTGTTGGTTCCGCTGTTGACGCTGCTGCTTGTTATCTTCCCTCTGATCCGGACCACAAGATTGAGATCGTGGTTGACGTAACCCCCGACCTGGAAGCAGACCTCGACCGCGACCAAATGACCCAGGTGCTGGTTAACCTTATCAAGAACGCGATCGAGGCAATGGAGGGTACTTCTGGAACCATCCGGGTCTCGGCACACCCCACTTCCGGGGGCGACCGGGTTCGCTTTAGCGTAGCTGACCAGGGTGCCGGTATCCCCGAAGCCGCCCGAGACAAGATTTTCCAGCCCTTCTTTACCACCAAGAGCATAGGGAAAGGTACAGGACTGGGGTTGCCCATCGCTTATGGAATAGTGAAGATGCATAACGGAAACATCTGGTTTGATACCGAGCCTGGAGTCGGAACCACTTTCTACGTTGAGATCCCTATGAGCCGACCGGGCGTCGAAAGGAGTATTCAATGAGCGCTGCATCTGCGGAAGAGACAGCCACTAGACTCCATGAGCAAGCATTTAGTGTGCTCTTTGTTGATGACGATCGGGACTTCCTAGAGGCACAGGCTGCGTACTTTGCAGCCTTGGGCCACACCGTCTACACGGCGGAAAGCTCAGACGAGGCTCTGCAGCTGCTTGAAAACGTAACCCCGGATGTGATCTTCCTTGACCTAATGATCGAACATTTTGACAGCGGCTTTCAGCTTGCCTATAAGCTCCGCAAGGACCCCCGTTTTGCGCACACGCCGCTTGTAATGCTAAGTGGGGTAGCCAGAGGAACCGGTCAGCGGTTTGATACAGAGGGACAGGCTCTTTTGAAATGGACGCGGCTTGATCGCTTTGTCGACAAACCGGTAAGCGCACGCCAGCTGCTTAATTTAGCCCGCGAGCTCCTCTCCGCCCGCGCTGGCCTGGTTGACGAGCACCCCAGCGCACCTGCCTCGGACCGCCCTACCAACGCCGAGGAGTAGGCATGTCCTCTGCCCGCATACTAGTCGTGGACGACGAGTACGGCGTCCGCTCTGGGATTCGTCAAATCCTGGAGATGGAGGGCTATGCGGTAGACGATGCCGCCACCGGACAAGAGGCGCTTTCCCTGCTTGCCAAGTCAAATTACGACGTTGCTCTTCTTGATTACAAGCTCCCGGATATTGACGGACTCACTCTTCTACAGGGAGTCAAGCAGCAAGCGCCAGACACCATGACTTGCATGATCACTGCCTATGCCAACATCGATACAGCTATCGCCGCCACCCGCGAAGGCATTGACTTTTTCCTGCCAAAACCCTTCTTGCCCGACGATCTCCTAAGCGTGATCCAGACTCTGCTTCGCCACAAGCAAGCCCGGGCCGAGGCAGAACGGCTCCGCAAGGAACACGAGGCCAGCCTACTTGCCCTGGCCGAGGAAAAGAGCCAGACTCGCTCCCTCATTTCGTCGCTCCGGGACGCAGTTTTGGTGGTCAACCGGGACTGCGAAGTGGTGCTGGCAAACCGAGCAATGGCGTCCCTTTTAGGTGTTCCGGAAGACCAGATCCTGCGCCGACCTGTAGCCGAAGTGCTTGCAGACTCACCTCTTGCCGCGCTCACTGATCAACTGCGTGCTCCGGTCAAGGACCGCACCATTGGTCAGCTTGACATCGGCGAACAGACCTACATGACTAGCATCGTTACCTTCCGCACCGAGGACGGAACCGCACTCGGTCGCATCCTTACTCTCTCGGACATTTCTCAGATTCGGCGCTTGGCCTTGGAGAAGGAGCGCTTCATCCGCACCATGGTGCACGAACTTAAGTCGCCCCTGGGCGCGGTCCGCAGTCTGATCGAGCTAGCTACTGAGAAAGCCCTGGGCGACAACATCGACGCCTACGTACCCATGCTCCGCCGAGCCGAAGAGCGCATCGACAATTTGGTGCAATTGATCAAAGACCTACTTGCTCTATCTCAGAGCGAGCAGCCTCTTGACGGTACGCAGACCGAACTAGTCGACGTGGGGGGCGTCATTCAAACTGTGCTTGAGGGCTACAAAGAAAGCATGGCCTTGCGAAACATCACGGGCACTTGTGAAATTGAGCCCCATCTACCCCCCGCGCTCATAGCTCCCAAGGACTTGGAAACAATCCTTTCTAACCTAGTCGGGAACGCTGTCAAGTACAACCGAGACGGAGGAACGGTAACAGTTTCCGCCCGCCACAAGGGTGAATGGCTGCAAATCGACGTGGCTGACACCGGAATCGGCATCGCCCCAGAGAACCTCTCCCTGGTGTTTAGCGAATTCTTCCGCGAAAAGCGGCCCGAGACTCGGGATGTGGAAGGAAGCGGCCTGGGGCTTGCCATTGTGAAGCGTTTAGCCGAGCGCGCCGGTGGCCGAGTAGAGGTAAAGAGCAAGTTAGGAGAGGGCTCCGTTTTCTCGGTCTTCTTGCCAGCCTAGGGCAGGGATCCTCAGCCCCGGAGGACTTCGGCCTTCATGCGACGCCTCGCACGTAGCGCTACCCGTAAGAAGCCAACAAAATGCGACCATGGCCTTATATCGCTCTTTTCCTCGCCGTATATGGTCCTGACAGGCACCCACGCTAAGTTGTAACCGCGGCCTAGGCAAATAGCGATTTCCTCCACTTCAAAGGCAAAGCCGGTTTCCGGACTAGCAAGCACAGCTTCGGCGAGGCGTCGAGAGCGCAATCTGAATCCTGACTGGTTGTCTGGAATCCACTGGCCAAGCGCCGAGCGAAGGAGTAAGCGGCTGACCGTATTGGTAAAACGGCGTACAGGCGGCATGCTGCGATAGTCGCGAAACCCGATCACAAGATCAGCACCGGTTTGCCGCCAGGCTTCCACCAGGTTAGGCACATCAGCTGGATCGTGCTGCCCGTCAGCGTCCAACGTCATAATGGCGGCCCACTGGATCTCGCTGCCGAGAGCCTCTCTAAATCCTGCTTTCAGAGCCGCTCCCTTCCCCCGGTTGGGTTGCAAGGACAAAACCGTGGCCCCTGCCTCCTTGGCCTCAGCAGCTGTGTTGTCGCTCGAACCGTCGTCCACTACCAAGACGGGCAAGCCGTGGCCTGCCACCAGCGCCTTCACCACCGGGCCCACTCGGGTAGCTTCGTTGTGCGCTGGCACCACAACCAGCAGCGCCGCTTCGCTGTCGTCCATCTGTCCACATGCTCCCGTGTGTTTCGGCTGTTTCTCACCAGACGGTACGGCGTATCGGGCTCTTCCGTACCATGCAGCACCGTATCAGTTGTCACCTCGCCTTCCGCTGGTTTAGCGACGGCCACCACCAGTTGGCCCTCCCCAGGTACTTCATGACGGCGGGAAGCAGGGTGAGACGAATCAAGACCGTATCAGCAATGATGGCCAGCGCGATGCCTAAGCCCAGCATTTTGGTCTCAGCGATGTTGGTAAAGGCAAAAGCGCCAGTAACGATAACCACGAGAAGGGCAGCGCTCACTACAATCCTTCCTCCGCGCACAAGTCCAGTAACGAGGCTTTCATGGTTGTCACCAGTCCGATACCAGCGCTCGTGCATGCGCGTGAGCATGAACACGGCATAGTCCATGGTTATCCCAAAGAGGACACAGAGCAGTACCACCGGAATGACTATGTCTATAGCCCCCGTTGAGGTAATACGCAGGATCCGCTCAAAGGTATCCCCCTGGAACAGGAGCACAAGGCAACCGTAACTCATCCCAATGGTGAGCAAGTTAACCCCCACGGCCAAGACCGGGAGCACCATACTGCGCAACAGAAGAACAAAAACCAGCAAGCTGGTGAGCACTACCCAGAGAAAGACCCACGGAAACCAGTCGCTCACCTCTTTGAAGAAGTCGTAGCTGTATGCGGCTTCCCCGGTCACATGTACCGTGAAACCGGCAGGCGGTTGTAAGTTCCAGATTCGGTCCACCAACGCCCGGGCTTCACCCGAAGAAGCCGGGTCTTGTGACACCACGTAGAACAAGGCGCCACCCGGAGCAATTGTTGACTTGACCAGTCGCTTAAACTGTTCGAGCTGGCTCGCGGTGATAGTGATGCCAGAGTCAAGAGTGATTCCTTCCTGTGGCACTACAAAAGCATCGGGATTGTTGAATAGAAGCTCAAATTGAGGCCAGAGAGACACTAGAGCCATGGGGTCGCTCATGCCCCCCACGGTGAAGGGACTAAGCACTGACTTAACCCCTTGAGTCGATGCGAGTTGCTGGCCGTACATGAACAGAGATCCAGCTTTAACAACGTCCAGCCCACCCCCCTCCCACGTGACCAACACTGAGATAGGAGACAACGCTTCGCGATCAAACTCGCGATCCAAAATCTCAATACCCTGCCGCGACTCAGCGGAGGGCGGAAGCGTGCTTGGGGTGGTCATCTGGAACTTCATGAGAAACGCGGGAGCAACTAGCAAGGCGATGATCACCGCCGCCCCTACAATGGCCGCCCACGGCCGCTTCAGGACCACACGCGACCACCAGCTAAGAAGACGCCCCTCGTGGGCCGCGTGGAGACGTATGACGGGGAGCGAGTCAACTTTGCGGCCAATCACCCCCAGGAGCGCGGGCATGAAGGTAACAGAAGCAGCCACCGAGAAGAAAACCACCAAAGCGCCGCCAGTGCCTATGGAGCGCAGACCAGGAGAGGGAAAGAACAGCAAGCCGACTACCCCGACCAGTACCGCGGCGCCGCTATAGAACACTGACCGCCCAGCACGCGCGGTGGTTACTATCACGGCTTCACGAACCGAGGCCCCGCGGTGTAGCTCCTCCCTAAACCGCCACACGATGAACAAGCCGTAGTCAATCGCTACCGCGAGGCCGAGCAAGCTGGCCGTGTTCATGGAGAAGATGGACATATGGGTGGCACGACCGACAAGGTACATGGCCCCCAGGGTCACGGTAACCGCAACACTGCCCGTGATCACAGGTAACGCGGCCGACACAAGAGAGCCAAAAACAAACAGCAAAGCAACCAGAGCTACCGGCAACCCATAGATCTCGACCTTCCGCAAGTCGCGGAAGGAGTAAGTAGTAAGATCCGCATTGATTGCCGGCTCCCCAGTGACATAGGCCTTAAGAACTGTGTCTTTCAGGGCCCGCCTGATGGTGTCTATCTCCTTTTGCACCGTGATCAAAGGCGCGTCAAACGTAAGCACAGCCACCGAGCTTTTGTTGTCCTTGGAGATGAGCTGGGCAGAACCAGTATCCGCGTACGTTTGAATGCTCTGGAGATAAGGAATTCCCGCTGCGGCGAGTCCCTCTAGCGCCTTCTTCTCGGCCTGCTGAAACTCCTCGCTTGTAGCGTCAAGCGTGTCGCTCTTGAAGACTATAAGCAGACGAGTAGGACCCTGCTGAAACTTCTGCTGAATTAGCCTGTCAGTCTGCTGTGAGGGGGAGTTAGGGTTGCCGAAACTGCCGGTGAGAACGTTCCCTAAAAAAGGCAGCGCAACTATGCTGAAAGCAAATAGAACTAGCCAGAGACCTATTACTAGCCATCGAAACCTGTACGAAAACCGTCCGAGAGCCTCGAACATCTCGCCTCACTCCACCTCGTCATCTTGTTGGTCGATCTTGCGTCCGGCTTCGGCAAGCAAGGCCACCCAGGTTTCTAGAACCTTGCGCGGCTCCGGGGCAATTACCTCAGCCGCCCGCCCGAGTTCGACTTGACTTATTGAGACCATGCCGTGCACAAGAGCCCAGGTGCCATAAGCCATTTCCGGCACCGAAAGCGGCCCACGAGATCCAAAAACTCCCGACGCAATCCCTTCTCGAAACACCTCAGCAATCATGCGGGCGGCACTTAACCCCAAGGCAATGCCGCTGTCAGGAGGCAAAGTCTCATAGAGCGCCGTGGCAGTAAGGATGCAACGGAGGTCCACTGGATTTTCGCGGCCAAAGTCGAGATAGGCCATCCCCAGTTCTACGATGCGCTGGTCTGGGGGAAGGTCGGTAGGAACCCGCCTAAGATATGCAGCCAACCGCTCAAAAGACTCGGCAAAAAGAGCAGTGAGCAATTCATCCCGGCTAGAAAAATAGGTGTAGAGCGCGGCGGGACTGACAAAGTCAGCCCTGCGCGCCACCTCGCGCAGACTTAGACCCTCAGGTCCTGTCTCAAGCAGCACCTCACGGGCGGCCGCGATGATTTCCTCCTTGGTACTCAGGTGACGCCTGTGGCGCCTGGATAACCTGCCCTCTTGTTCCACTCATCCTCCCCGGAGCGAGCGGCCACGTACGAACTAACACTGCTCAGAATTCCGAACAGCAATCAGAAAAGAGAACGTTGTTCAGAAAGCGGCGCTCGATTTTACCTGCAAGCAAGCGTTTATTTCAAGAGGAAGCGCCGAGAAACCAGCAGGTGCCCACCACCTGCCGCCGAAGCGGTAGACTTTGAGCCATGCACTACAACAAAGTCCCCGGAGGGCCGCTCGGGAAGCTTCTGGACCCCGAAGCGGGGCGCTCGGTTAAACCAGCACGTGTACTTTTTACAAATTTCCTGGCCGCCTGGCTGACGGCCTTCATGACGACATCCATAAACATTGCTTTACCGTCAATCCAGACCGAATTTCGCTTGGGCGCTGTTCCTCTGGGGTGGCTTCCTCTGGGCTATGTGCTAGTGACCGCCGTTCTGCTTCTTCCTTTCGGACGGGCAGCTGATAAGCACGGAAGAAGAATGATCTTTTTAACCGGACTCGGCTGCTTCGCCGTAAGCTCGCTAATACTCGTGTTTGTGAATTCCTACGTAGCGCTGCTGGTTTTCCGCCTAACGCAGGGTCTCGGTTCAGCGCTCATGTTTAGTACTTCCATGGCGATGGTCACCTTGGCCTATCCGCCGCACAAACGAGGTTGGGCCATGGGCGTGAGCGTGGCAGCCGCTTACCTGGGGCAAACCACCGGGCCAATCTTGGGTGGGGTCATTGTGCATAACTTGGGCTGGCGCAGCTTGTTCTTGGTTACTGCTTGTTTTGCTTTTCTGCTCTTTGCTTTGGACCTTTCGTTGTTGGGCCGAGCAGAGTGGAGAGAGAAACAGGCCCCCGGCTTTGACTGGACAGGCACTGCTATTTACGGAATAAGCATCGCTGCCTTTCTTGCCGGGTTGTCTCTCGTGCCCCAGGCAGTAGGTTTGGTGCTGGTTGGATGTGGCGCTGTGGCCCTCGTGCTATTCGGTTTCTGGGAGACTCGGGTCACCGACCCACTTGTGCCGCTGCGGCTATTGGCGCGAAACCGCGTGTTTACTTTCTCAAGCCTTACCGCCCTGATCAGCTACGCCTCAGTATGGGCGACGAGCTACCTAATGAGCTTGTATCTTCAGTTCATAAAAGGACTAAACCCGCAAACCGCTGGCACACTGCTCATCATAGGGGTAGCCTTGCAGTGCGTCATGTCTCCGTTTGGCGGGCGCCTTTCTGACCGTATTCAACCCAGGTGGATAGCCTCTTTCGGAATGGCTCTCTGCGTAGTTGCTCTTTGCCTGTTTAGTTTTGTGCGCGGCGACACGCCGTACTGGTACATAATCACAGCGCTCTGCATCCTCGGCCTGGGCTACGCTTTCTTCTCAGGGCCAAATCAAAGCGCAATCATGGGAAGCGTAGACCGGCGTCTGGTTGGCTTTGCTTCAGCCGGCATCAGCACTTTCCGCATGGTCGGGATGGCGGCAAGCATCGCGATCGCTACGTTGATCATGGCCCAGATCGTCGGGCGCCAGGACATTCAACCACAAGACTACCCGGCTTTGCTGACCGCAATCCGGATAACCTTCGCTCTGTTTACGTTTCTTTGTCTGGCAGGCGTTTTTACCTCGCTTGTGCGAGGCAACCTCCCCCGCGGTGAGCAACTAGACTAGAGCTTGGCAGCCAAGGGCCCAACCTGCTCAGGAGACAGGCCCTGCTTCCTACCAGATGGTCATGGAATCAAGAAACATCTTCCTGAAGTCCTCAGCTGTTGCTGGCCGTGGGGACAGCTTGGTTACCCTGTGCTGCGGAAGTACTCCTTGTACCAGGGCATCGACGTCATCCGGCGTGTAACCAACAGCTGAAAGCCCGTTGGGTATCCCAGCTTTTCTCATGAGGTCGATGACTGCCTGAGCCACTATCTCACCGGCGTCCTCTGGCCCAGCGCCGCGTGTATCCGCCCCAATTAGCTCGGCGGCCCGCAAAAACATGTGCGGATTGCCCGGCGCCATGAAGCGAAATGCAGCAGGCGCACCCAGAATCACAGCCATTCCGTGGGGAATAAGCGGGTGATCCTGCGGATATCCCTCAGGCCGGTATTCCTTAACCAGGCCAGAAATGGGGTAGGACATGGCATGCGGCAAAGTCACCCCGGCAGATCCAAACCCCACCCCGGCGATAGTCGAGGCCAAGATCATCTGCGTGCGCGCTTCTTCATCATCAGGATCAGCCATGGCTCGAAGCAGGTATTTTGCGCCAATCTTGGCTGCCTCTGCCGCCCAGATGTTGCTGATGGGGTTGGCGCCTTGGTATGCAGGGCGAAGTCGGGGATGCTCCGGAGCCTCGCGCTGTTCAAAAGGAAGAGCGGTCAAAGACTCAATAGCGTGGGAGAAAACATCAAAGCCGGTGCAGGCCACCGCCATCTTGGGCAGGGTGCGAGTGTTATTCGGATCTACTATCCCTAGGCGCGGACGCAGCGCTCGGTGGGCAATGCCGGTTTTAGCGTGCATTTCCGTGTAATCAAAGATAGCTACGCCCGTGGTCTCGCTCCCAGTACCAGCCGTGGTAGGTATGGCGATCAACGGCTTGAGAGGACCAGGAATAGGCTTGGCTCGCCCGATAGGCGCATTGACGTACTCAAGCAGGTCAGCCGGATAAGTGGAATACAGGTTGGCCACCTTAGCCGTATCAATGGTGGAGCCACCCCCTACTGCGACAAAGCCGTCAAAGTTGCCTTCTGTGGCAAAGGCAATGGCATCCTTAAAGGAGATGTCGTTCGGCTCAACTCGCACTTGGTCGTAAAGAACAACATCGATGTTTTCTCTTTTGAGAGACTCAATAGCAATAGCCACAGGCTCGAGCTGCGCCATCCGAGGATCAGTGACCAGCATCACCCGGCGAGCCCCGAGATCTTTCATGTCGGGACCTACTTCCCAGGTGGCTCCCTTGCCGAACTTGATGCTAGCCGCATCGATGGTAAAGACTGTCTCCAGCTTCATTGCGACCTCCCTGCGAGTTACCAAACAGAATACTGGAGCACTCCTGGGAGTCCAAGAGAGGCGTACTCTGCTCATTGGCGCATTCAGCATCCTAAATGGCGCACGTGGTGTTTTAGGCACACCAGCAGAGTTGACAGAGGTGGTCGCCACTGCTTGACGCTGTCAACTCCTGGAGTGTTTGCCGATGTTAGATATTAGGAACAATCTAGCTGAGGTATGGAACGCCGGTGCGTGTCACACACGTTACAGGCGAACAGCGGCACACGTGCGCCGGAGTGGCACATGCGACGAGCCGCTGTCAAACTCAACTCCGAGAACTTAAGAACCATCCTCGACCAGGTAGCCGAGGGTGTCTACGTGCTTGACACCGACGATCGCATCGTGCTCTGGAACGCTCCGTGCGAAATCCTCACCGGTTACACCGCGAGAGAGACCGTCGGGCGACGCTGTAGTGACGAGCTCCTCATGCACGTGGACGGTGCTGGCCATCGGCTGTGCTTTGACAGTTGCCCCATGAAAGCCGCCCGTGATGATGGCCAGCCCCGTCAGGCAGAAGTCTTTCTCCGTCACAAAGAAGGCCACCGGGTCCCCGTCCGTGTGCACATCAGTCCGCTACGCGCTTCAACCGGAGAGATACTGGGAGCTGTCCAAAGCTTTGTCGACATAAGCGACAAAATTGCAGCGCTCGAGCAAGTGCGGAGGCTGCAGGATCTCGCCTACCTAGATACCCTTACTGGGTTGGCAAATAGACGGTTTCTTGAAGAGGCGCTTGAAGCTCGCCTAAACGAGTCCGGCCGTTACGGCTGGACACTCGGGGTCATCATGATGGACATCGATCATTTCAAGACGATCAATGACACTTACGGACACGAGGCGGGAGAGCGGGTCCTTCAAACGGTAGCCCGGACGCTACGCGGCGCCACCCGCTCGTACGACCTTGTCGGCCGCTGGGGCGGCGAGGAGTTCTTGGCGATCCTCAGCCGCACCTCGCGCGAAGACCTTTCGTCCATCGCCGAGCGGTATCGGGCCCTGGCGGAGCAGTCCGACGTGCGCATACGAGGAGGCCGGTTGCGAGTCACTCTGTCCTTGGGAGCAGCCCTCGCGGACAGGTCAGGCGAGACCCCCGCCGCGCTCGTCGCCCGCGCGGATGAGCTTCTCTACCAGAGCAAGCGCGCCGGACGCAACCGGGTAGCCGTGGAGACCAGCGCTCTCCAGTATGGCTGATCGCACGGACACCCTCAGCTTGTGGTAGAAGGCCGCGGCTTGCGCAACCCGGGCAGAAAGCCGAATAGCACCGCCGACACAGCTGCGCCCGCAGCCCCCAAGGCAAACGGCGACCAAGGGCCGACCGCGTCCCAGAGCACTCCGCCTACGCTACTCGCCACCAAAGCGGCGACGCCGGTGAGAGTGCCAAGGAGCCCTACCGAGGTAGCCCGCAGGTGGCCGGGCACCAGATCCACCGCATAGGCCTTGCCCACTCCCTCGGTCGCCGCCATGTACAGCCCGTAGACGGCAAAGAGTACGATGACCTGCCACGACTTGTTAGCCAAGGAAAAGCCAGCATAGACCGCCGCGAACACCACCATCCCGGCCAGTATGACCTGCCGCCGCCCCAGGCGGTCCGAGAGACGACCCAAAGGGACACTCCACAAGGCGTAGACAGCATTGTAGAGAACGTAGACGAGAACCACCCCTGTCATCGAGAAGCCAAGTTGCTTAGCCCGCAGGATCAAGAAGACGTCGCTCGAGTTCACGAGCACAAAGGGAAGCCAGGCCGCCAGATACAGCTTGAACGGTCCTGGAAGAGCCGCCCACCGAAGCCGCTCGGGAGTGCCAGCGGAGGATGGGACGGGCTCAGCCGCCACGCCCCCCCGGGCCCGCCGACGCCTGGGATCAGAAACACCGAGCACAAGAAACGCTCCCATCAGGCCAGGTATCACCGACAAGGCGATGATCAGACGCAGATTGCTGCCCAGCGCCATCAGCAGGGCCAAAGCGAGCAGCGGCCCGACCACCGCACCCCCTGTGTCCATGGCGCGGTGCCAGCCGAAGGCGGCACCGCGCACCTCTTGGTCCACGCTGTCAGCTAGGACAGCATCCCTTGGCGAAGTCCGGAAACCCTTGCCTGTGCGGTCAAGCACACGAGCGACAAGCACCAACGGCCACACATGCGCGAGGGCGATCAATGGCTTGGCCACCGCCGACAGTAAGTAGCCACCGAACATCTGCTCCACACGGCGGCCGGTGCGGTCAGCGATGCGACCCGAGACGGTCTTGAGGATCGACGCCGTGGCTTCCGCTAGCCCTTCGATCACCCCTACCACCGAAGCCGGGGCCCCCAGCACGGTGGTGAGAAACAGCGGCATCAGGGGGTACAGCATCTCAGAAGAGACATCTGCGAAAAACGAGACCACGCCCAGCAGCAGCACGTTGGCGGTAAGCGCCCGCCGCCAAGCGGGATGCGCCTGCTCTGTGCTGTGCCGTAGGAGTGGACCTTCGTTGGGCTTCTGCCCTTCTTCGCTCACCAGTCCCCTTTTCACGCTCGAGCTCTCTGTCGGCACCTGATGATACGCCGCCGGCAAGCGCCAGAGCGTCGCTTCCTAGACTTCGCCCTGTTTACGGCTCTGACAACGTCTTACGCCGTACCGGTATTCCTAAGCTCAGGCGTCATGCTCACGCGCTCGTTTGCCATCACTCCGCTTCAATCGGTCGTGCTGCTCTCAACCCGCGATTTCGCCACCATATCGACGTCTGCGGACCGAGTGTCCTTCTCCATGTTCTCTGTTGGCCAAGACGTGCTTTATGGAGAAGTTGGGAAACGCAGACGCTGGTCTTCCTAATGCTGGTATTTGCCAGCCAAGGCAATATCTATCCAGTGAGACAGCGAGGCCAGTCCTGGAAGTCTCGAGCCAGCCGATGGCTTGTCGCTAGCCGCAGCTATCCCAGCGAGCGTGGTCGCCGCAACAGCTGTCTTCATGTCGCGCATGAGCCGTGTCTTGGTCGGAGCTATCCTGGCGCTAATGGCCCTGCCACCTGGGACTCCTCGACCTCGCCAAGATCAAGATGTCTCGGGTGTTCAGCCTCCCCTAGGGCAGCGCAACGCCACTGTTGGGTCTTGTCACTTGGAACAGGGCATGTTTCCAACACGTCTGACGCTACGCAGCGGTTAGAAAGACGGTCCTCCGCCTTCCGGTCAATCTCAATCGAGGAGCGGCAAGTGATGAAGAAAAGCCTCTTGTCCGGGATCGTCTTGCTTTGTTTGGTGACGTGGATCTCCCTTGGTTGCACAGAGCAATCTGACTCTGCTCACGAAGAGAGATCGGTCCTTGGCGATCTCACAATTAGGACCATGATCCCGGCAGAGATCGTGTATCAGAACGACGTCTACGTGTGCACAGGGAAGACCGTCGGTGTCCAAAGAGTGTCGCCGGAGAACCTTGCGTTGGTTGGCACCGCTTTTCCGGCCACAGAGTCACGCGTGAGCAAGGACTCTGCTCCAGCGAGGTCCACCTACGAGGTATATGACATCGCTGGGGAGAACGCGAGCCAGGCGGTCGCTGTCAAGTTCCTCGCCATAAGCCTTTCGGGGAAGGACGGCCCTTACTTCTGCTGGCTTAGATACGAGCGCAAGGAGTGATACCGCGGCGATTCTGAGCGAGGCGGTGTGCCGGGCAAGTTTCGGTCGCTGTGCACGCCGCCCCACCTTATCCGCGGGTCTCGGTTCCTCGGTTTCCGTTTGAATCCCTCCAGCAATGGGGAGAACACAACGGGCCGCTAGCACAACAGCGGGGAGGAGGACCAGAAAATGGACACGCGATACCGGCAACTAGCGGTGGCATCTGCGGTTTTCTTGTTAGCAACCTTCGTGTCCTCTTGCACAAGCAACCAAAGTAGTCCACCTTCGTCCGCTGTCCAGGCAAGCACCGGCGCAGAAACGAGCGCGGCTGCGCGAACGAGCACCAGCGCACTGACGAGCAGTGGGAGCACTTTGGCCTATGAGGAAAGCCCCGCTGAGCACGTGCTCAAGGCTGTATATGACAGCGTGGTGAATATCACTGTCACCGCCACCGTAAACGGGGTGACTGGGAGTGGAATCGGCTCAGGCATCGTCTACACGGCTGACGGCTACATCTTGACCAATGACCACGTGGTGACTCTGGACGGCGCCGTCAGCTCAGGTCAGACTATCACGGTGACCTTGAGCTCGGGAGAGACAACACCCGCCACGCTCGTGGATACTGATCCCACTCATGACATAGCCGCCCTCAAAGTGCCCAAGACAGGTCTCCACCCTGTGACCTTCCCCTCAGCGAACGAAGTCCGTCTGGCTCAGTGGGCGATAGTGATCGGCAGTCCGCTTGATTTCCGCAATAGTGTGACGCTCGGGATCATAAGTGGCCTGGATCGGACGCTAGATATGGGCCCCGGGCAAGCGCCGCTCACCGGCCTCATACAGATCGATGCGCCTATAAGCCCCGGCAACTCGGGCGGGGGCTGTTTTGACACGACCGGACACCTCATCGGGATGCCCGAAGTCTATCTCCCACCTGGATCCACCGGGGCAGAGAACATCGGCTTCGCCATTCCCGCTGGCGTAGTCGCCGAGGTAGCAAAGAAACTCACCGGAAAGTAGGCACCTGAGACCCGATGGTCCCCGAGGCTCTGCAATCACCGTTTTGGACTAGCCCCGCGGAGAATCTCCTTACCCAGATAGGCACCCGCCGAACAGGCCTGGCTAGCGAGGAAGCGGCCGACCGTCTTCTGCACTACGGACGCAACACCCTGCGGGCGTCCAAGCGCGCCGACACCCTGGCTCTTCTGTTGCGCCAGTTCAAGAGTCCCATAGTGCTCATCCTCATCCTCGCGGCGGTCCTCTCAGCGTTCTTGAAGGACAGGGTGGACGCCGGCATCATCCTGGGCATAGTGCTCCTGAGCAGTCTGCTCAGCTTCTGGCAGGAACGCGGTGCCACAAACGCGGTAAAGAAGCTGCTTGCCGTAGTAGAGATAAAGGTCACCGTTCTCCGCGATGGCACACCCGTTGACGTCCCGGTCGAGGAAGTAGTTCCTGGCGATGTCGTCCTTCTCAATGCGGGTGACGTGATTCCTGGGGACTGCCTGGTTCTGGAATCCAAGGAACTTTTTGCCGACGAGGCTGCACTCACCGGCGAGTCCTATCCAGCGGAGAAACAGCCCGGCGTTCTTCCCGCTGATACTCCACTTGCTAAACGCACCAACTGCCTGTTCATGGGTACCCATGTCATCAGCGGAACCGGCGTGGCGGTCGTCGTCCACACGGGCAAGGGTACGGAATTCGGCCAGATCTCTGAGCACCTCAGGTTGCGGCCAGCCGAGACCGAGTTTGAGCATGGCGTGCGCCGGTTTGGCTACTTCCTGGCCGAGGTCACGATGGTCCTCGTGTTCCTCATCTTCGGCTTCAATGTCTACCTGAACCGCCCAGTGCTTGACTCGTTCCTCTTCTCGTTGGCCCTGGCCGTCGGACTCACTCCGCAGCTTCTGCCAGCCATCATCAGTGTCAACCTGGCGCGCGGTGCAAAGCGCATGGCGGACAAGAAGGTCATCGTGAAGCGTCTCGCTGCCATCGAGAATCTGGGCAGTATGAACATCCTCTGCTCCGACAAGACCGGGACTCTCACGGAGGGCGAAGTAAGGCTGCATGCCGCCCTTGACGCGAACGGCAGGGAGAGCGAACGCGTCCTACTTCTTGCGTACCTTAACGCCTTCTACGAGACCGGCTTCCAGAACCCCATAGACGCTGCTATCAGAAACTACCGAACATTGGACGTGTCGGACTACGCGAAGCTCGATGAGATTCCCTACGACTTTGCACGAAAGCGTCTGAGCGTCTTGGTCCGACGCCAGGACGTACATCTCCTTATCACCAAAGGGCCGCTGACTACCGTGCTAGACGTTTGCACGAAGGTGGAGATCCTCTCCTCCAGCACCAGCAATGGACTTTCTGCCCCGGTCCAGATCACAGACATCCATACAACGCGCGCGGAGATCGAGGCGCACTACGCAGCCCTGAGCGGCGAGGGCTACCGCGTACTCGGCATCGCTTATCGTGAGGTCGGAGAGGCCAGCGCCATATCGCGCGCTGACGAGAAAGACATGACCTTCGCAGGCTTCCTGGCCTTCTTTGACCCTCCCAAAGAGGGCGTCACCGATACCCTTCGCGAGCTCAGAGACCTCGGCGTGCGACTCGTCATGATAACCGGAGACAATCCGCTAGTGGCCGCCAACGTAGCCTCCCAGATAGGGTTGGGAGAGGCCCGGGTGATGACCGCTAGCGACCTGCATGACCTGAGCGACGAGGCTTTGCGCTCCCGGGTCACGAGCGTCGACGTGTTTGCCGAGATCGAACCCAACCAGAAGGAGCGCATCATCCTCGCCCTGCGTAAGGCCGGAAACGTGGTGGGCTATATGGGCGATGGGATCAATGACGCCTCGGCCCTGCACGCCGCCGACGTTAGCATCTCCGTGAACACCGCTGCCGACGTGGCCAAGGAGGCGGCCGACTTTGTTCTTCTGGAAAAAGATCTAGCGGTCGTGGGTCAAGGAGTCCGCGAGGGCAGACACACCTTCGCGAACACCCTCAAGTATGTCTTCATGGCGACGAGCGCTAACTTCGGCAACATGTTCAGCATGGCCGGAGCTTCGCTTTTCCTCTCCTTTCTCCCCCTCCTCCCGAAACAGGTGCTCCTGACCAACCTGATGACTGACTTTCCGGAGATGACCATAGCCTCCGACAACGTCGACCCGGAGATGGTCGCCGCTCCGCGGCGGTGGGACATTCGGTTCATTCGTCGGTTCATGTTGGTCTTTGGGCTCCTGAGTTCAGTCTTTGACTACGCCACCTTTGGCGCTCTACTCCTCATCTTTCACGCGAGCAGCGCCCAGTTTCGCACTGGCTGGTTCACCGAGTCAGTGATCTCTGCAGCCCTGGTCGTGTTGGTGATCCGCACGCGTAGACCGATCTTCCGCAGCATGCCGAGCTGGAAACTCCTTAGTGTTACCTTGCTGGTGGCGACGGTCGTGGTTGTAATCCCCTTCACGCCGCTTGCCAGCCCTCTCGGCTTTGTCCGCATCCCGCCTTTGCTGTATGTAGCCATTGCCGCGGTCATCGCAGTGTACATAGGAGCGGCTGAGGTAGCTAAGCGCCTCTTCTATCGGCCAAGCGCTGGCCGCAGGCACGGGGGCTAAGATGAGCCAGCCTTTCACAAACCCCCGAGCCAACTCCCGCAACCGTGTCGCCCGCGCAGGCGCATCGTCCGTGAAGAGCCTCGCGGCCTATCTCCGCTCACACTGGCTCATGCTGACTAGTTACACGATTTCGGTCGCCGGACTTGTCTACATGGTCTTGAATCTCCATCCGGCGCAGCTCAAGACAGACCTGGCAGGCGTCACGTTGTGGTTGGTCGTTCTAGCGATGCTCCTTGACGTTTCTCCCCGCGCCCTGCAGGCCGTGCGTTGGCGCTATCTGCTGCGGCACGTCAAGGTCAGTTATGCCTTTCTTCTGCAGGCCATATATGTGGGCACGCTGTATAGCGGCATACTGCCTCTTTCCACCGGCGACGCGGTCCGCGGGATCATGGTCGCCCGCCACGCGCGTGCGCCGTCAACCGCGGTGTTCTCCACGGAACTCGTCGAACGCTTGGCCGACGCGGCCGCAGTGATTCTTGTGGTGTGGTTCACTCTCCGCGGGTTTGCCCTGCCCTCGGCGCTGCGCCTGACCCTGGCGACTTTGGAGGCCCTCATTGGCGCAGCACTCATCGTCGGCGCCCTCACCGCCCTGCGAAAGGGAAGCCTAAGTTCGCGTCTCGCCTCATGGCATCCTAGCGGTCGAGTCACCCGCCGAGTGAGGTCGGTCTTGGCCGGCGTCATGAACATCACCGGCAGCTTGACGGTGCGAGACCTTGCCGTTTCTCTTTCAACAGCCTTGGCTATCGCCGTTCTTCGAGTGGGCGTCCTCTGGCTACTTCTGACCGCCTATCACCTCCATCTCTCTTTCCTGCACGCAGCCGGCCTGTTCGCCATCATCATGATCGGCACGTTTCTTCCCAACACCCCCGGCAACCTCGGGTCATGGCAGTTCTTCTGCATCTTGGGGCTGCGTCTGTATGGCGTGTCGGGGGCACAAGCTGCCGGCTTTAGCTTGATTGGGTTCGCTATCTGGACGATCCCGCCGGTGCTCATAGGGGCGGGAGCTCTGGTTTCCTCTCCCTTTTCCTGGTCCGAGCTGCGTCTCCGGGATAAGACGGGTAGGAGCGCCGTCTCGGCATAGCCAGAACAGCACGGTGAGGCAGCCGGCGGACAGGACTAGCGGGAGCCAGCCAGGCCGAGGACTTCATGCCAGTTCCGCAGACCGCTTGCGAGCTGGCGACGTCACCCATGAGGCTTACACACCTGGAGTAGCCTTGCCACTGGCCCAGATGACCCCACGGCATTAGGATAGTGACAGTGGCATTGGGCCGACATTGCGGGCCGAGCCGATGCACAGTCGTGCCACCGGGGGTCGAAATCATGTGGTATCGAGCGCAGCGGGCGCCAGCGTTCCTCATGGTCTGCGTGGTCTGCGCGTTGGTGGTCGCCTCAGCCACATTGTGCCTCTGCGCACTCGGTCGTTCCACTCAGGCCCTCGCTGTCTCTGGAGCCGCTCCTAAACCCGGCCTTGTCTATGTAGAGGGTGAGCGTCTCATGCTAGATGGCTCGCCGTTCGTGATGAAAGGCTACTGCTACCTGCCCCGCGACTACGCTTGGACCGCCCTTTGCGATTGGGACTGGGATGAGGTCGACAGGGAACTTGCGCTAGCCCGAGAGTACGGCGCCAACACTATCCGCACCGGGTACGACTACACCTACACCACGGGCGACCTTTACTTCGAGCATCCGTTTACCAAATACAAGTTCACTCCAGAGAACCTGGACGCGATCGACAAGCTCCTCACGGTGGCCGATAAGCATGGCCTCAAGGTCGTGCTATATATCGGGGGTGGCCCCCCGGGCATAGGCTGGGATCCAGCGAACTATTGGATCACCGAGAAGAGACTCCAAGCGATGATTCCCCGGTTTGCCGGCGATCCACGCCTGGCTGCCTGGGACCTGTGTACCGACCTCGACGGCGCCATGCTGCAGCCCCCTGCACCGACTGGAGGTGGGGCGTACGGAGTGGATCCGGCGGCTACCCGCGACAACATGGTAACGCTGCTTTCCAACATGGCATCCACCATAAAGTCCCTGGACCCCGACCACTTGATCACCGTGGGTTTCTGCTGGCTCTCAAGCAGCCTTCTGACGCAGGACTTCACCGACTTCCTGATGCCTCAGTTCCTGGGCGGCGATGCACCGAACATATTGGTCTCGGAAGGACCTGCCCAAATGGAACCATACAACGAGGCTTTCTGGGAGTACGCGAACGATCCCGAGAAAGCAGTGGACATGCTTGCCTCCAAGCTGCTCTCGCTGAAGGAAGGACTGCGCCGTCCTATGCCGATCGTCCTTGCCGAATACGGGTTCTCCACTCGCGGCCCGAATGAGTTCTATTCCGAAGCCATGCAAAAAACGGTTTACGAGGCAGTCTTGGAGACAGCTTTTCTTAGGCTGGAGATAGCTGGCGCGCTGAACTGGGCGTTGACCGACTTCAACTGGCCGCCCAAAGCCAAGACTATCTCCTGGCCGGAGGGGCTTACTGACATCGAAGCATCCTTTGGCATCCTAGACGTCAACTACCAACCCAAGCCTGCGGCCGAAGTCGCCCGCGCCTACTACGCCGACAGCCCCGAGATAGAACTTTCGACTGGGCACAGGCGCCTGGACTTCTTCTTCGGTAAGTCATTCATCCCGGCCGAGGACAACCCCGGCTCCGATGACCGCCGCGAACTGTGTGCGGCTTTTGACTGGATAGAGTTTCAGGACTCCGCTGGCAAAACGCTGCTACGTCTAGACGTCGGGGCTGCCGAGGCTCGTCCCTACCTGAAAAGAGGTTTCTACCCGGACGAGGGACCGTGGGGCGATGAGGCCGAGAATTTCGCCTGGGCAGGTAATGCTCAGAAGCAGGCCACCGTGGACGTCTCTTTCCCAGAGGGGACGGCCGCAATCGTTTTCAGAGCTACCGCAAACTTCAAGCAGCGCGTGGAAGTAAGAGTTGATGGAGAGACCGCTGGGACTGACTATATCAACACCGGCTGGCACCGCTGCCAGGTAGCTGTGCCTGCTAGCGGTCCCCCGAGAGTCGGCGGCTCCTGCCAGGTCCAAGGGGTGATGAATCTTCCTCTGTCCAAAGGGGTGGTCACTGTTCAGTCGAGCTACGATGGTAATAAATGGACTGATGTCGCGCGCATGACCCCAGAGAGAGGGCGATTCACGGCTAAGGTGAACCTGGCCCATGCAGGGCGAGCCCTAGTCCGCGCCACTTGGAGCGGCGCTGGCTACTACGGCCCGGCCGACAGCAAGCCGCTCGAGATTCAAGTCGAGCGAGCCCCAACAGAGCTCAAGCTCGCAGTAACCTCGCCGGCAGGCGGTGGGGGCTTCCCGGTTGGCGGCCAGGTCATCCTTGCCGGCATAGTCACCCCCGGCCGCGTCGATCTCCCCGTCTCCCTTGCCGTCACTCAACCCGACGGGAGCACCCTCACCCACGCCGCCAAGACGACAGCCGAGGGAAGATTCGAGTTTGCCTTAAATCTGGACAGCCCCGGGCTGTGGACAGCCCAAGCGACCTTTGCCGGAGACAACGACTACCTGGGAAGTCAAGCAACGTGCTCGTTCCTAGTCGCTGCCGCAGAAACCGGCCAAGAAGAGAACCCACTCGTGGCACTTGTGCCCATCTGGGCGGCAGTAGGAGGCGGTGTGGCAGCTGCGGGCATGGCCACGGCGGCAGTGCTCCTGTTGCGGCGGAGAAAACATCAGCAGCAGCAGCCCTAGACCAACTGCAGGGATGTTGACAGGCAAAGGAGGTACTCCTAGACTCGGAGGCAGGCGGAGCCAAGTGCGGGAACAAGCTTAGCTACCTTCAGAGCTTAGCTGCCTTCAAAGCCTAGCGCCTTCGTTGGTATCTCGAGCCGGACTGCAACAGCTTCCACCTACTTAAAAACCTTGCGAGCGTCCAGAGGAGAAGGAGACATGGGAAAACTGCAAAAGGTTAAAGCGCATAGACGAGGTGCCCTGCCTGCAGTCCTCGTCGCTGCCATCATCATCGTTGCGTTTGTGTTGCTTGCAGCAGGCTCAGCAGTTGCCATTACCGGCAACTGGGTGACTGACAACGAGCACCCGTTTGTGGGACTGGTGGTCATATACGACGCAGATGGGGAGTTCCTCTGGCGGGGGAGCGGTTCACTCATCAGCCCGACGGTCGTCTTGACAGCTGGGCACGTGGTGGACACCGCTGAGGGAGCGGCCTGGGCCCGGGTGTACTTCCAGCAGGATGCCGGGGCACACTATGATCCGGCCCTGGGTTATGACCAGGTCTCGCTCTACCCCATCGGTGACTCGCCCGACGGCAATTCGCGGACAGGGCACCTGCTTTACAACTATGGCTTCAACAATTTCGCTGGGTTCCCTAACATCAAGGACGTCGGGGTGATCATCTTGGACGAGCCCTTCGAGCTGAGCGAGTATGGCCAGCTTCCCGCGCCGGGAATCCTCGACGAGCTTGCAACCAAGCGCGGCACTCGGAACACCATATTCACGGTGAGCGGCTACGGCCTCACCTACAAGGTCCAGGAACACTCAGCGCTTTCCAACATCTCGTACCGCTCCCGGCTGATGGCGCAGTCGACGCTGGTGAACCTAAGAAGCGCCCTGACTGACGGCTACAATCTGCAGACCCAGGGTAACGGAGATGGCCGCGGTGGCACCTGCTCTGGAGATTCGGGCGGCCCTGTGTTCTTGGGCGGACCGGAGTCGAACCTGATCGTAGGCGTCACCTCTTTCGGGATGAACTCACTCTGCCGGGGGACGGACTTCGCCTATCGGATAGATAGACAAGAGGTGCTTGACTGGATTGGCCAATTCCTCTCTGACTAGCGCAGAAGCCCCAGGCTTCCCTGGCGAGAGCCCAACGAGTGAGGAGGAAATGCCCCCGGTAGGACTCGAACCTACGCACGAGGTTTAGGAAACCTCTGCTCTATCCCCTGAGCTACGGGGGCATGCCTCAAAACCGTGAAAGGTAGCACCACCAGCTGCCCAGGACACGCAACAAGCTTGCAGCCTGGGTGGCAGGTCCTGGCTGCGAGAACGCCAGGTGCCCAGGTGCCGGCGGCGAGATTCTATCACTCCTTGGGCGCTGTATACTCATTTTGAGTCCACAAGAACCTCTGAGAAGGCAAAAACCGCAAGGCAAAGGAAGGGCGCATGGAATTTGGAGAACTTGTCCGTAATCGCCGTTCAATTCGCCAGTACGAGCCGCGGCCGGTGCCGGAAGAGCTGATTCAGGAGCTGTTGGAGATGATCCGCTTCTCGATCTCGGCCATGAACATGCAACCGTGGAAAATCAAGGTTGTCTCGGATCCGGAAACAAAAGAGAAGGCCTTTGCGGCTACTTTTGGACAGCAGCAGGTCCGCACGTGCTCGCACCTGCTCGTGCTTTGCGCTGACGTCGACTGCGAGGCGATCATCAAGAGTGCGGAGAAGAACTTGCTTGCAGCCGGTTGGCCGGAAGACCGGGTAAAGGGCATGATGCAGATGGCCTCTGACCTCCTCCTTAACCGGATGACGCCCGAGCAGCGACTTCAATGGGCTCGCGAGCAAGTGCACATCGCCCTGGGCAACGCTGTCAACGGCGCCTACTCTCTTGGGCTAGGTGCTTGCCCCATGACCGCCTTTGACCCTGAAGCTATGCGAAAGGCCCTTGGACTTCCCGAGACCGTCATTCCTACAGCTCTTGTTTCCGTCGGATACCCGGCGGAACCGGGAGTTCCAAAGGTACGCCGTGCGCTTAGCGAAATCCTGATTTAGCCGGGCAAAAGCTGTTGCAGGTAGCCTGACCTGTTGCGCGAAGGGGTCTCTGAACTACTAATTTCCGGGGACATCTTGAAGGGACCGGGGTCTCCTTGAGCTTTCGGTCCCTTCTTCTCATGTTATCCTCATCGCGTGGACGTGATCTTCGACAGCATTTATGCACGAGCCTGCATGGGGGCAGGACTGGCTGTTCTTACCGGTTTGCGGGCCTTTCTTCCTCTGGCGTTTGTTGCTCTTTATTCACGGCTTGAATTTGCCAGTTCTCCCCACCTGACCGACACCCCATTTGCCTTCCTAGAAAATTGGTGGGTGATCGGACTGCTGCTTGGCCTGGCCGTGATCGAGATGGCAGCCGACAAGATACTTTCGCGTTCGGTGATTTTTGCCCGGGCGACGCAGCCTGTAAAGATTATTTTTGGCGGAGTGGTTTTTGCAGCCGCCATGGCCCCCGAAGGCTGGGTTGCCATGCTCGTCACCGGAATCTTGGGTCTTCTTATCGCCGGCCTGGCCGATCACGTCTGGCGCCGCATGCGGCCCGCAAGCGCCGAGAAAGCCGCGTTGGTCCTCATCAGTCTTTATGTGGACATCATTGTACTAGTCGGCACTTTGCTATTCGTGCTGGTCCCACTTATAGGGGCTCTGTTAACGTGCTTCCTTGTTTTGGTGTTCTACCGAGTGAGGGTGGTAAGCAGACGCAAACATCGCGGGCTACGAATCCTTCGAGATTAGAGCGTGTGACCCGAGAGCGTGTAACGCGAACAGAAGAGGCCTGTGCCGCGGGACAGGACGTGGCGGCGTTAAGTGCGTAGCGCGAAGCCGCACTGTGTGCGGGCTGTTTCTGTGATCGAGGGCGAGTCAACATGCGAAACCTACCCACGGAAGCAGACTTTGCCTTACTCCGACACCGTATGGTGGAGGATCAGCTGCGCGCCCGCAACATTTCTGACGACAGAGTCCTACAGGCCATGGAGAAAGTTCCCCGGCACTTGTTCGTACCGGAGACACAACGCTGGGCTGCCTACGACGACTGTCCCCTCTCCATAGGTCTTGGGCAGACCATCTCCCAACCGTACATGGTAGCCCGCATGACCGAGCTGCTTCGGCTAACCCCGGAGGACCGGGTACTTGAGATCGGTACCGGCTCGGGATACCAGGCGGCCATTCTGGCAGAGCTAGCCAAAGAAGTGTGGACTGTGGAGCGCCACCCTGAACTTGCCGAGCGCGCCCGCAAAGTCCTCGAAAGCCTAGGCTACTCTAATGTCCACGTGGTAGTGGGAGATGGATCGCTCGGATATCCGGACGCTGCTCCCTACGACGCTATCATTGTGACCTGCGCGGCACCGGCGGTGCCCGAGCCTCTTCTCCAGCAGCTGGCCATTGGTGGACGGATGGTCATACCAGTAACAGTGGTGTTCAACCAGGAGCTACGCCTGATAGAACGCCTTCCAGATGCAGAAGCAGAGCCCGCTGCGCAGGCTGATGCCGCCAGCACCGGTTCAGAGGCCCAGCCCGCTCCTTCGCAGGCTCGGCCGCGGTACCGCGAGACCCCCATACTCGGTTGTGTGTTTGTCCCCCTAGTTGGTGAGTGCGGTTACCCAAAATGAACGACAAGATCGTGCGTGTGCATGTTTTTGTGGAAGGATTAGTACAAGGAGTCTCCTTCCGCTACTACACTCAAAGACAAGCAACCGAACTGGGTATTTCCGGATGGGTTCGCAACCTACCCGACGGGCGAGTTGAAGCCGTCTACGAAGGTCCACGCGAAGCAGTGGAAGAAATGCTCGCCTGGACCAGAATCGGCCCTCCGTGGGCCCGGGTGACCAACGTGGAGATCTTCGACGAAACGCCTCGCGGGGAGCGCGGCTTCGCCATACTTAGGTGACCGCGACTTTGGAGCCTCGCCTTTTACAGCCCCTGCGGGCGCTCCTCTAGGGTCACCGTGACCACCATTTCCCGGCCGTCGCGGTCTAGAGTGACTTTGACTTGCTCTCCGGGTTTACGGTCTCGCACGGCCATTAGAAGATCACTGGACTCCTTCATCTCCTGGTCGTCAATCTTGATGATGATGTCACCCTGCTTGATGCCCGCTTTGTCAGCAGGTCCATTCTGGGTGACTTCGGCCACGAGAATGCCGCTCGACCGGGACAACCTGAACTGCCGCTGAAGCTGCTCAGTGACAGTTACTGTACTTACGCCCAAGTACGCATGAGTAGCTTTTCCGGTCTTAATAATTTCGTCTGCGACCTTGACCACTACTGCCGAGGGAATGGCAAAACCGATGCTCACAGCTCCTGTTTGAGGGGCCTCATAGGCCACGTTGATGCCGATCACCTGGCCGCTGGCGTTGGCCAGCGCGCCACCCGAGTTACCCGGGCTAATAGGTGCGTCCGTTTGGATGAGACCCGTGAGAGCGGCGGCTTCCGGCCCATACACACCTTCAATGCTCCGGTCCAGTCCGGAAACGATTCCTAGGGTCACTGAGTTCTCATAGCCCAGCGGGCTCCCAATGGCTATCGCGTACTCTCCGACTGTCGGAGGGTCAGTAACGAAAGTAGCCGCAGGGAGAGAAAACTTCGGCTTTACTCTGATGACCGCTAGATCCGTAACCGGGTCCCTACCGATAATACTCGCCGGCAAAGTCTCCCCTGTGGCTAAAGTGACGATGACCTCGTCCACAGGGTCGCCATAATTGTCAGTCACAACGTGGTTGTTGGTGATGATGATGCCGTCGGAAGTGTAGATAACCCCTGAACCCTCGGCCTGGAAATCCTGCTGCCACGGGCCTCTGAGGTAGGTTGATCGTACCCGAATATTCACCACGCTCGGCCCTAGTATCCGCGCCACCTGTACAGCCGGGCTGGCCATGCCCTGCCCACTTGGGACCACGTTTGGTCGCCCCGTGGTGGGAGTTATCGGAGCCACCGCCTCGCTTGTGGTAGTAGTGCTCGGCGACTCGACCGCGATGGTACTAGTAGTCGTACTTGCTGTTTCCTCGCTTTGGGTTCCAATTTGTACCGTGCAGCCGGTGAGTCCAAGAGCTGCCACCCCGACGAGAGCGAAGGCGACAACCAACTCAAGCACTCTCCAATACAACCGGCGTCTAAAAAGACGCGCCGCAAGCGCCCCAAGGACGCCCGAACGCGAAACATTCCGATGACTCATACCGCTACCTCCCCGCGAGAATCGCTCGCCGTCATTCTACTCTTAACACGCAAGCAGGGATGAGAATGCAACATCTTTCTAGACTGCATCATAGACACCTGTGCGTAAAGCGATCGTAAGTTGAGTACCGTGGCCAAAGAGCCTGTTTTGATGGCTGTCATGCCGGTGTTTAGCTTGACATATTTCGAGGGAAAAAGGACAATTGAGCGAGCAATTTACAAAATAATGTTCCGTATGCTGAACTTGCCGCTAATCCGGGGTTCCGCACAAGGACGCTCATTCATAAGGTAACACTCGTGAAGGGAGAGTAAGAGTGACACCTATCAATTCTGAGACTATTCCTGTGCTCCAGGGGAAGATTGACCCGAGAGCGGCGCAAGAGATTCGTTCCGCGGTCGTGATGACCGACCGTCTCAAGAAGCTGAAGAAAGAGTGGGAAGACGCGGCGCCCCAGGTGTACGTCGACGACACTCTCCTCTTCACTGAGTCTTGGAAGGAAACTGAACAGCTGCCGCTTGACTACCGCTGGGCCCTAGCCTTCAAGAAGCGCATGGAGGAGTGCCCCATTCTCATCCGCGATGATGAGATCATCGTAGGCTCTTCCACCAAGTTCATCCGCGGCAACAACGTACTATGCGCTATGAAGCCGCGCGAAGTTCTTGCAATGTGCGAAAGCGGGCGGTTTGATCGCAAGCTTAGCGACATCTCCACTACCATCATCGACCCCGAAGACCTCGAGAAGCTCAAGGCCGACGCCCAGTATTGGATCGAGCACATGAACCCCGTGAACTACGTAAATGTGGCTCTCGAGGACGAGCTTGGTCCAGGACACTTCGACCTCCTTTTTGACAACGTCATGGTCTTCGAAGGCCGCGCCGTCCGGCAATTTCCTGATCGCGGCCTGTTTCAGGGCAACGGCGCCTTCGGCGGCGGAGTAGGTCAGCCCAGCGGAGATGTTCTTGACAAGGGCTTTAACTACGTGATCAACCTGGCCAAAGCCGAGATGGAAAAAATGAAGGCCGAGGGAGCCAAGCAAGTAGGTTGGTCAGCGATGGCGCTGCGCAAGTGGTACTTGCTTAAGTCCATCATTGTGATGTTTGAGGCCGTTATCACATTCGCCAAGCGGCATGCCGCTTTGGCTCGCGAGATGGCCGAAAAGACTGCCGATCCCAAGCGCAAAGCAGAGCTCCTCAAGATCGCCGATGTGTGTGAGCGAGTCCCGGCCGAGCCGCCGCGCGACTTCTGGGAAGCCGTTCAGGCCATCCGCTTCCAGCATTTGGCCTTCTGGAAGGAAAGTTCCGACCGGGCTGAAGTCCCGATTGGCAGAATTGACCAGTTCTGGTACCCGTACTACAAGAAGGACATTGAAAGCGGCAAGATCACCCGCCAACAGGCGGCGGAGCTCATCGGCGCCTTCTGGCTTAAGATCCGTGAAGTGGAGAATCTGGTAACCATCAAGCGGGAGCATCGCGCCGCTCCCGGTAGCCAGCTCCCGAATGTAACTCTGTGCGGCCGTGACAAAGACGGCAACGATCTAACCAACGAGCTGTCATGGCTCATTCTAGAGGTTATGCGGCAGATCAAGCTGTCTGAGCCCGCCGTCTATATTCGCTGGCATGAGGATATGGATGAGGCCTTCCTCATTCACGCTCTGGAGTGCAACCGCGACTTTGGCGGCGGCAACCCCGCCTTCCTCAACGATGCCCTTGGCACCCAGCGGTACCTAGACCGCGGGGTTCCGATTGAGGACGCCTGCAATTGGAACGCCAGTGGTTGCCTGGGCTACCACCTGGAGTGCGCGGAGCACATGGCCGGAGCCTTCAACCTGGTGCAGGCCAAAGTCATGGAGATTACCCTGCACAACGGCGTGGACCCGCGTACTGGCAAGAAGGTGGGGCTGGAAACCGGAGACGTGACCAAGTTCACCTCGATCGAGCAGTTCTACGAAGCTTTCCTGAAGCAAGAGGATTACTTCGCCGACAAAATGCGCGACCACTACTTCCTGTGGTGGACTTCAGAAGCGGCGAATAGCCCCATGAGCGGCCTGCGCGCTGGCATGCTCTACCAAGACTGCATCCCAGCCGGTATGACTTCCCGCGAGGGAGCGGCTCGTTACCCCGTGTGCAGGGCATCCTGGGTAGGCGATAAGGGAGTTGTCGATTGCGCCGATTATCTGGCGGCCATCAAATACCTGGTTTTCGATAAGAAGAAGATCACCATGGCCCAGTTGCTTGAGGCCATGGATGCCAACTGGGAAGGCTATGAAGACATTCGTCAGATGTGCCTAAAGGCTCCCAAGTATGGCAACGATGACGACTACGTCGATGAGATCTTCAACTATCTCTCTCGTGAGACCCAGCGTATCCTTCAAAGTAGACCCGACCCCATTACCGGCGAAAAGCCCATGCTTTTCAAGGGTGCAGCGGCTGGGCACGTCACCCAGGGCAAGGCGGTGGGCGCCATGCCGAATGGCCGCTATGCCTACACACCGCTCTACGACGGCGGTACGTCTGCCATGGCGGGCGGGGACGTAAACGGCCCCACGGCAAATATCCTTTCAGCCACTAAGTGGGAACACACAAAGGAATTGGCTGGTTGCGCCCACAACATGAAATTGTCCAAATCCGTGCTTAACACGCCAGAAAAGCTGAGCAAGGTGGCTTCTCTGATCAAGACTTACATGAAGCGTGGCGGCTGGCATATTCAGTTTAATATTCACAGTGCAGAGGAGCTCATCGACGCGCGCAAGAATCCGGCAGCGCACAAGGACCTCCTGGTGCGCGTGGGCGGTTACAGCGCTTACTTCGTCGACCTGCCACCAGAGTTGCAGGATGAGATCGTAGAGCGCACAATGCATGAGGTGTAAGACAGAATGTGAGGCAGCCCAGCTTGGGACGGCCTGCCAAGGATCTACCTGGCTGATAGGTACAGGACCTGGCCGGAGGGGCTGGCCGTTTGAGGGTATGACTTGCCCGGAAGCGCCGCGCAGGCGCGGCGCTTCCGGGCTTGCTGTGACAGTTGCAGAGGAGTGTGAACGGTAGTGACCACAACGAAGGGCATGGTTTTTAATATTCAACGCTACAGCATCGACGACGGACCCGGCATTAGGACCACAGTGTTTCTTAAAGGGTGCCCTCTTACCTGCTTGTGGTGCTCCAATCCTGAATCTCAAGAGAGGGCTCCGCAGCTCTTGCATAGGAGAAGCCTTTGCAAGCAGTGCTATCGCTGCGTGGGTGCCTGTCCCGAGGGAGCTATCTCCGTAGGCCCCGAGGGCATTGTGATAGACCGCGACATCTGCAAAGCGTGCGGCACGTGCGTAGAAGCCTGCCCGCATGATGCACTTCGCATTTCAGGCAAGGAAATGAGCGTCGAAGAAGTTATGGCGGTGGTAAAGCGCGATGCCGACTTCTATCGCGACTCAGGCGGGGGCGTTACCATTTCCGGCGGCGAAGCCCTCATGCAACCTGAGTTTGCCTTGGAACTACTTAAAGCCTGTAAGGAGGCTGGCTTTCACACCTGCCTTGACACATCTGGACAGGGAAGTCTTGAAGCTTTGCGGAAGCTTATTCCGTACGTAGACCTGTTCTACTACGACATTAAGCATATTGACCCCGACATTCATTACCAGTATACGGGGTGCACAAACAAGCAGATCTTGCGCAATTTCATTGAAGTAGCTTCCAGCAAGGTCCCGCTTGTAGTCCGCATACCAGTGATTCCAGGCTTCAATGACAACCTGCGCGACATTGGCCAGATAGCCGAACTAGTGGCCACTGAAGCCCCGCACGCGTCAGTCCATCTCTTGCCCTATCACCGCTATGGCCAACAAAAATACGCCCAGTTGGGGCGAGAGTACCCCATGCCTGACGTGGAGCCACCATCGCAAGAATTTCTTGACGCAGCGTGTGCTGCGGTCAAGTCGCGCGGGCTTCACTGCGATGTAGCCAAATAGCCTCTGAGCGATCCCTGAGCAGTTGCGCCCTTTATGGGCGCCTTACGGGCGGTGGCGTATCATCTCTCTTGCTCTTCCCAAAGCGAGGAAGACAATGAGAGTTCTCTTGGTGGAAGACGAAGAAAGACTGGCCGAGACCATAGCCCGAGGGTTGCGTCGGGAGGGCATGGCTGTAGACGTCGTTTACGATGGGCGAGCAGCCCTGGCCAAAGCCGCTGTCAATCAGTATGACGTGATCGTCCTTGATCGCAACCTACCAGTGCTTCACGGCGACGAAGTGTGTAAGCAGCTGGTAGAAAAGGGAAATTTGGCACGGATTCTCATGCTAACCGCCGCCGGTTCTATCCAAGACCGTGTAACCGGGCTAGATTTGGGCGCTGATGACTATTTGCCTAAGCCCTTCTCACTGAAGGAGCTTGTTGCGCGCATCCGTGCTCTTGCTAGGCGAGCAGTACCGCCCCTGCCCCCTGTGTTACGAGTAGCAGACGTGGTCTTGGATCCTGCTCGTCATACTGCCGAACGGGCAGGGCGCGATCTTGGACTGACAAAGAAGGAGTTCGGAGTCCTGCATACCCTACTGGCTGCCCGCGGCAGAGTGGTAAGCGCAGAAGAGTTGCTGGAGAAAGTATGGGACGAAAACGCCGATCCCTTCACCAACGTAGTGCGGGTGACAATTATGACCTTGCGACGCAAACTTGGAGATCCACCGCTGATCGAGACAATTCCCGGCGTGGGATATCGGATACCCCAAGAAGGCGAAGAGCAAGCGCATGACCCTGCAGACGCAGATCCTGAAAATGTTTCGGCCTGACAAGAAATACCTGCAGCAACAGATGGCTCAGACAGCTCCGCCAAGCCGGCGACGTGGGCTTACCATCAGGCTGAAACTGACCCTGTGGTACGGCACGCTGTTCCTGATTGCTGGCGTTCTACTCATTGCCATCAACTACTTTTTGGTTCGCGACAGCCTGGCAGTGGCCCCCGAAAAAGCACGCGCGGCAGTAGCCAAGCAGTTTGGCATTCCCCAAGAACTCTTGGAAGTAACCTATCCGGGAAACGACCTTGGTGGCCTACTCCAGCCCGGCGGACTGCGGCGACCCGGCCGGGGAGGATTGGAGCTTTATGTGGAAACTCAGGACGGGGTGCTCCTCTCCGTCCCACAGCTGCTGCGGCAGGCACAGTATGAGCTTAAGGAGGAAGCCCTTCGCCAGCTGTGGACAAGATCGTTGCTTGCCCTAGGGATTATTACCGTGCTCACGTTTGGGCTTGCTTGGGTGCTTGCAGGCCGAATGCTGCGTCCTTTGCAGGCCATAACAGCTACGGCGCGTCGGCTGTCGAGCTCGAACCTACACGAACGAATCGCTCTTAAAGGGCCGCGAGACGAGCTGAAAGAACTGGCGGATACTTTTGACGAGATGCTGGGGCGCCTGGATGCTGCTTTCCAAGCGCAGAAGGATTTTGTGGCCAACGCTTCGCACGAGCTACGCACTCCGCTCACAATTATCCGTACCGAAATTGACGTGGCCCTTAGCAATCCCGACCCCGATCCGCAAGAGCTTCAAGAGATGGGCGCCGCAATCACCGAAGCGGTGGAGAGAAGCGAAAGGCTAATCGACAGCCTCCTCGTACTCGCCCGCGCGGATAGTCCTCCCAGCATGGTGGACCTGGATCTTGCCCAAGTAGCCCAAAAGGAAGTGGAACGCGCCGCCGCCGAAGCCGACGCGCGCGGGCTTAAACTTGATCTGGACCTAAGTCCTGCTCCAATGAGGGGAGAACCCTACCTGATTGAAAGAATGATCGCCAACTTGGTGGAAAACGCCATTCGACACAACGTAGACAACGGCTGGTTTGCAGTGCGAACCTACACAGCCGCGGACCAAGCCGTCCTGGAGGTTGCAAACAGCGGCCCCGCCATAGCAAAAGAAGATGTGCAGCGGCTGTTTGACCGGTTCTACCGCCCGGATCGGTCGCGGAGCCGCAAGACGGGTGGTTTCGGTCTTGGGCTTTCCATCGTGAAGTCTGTGGTAACGGCCCACGGAGGAAGCGTTGAGCTTGAACCTCTTGAGGGCGGAGGCTTGAGAGCTATAGTCGCTCTGCCCGTTACACAAACCCCTTCGCCGCGGGCATCCTACCCTACCAGCTCCCAGCTTGCACAGTCGCCTGTGGCACAGCCAGGTACCGGGACATAGCTAGAGCTACCTGGCCACGCTTGGCATACTCCCACGGCCGAAACGAAGAAGCAGAATACCCATTCATCACTCCGTACCGCACCACGAGAGCCACGTCGGCCCTGGCGTACTCAGGCACGTCCGTAAACCAGTTGTTCCCGGCTTCGTAGGCAAGAGCGGCGCTGCCGGACTCCTGGGCCCCACAGTGTTTCAGCTGTCTCAACATGCGCGCCAGCAATTGCGCCAGGTGCAACCTCCTCACCGGTTGGGTAGGCGAGAACATCAAGCGGCCATCGGGGGCTATGCTTCCAACCACAAGCCCAGCTCGTGCTGCTTCTTCCACAAAATCAAAGGGATAGGCAAGTACTTGCCCCGTGCTGTCCCTGCGGACTGGCACGTCGACAAAGCTGGGATTCGAGACATTCTCCACAGTGGAAGTGTGCAGACCTCCCACCAGAGTGGCCACCTTGGCTACCTGGGCCCGCGTTATCAGGTCCCCGGGACCAAAGTAGTTGCCATCGTAGCCGGACATAAAGCCCTTTGTCACCATCTGAGCAATGGCCGCTCCTGTTTCCGTAGCTGAGTCGACATCAAGGAACATCCTGCTGCCCTTGAGCAGCGTCGAGACAGTGACTAGTTCGTAGCCTTTGGCTCTTAGACCTCGGGCAATTCTCGGAATCGCCGCCGCGGTGTTGGGAGCCGAAAGGTGCATGACAACAATACTCCCGCTCCGGACCCGGCTAAGCACGTGATCGGCAATCGCTGCGGCAGAACCTCCCGCCCAGTCGCGTGGGTCTACATCCCACAGCACCACGTATCTGTAGCCCTTCTGACCAGCCACTTCGGCTACTCTCGCATTTGTCTCGCCATATGGCGGTCTAAACAAGGGGACAGTGCGGCCTCCAGTAGCTTGCTGAAACGCCAATGCGCTCGCGCCAATTTCGCGCGCGAGTGCCGTGGAAGACAGTCCTGTCAGCACCCGGTGCGACCAGCTGTGGTCCCCCACTTCGAATAGTCCCTCACTCAGCCCCCTTAGGATTTCCTGGTTTATGGCCGACGTCTGCTCCACAGCGGTCCCGATTAGGAACAACGTGGCAGGTATCTGATGTTCGCGTAATGCCCGCAGAGTGGCCACCGCCCGACTGGTGTTGGTGTTATCGTCAAATGTGAGAGCCACCTGTTTTGAATCGGACGCGCCGCGGAATACCACCGACGCCGGTGATGCAAGAGCATCCGCCAGCGGAAGTAGTAGTGATACGCCCGCGGCACCTAGACATATCGCGGCGGCCGCCAGCCAAAACGCCGTTGACCGCAAGGCAAACCAAGGGCTACTGCCTCCGCGGACACCGTCACACTTGCAGCAATATCCAAACAAGGCGCCTTCCTCACGAACAAGGTCTGTCGTGGATCAAAGCAAAGTGCCCCTTAGATCAACGAAAGCACCACTACCAACAGACCCAGGGCAGCGGTGTAAATTCCAAAGATTCTCAAGCTCCGCTCCCGCAGGTAGCGTAGCAGGAAGTGAATGGCTACAAACCCCGAGACCGCCGCAGCCACCGCTCCCAGTCCATATGCCCACCCGCTACCAGTGACAAACTTGCCCCCGATATCTTTCAGCTCCATTGCGAAGGCGCCAAGGATCGCAGGAATACTGAGCAAGAACGAAAAACGAGCAGCTGTTGGCCGATCAAAGCCTAGAAAAGTTCCACCGGCGATAGTAGCCCCAGAGCGGCTTAGCCCAGGAGCGATGGCAAGGGCCTGGAAACAACCCACTATCAAGGCGTCGAGGGGCCGCATGTAACCCAACTCTCTCGGAGGTCTTTTTCTCCTCGAAACAGCGAGGTCAGCACCCAGCAAGAGCAGGCTGGTCAAGATGAGAAAAAGCCCGACAGCAAGTGTGCTTGCGAAAAGACGCTCAAAAAAGTCACCAAGCAGAAGGCCGGCTAGAGCAGCCGGCACCGAGCCTATTACGAGCCATAGCAACAGACGACGCCAGTATTTGACAGCCTGCTGGTCGCGTAGTCTTCTTGGAGCCACAACTGAGAGGACCATGTTCTTAAGGTCCCAAACGAAGTAGCCTGCCACCGCCACCAGCGTGGCCAAGTGGACCAGCACGCTGAAACTCAGAGGGGGAGCCGATATACCTAGAAACTCCGGGACCAGCACCAGATGCCCGGAGCTCGATATAGGCAGAAACTCAGTCAGCCCCTGAACTACCCCCAGGATCAGCGCTTCAAATATGTTCAAGACCTAACGAGCTCCTTCTCGCGGCAGCATGTTCTTGCGCCGCCGCACGCCTGTCCCAAGTCGCAGAGCCCCAATAGCCACGGCCATCTTTAGAAGGTCTCCTAGCACAAAGGGCGCCATCCCTACTTGGAGCGCCTTGCCTATACTACCAACATAGACTGACAGCCAGGGAACTCCCACGGCATAGATGACTACCTCGGCAAGAACAGCACCTACCCCAAGAAAAGCAAACTCACGGATTCCAGTGGTTTGTCTGCTCCTTTGGGCAAACCATCCCATGAGCGCTGCTGCAGGGACAAATCCCACAAGGTATCCTCCGGTAGGTCCAAAAAGAATTGCTGGACCAAAAGTGCCGTTATGGAACACCGGCGCCCCGGCTAAGCCGGCCATCAGGTAGGTTGCCACCGTTGCTGCTCCCATTCGCGGGCCAAGCAGTCCGCCCACTAAGAGAACCGCTAGAGTTTGCATCGTCATCGGCACCGGATAGAAGGGGACCGAAAGCCAAGCGCTTGCGGCAAGCAGTCCCACTCCTGCCAGGACAATAGCGATGCCAAGCGCCCACCGCGCAGCCCGGCCTCGGCTCACCCCTTGGGTCCTCTGGCCGGTTGAGACTCCGCTCGCACGCGCCCCCAACGCGGCTGCTGGTGGGCGATCACCCGCTAATTGGCGGCGAACGTCTCTAGGAGGAGAAACCCTGTCTTGCATGACAATCCTTCCTTTGTTCGTTTCACCCAGCCTCGGCGCTTGTTCTCGTACACGCTCCACAGCGCAGCTTTGTCTTATGGTCAGCTTCGTCTCGTGGTCGCACCAGTCTACTTACGGGCCGGCGAGTTGTCAACCGCTCTTGCTACGGTGGTTTACAGCCTCGACCATGCAGGTTAAGCAACCACTTAACTTGCCCGTTGTTCCTCAAGTAGCACTACGTCTCCGGCCGCAACCAAGAAGGTGTCACCGATAGAGGAGCGCAGCGTCAGCTGCCCTCCGGGGGCTAGGCCTGCAGCTTCTCCCTCTAGAGCGTCCTCGGGCGACCTGCCCAAGACAACTCTGATCCTCTTACCCCTGATGACATCCCGCCTACGCACTTGCTCCAGTAAGAGCTCGCGGCCTCCGGTCTTCTCGGCCAGGGCGACGCACTCGCCAAGACGCCTGAGCAGGCAGGCAAGCAAAGCCGCGCGCGGTACCGGCTCTCCCAAGAGAGCAAGAAGCGAGACCGGTTCTGGGCGATCGCGCCACTCGTCCGGGCGCGCTTCGGCGAGAATTCGCCGAAGCGCGCCCGCCTCACTGTTCACGTTCACTCCAATGCCGACAATAGCCCAGTTCGCTCGGTCCATTTCCACGGCGGCCTCAAGCAAGATGCCGGATATTTTTCTGCCTTCAATTAACACATCGTTGGGCCACTTGATCCCTACTCGCCCGCCAAGCCCTGGCAGGCTCTCGAGCGTCTCAGCAACAGCCAGAGCCGCAGCAAGCGAAAGAAGCGGAGCGTCCGATGGAGCCATTTGCGGTCGCAGCAGTACGGAAAAGGCCAGATCCTTGAAAGGTTGACTGACCCAGGTTCTTCCCATTCTGCCTTTCCCAGCGGTCTGGCAGTCTGCCGCAATGGTGGTCCCGGAAACAGCGGATTCCGCAAGATCTTTCAGTGCCAGGTTGGTTGACAAGCACTCCGGCATGTACCGGTAGGGCAATCCGAGTGGCGGTAGGTCCTCTGCCAACAAGTGATACACCACCGCCTCGGGGACAAGTAGATCACCAAAAGGCTGAGTAAGTCGGTAACCAGCGCCGGCAGCCGGCACTATTGCAAAACCGGTTGCCCGTAGTTTCTCTATGTGCTTATGCACTGCCGCCCGGGAGAGTCCAGCGATTTTCCCTAACTCCTCTCCCGAAACCCATCCCACGGCGGGCTGGCGCTCCGAATGCCCCAAGTCGGCGCCAGCCAGGCGCGCAAGCAGCATCACTCGCTTGGCCAAAGACGACCCGAGCAGCCCTCGCGCTACTGCGATCTGCAGCCTAGCATCAACTTTTGCAGGGAAAGCCTCCGCTGACTGCGAACCTTCACTGTGTGATGAGTAGAAACACCCGGAGAACAAGCTCGCGCGGTTGGTCTGGAGATCGCACAGCTTTGGCTTGGTCTCAAAGTCACACACTTCAGGCCTCGTCACAACCGCTTGTATTTGCTCATAACAGCCGCTTCTTAGTCATAACAGCCGCTTCTATTTGGTATCCTGTATCATCCTTCGCCGTAAGGGGTTGCACTCGCCTTGAACAATCAGACTGTCCCAAGAAAGCCAAGGAGCAGATCTACCCGCGCGCGCAAAAGGAGGAGACTGATCCCTCTTTTTGCAGCCGCTGCGGTCGTGTTCCTTATTGTCGTTTTCATCCTAGTGGACTCTGCCTTGTACTACAACAAGATCCACAATGGGATCACCATTGCGGGACAAGAAGTACAAGGTCTAACCAAAGATGAGGCGCGGGCCGCCGTCAACCAAAAAGTCGAGAAAGCACTCCGAAGCCCGATTACCCTAAGAAGCGGCGATAAGAGCTGGCAGATACTGCCTAAGAGCTTGGGAACAAAGATAGATGTCGAGTCGGCAGTGTCTCAAGCTTTTGCCTACACACGCGAAAGCAACATTATTGTGGACCTTATGCGCCGCTTTAAGCTCTACTTCTCGGGCACCGACGTTCCCCTGCCAGGGACTGTGGATAGCAAGCTCATTGACCGCCTTATCGAAGACGTGGCTCAAGAGATAGATGTGCCTCCGGTGAACGCTGGATTGGCCATCGAGGGCAAGAAGATCAAGGTCATCGAGGGCCAGAAAGGGCGAGTAGTCGACCGTGCGGCTCTGAAGACACAGCTGACCGAAATTCTCCTTAGCCTCCATTCAACGGACATCGAAATCCCGATGATGCTCAAAGAGCCCGAAGTACAGGCTGAGGACACTGAGACAGCAAAGCAGCAAGCCCAGATCATGATCAGCGCTCCGATAAGACTAGTGGGCGACAGCGGAAGCTGGACACTTGGGCCGGAAGAGATCGCTGCATATATGGATTTCGGCTCCGAAAAGAAAGATGGGATAGCAACGCTAGTGCCCTATCTATCAGCAGAAAAAATGGCGCCTTTCCTAGACATGGTGGCTGAGAATGTAAGGAAAGAGCCTGTGAACGCTAGCTTTGACAGCGATGGAAACAAGGCATGGGTGGTTCCGGGTGCGCCGGGTGAGGAGCTTGATCGGGAGAAAACCGCGCAAGCCCTAACCGCAGCTGCTCTTAAGGAGTCCGGAAGGGTGGCGCGGGTGGTGGTACGGCCGGTGGAGCCAGACCTCACCACTGAAGAAGCAGAGGCCATGGGCATCAAGGACAAACTGGCTGGCTTCACCACCGAGTGGGTAGGCACGCCCAATCGCCAGGTCAACGTGCGGATCACCACCAAGTATGCAAGCGACGTGATCTTGGCCCCTGGAGAGATCTACGATTTCGATAAGCAAATCGGGCCGCGGACCGAGGCCCGTGGTTACAAACTAGCTCCCGGTATTGTAGGACCTGGAAGATTGGAGGACGTCTTCGGGGGCGGTATCTGCCAGGTGGCCACAACGCTCTTTAACGCAGTCTTTTTTGCCGGACTCGAGATTGTAGAGCGCCACAACCACTCCCTGTACATAGAGCACTATCCCAAGGGTCGTGACGCCACGGTCACTGCTGGAGGACCTAACCTGCGTTTTCGCAACGATACAGACCACTACATTTGGATCCGTGGAACATCTGACGGTATTAGAACCACCTTTAACATCTACGGAACCTCGGACGGGCGCAAAGTCACCTACACCACGAGCGAGTTCTACAACATAGTTCCGCAAACAGAGGTGACAATAACCAACCCCTCGCTCAGCGTGGGGACAACGGTAGTCAAGATCCCCGGTCAGGACGGCAAGCAGATTACGGTCACGCGCACCATCACGTGGCCGGACGGCCGGAAGAAGGTCGAGAAGTTTGTCAGCACTTACCCGATGATCCCGCGCCAGATCGAGGTAGGAACTGGCACAACAACCACAACTACCACGGCCCCGCCGAGCACGACCACTACCCGCAGCTCGACGACAACCTCGGCAACTGTTGAGTTTTAGGCTGCTGTCAAAGCTATACGCCTAAGCGGCGCTGCGCATCCACACCGCTAATCAGGTTAGTCGCTAAAGCGGCTGGTAGTAAGCGCCAAACGCGCAGGCCTTGCAGAGAGTCTTTCCGTTCTGCGTAACCGCCCGCCCGTCCCTAACCAACTCTCCGCAGCTCTGGCAGTGGACACTTGGTATCCGCGCTCCCGGTCGGTCGGCCTCTGGGATATCCATGCGCACAGGAGTTAGCGTGAAGAGTTCTTCGTCCGTCCAGTTCTTCCAGTACTCAAGAGGATCGTGCTCACGAGTTGCATGGGGCACCTCGGGGCGAGCAGCGGCGCGCACTGCCCGGCCGGTAGCAAGGTCCACAAAAGTAGCGGCCATCTTGCCATAGTCAACCCACTTGAGTCTTCGTCGTCCCAGCGTCACCCCCGCCACCACACTTATCGCATCGCTGGCGCACCGGTCCATCTCCACGTACACCACCAAGTCGCGGTGGGAAAGGGGATCTTCAATCCCCAGCGCTCGACACGCGTACCGCGCCATCCTTACACCCATGACCATCCCGTGGCACAGGTGGCCGTGAAAAGCCCTAGCTGCTTGTAGGTCTTCTTCTAAAGGTCTCATCTTTCAAGCAAAAAGTCTCCACAGGCTGCGCAACAACCGCGCAACTAGCTACTCCCGCCTCCAGATTGGCTGCCCCCAGGCGGAGCCGCAGACAGATAAGTCTCTGTCCCACAATAAGGACAGCGCACGAGCCCCTTGCCGGCCAGCTCAACCCGACCTCCACAATTGGGGCAAGTATCCTCTTTGATCTGAGCTGCTTCGGCTGAGACCAGCTCACCCCGCTCCCAGTTTACGTATCCGCGAAATAGGTCCTTGCCGATGAGGTCATATATGTGCTCTTTCACCTGCTCTCGATTCAGATCGCACTCGATGGCTAAATCGGCAATGCTGACGCGTCCCCGGGTCATAACGGCGTTTAGGATCAGCCGCTCTTTATCGGCTTTGGTTTCAGCCTTTACTTCCCCGCGCGACACAAGAAGCAAGTAAAGTCCCACCGCCACAAAGGGAAGGGAGAACAGCACAAGCCCAAGAACATAGCCTGCCTTGGGGGAATTTGGCCCTGCTTCTGCTAAGCCGGTGATAAGCCAGCTGGCTACCCCCAGACCCACAATCACTAGCACGACGCCAAGTATTCTTGTCCGCACAATAGCCTCCGCTCTAGCCCGCTCGGAATCCGCCGCCGCCACCGCCGCCTGAGAAGCCGCCACCGAACCCTCCGCCGGAGAAGCCTCCACCTCCAAAAGCACCACGTGTAGAGGACGTACCAGACGGAACCGAGGTGAGAGCTTGTGACATGCTGTTCAAGCTGCGAAACAGTCCATCGGAAATAGTGTCCAAACTTATTCCACCGCCACTTCCCCCCGGCACCCTAGGAATTCCGCCGCCGGCTGGTCCATCCAGCACAGACCCGCCGCCAGCCGGGTAAGGTCCAAGCGGACCAGTTTCTCTGTACCACCCGCCACCTACTATGACTGGGGGGTGGTACCAGGTGGGCGGAGGAACCTCGAGCCCTTCAAAGCGCCGAGTCCATTCCTTCTCCACCCCGAACGCGACCGCATAGGGAAGATACTTCTCATAAGTATCCTTTGCAGCTTCAAGATCCTGAAAGCGAGTAAGATCCCTGAGGTAATTGCGGAATGCCTCCCACTTGCGCTGCTCACTTGCCCCCCTGGCGGTTCGCTGCGGCATGTATCGGCCAAACACAAACACCATAACTACCGAGATAATCGCCCCAAACATGAACCAACCCCAGCCGCCCACATCCGCCATAGCTAGTCCCACGGTGATCAAACCGAGAACCACGGCAACCCCAATGCCGTACGCCACCCAGCGACTACGCACTTGTTTGGGATTGCGGTGAAAGAGCTTGCGTGCGGTCACTTCCTTATAGATCTCTTCCACAATACCCGGAATGTGGCTATAGAAGCGATTGCGCAACTGGTCCACTGTCACCTGATCGGGGTGACCGCGGTCAAATAGAGCCTGGGCTACCTTCGCCTCAAAACCTTGGAGATCGTCCAGTGGCTTGCAGCGTGTGAATATCGTCAGCGGCCTTCGCCTGCGTCCTGACTCATTGCTTTCAGTGATCTCTAAATAGCCGCGACGGGCCAAATCGATAATAGTGGCAAGAACTTCCTTTACATCCACCTTCTCATCAATCAGGGCTCCAGCAAGAGCCGGCGGCAGATCAGACGGAGGCTCAGTCACATATCGTGCGTAAACACTTGCCGGCTCGTCTCTGCCGCGGCGCCGCCAGATAAGAAGGAGCGCCAGGAAGAATATGATCGGCAAGGCAAAACCCAGTTTCGGCACGACAAAGGCCGCCAGTCTGCGGGGAGTCCACACATACTTAACTACTCCTTTAGGAAACCCAGTGACCGTCCAAAACTTAGCGTAGGCGGGAAGCCCGGCAGCCTCGTAAACCAGGGTAGAGGGACTAGGACTAGACACAGTCGCCTCAATCCCGAACATAGTTTGGACAGCATGGGTCATTTGCTCAGCTGGAACCGAATCAGGAATGGTCACGGTTACACGGAGACGGTCTACAGGAATGGTATTGGTGTCGTCCAACACATACCACCTAAGCTCGTCACCCTCGTTCCAGAAAAGGATCACCTTCTTGGCGCGATAGTGAAAAGTCCACGTGGCAGCTGTGTCGGCAAGGTCGAAATTCACCTGGATGTAGACCGTATCGCCTTCTCTAAATGTGGAATAAGTACCTGGTTGATCGCCGCGGGGAAGAGGCGCGCCGCTTTCATCGTAAACAGCTATATCGGTGATTCCCTCCGTATTTTGTGCTGGGATATCTCGGGCGACAAAGTGATAGTTACCTTCGAAGTAAAACGTGACTTTCTCATCAACGACCACGTCACCGTTCTCCTGAACCGCCAGGGTGACGTCCATGGTTTGAATACGGACGTCCTTTGCCTGTGCAGCGGCTGAAGGAAAACCAACCAGAAACAGCGCGGCAAGAGCAACCGCAACCAGCGCAAGCGCGATGACGCGGCCGGACAGAAGCACGCGGCTAAACCCGAGATTCGTTAATCGCTTTGTCACAAGCCACCCCTATTTCGCAGGATTTCCAGAGGAGTCAGCCGCCTCACCTGGCGCACTCGAAGCAGCCGGAGCGGCCAAGTTGTGACCGCAGTTGGCGCAGAACTTTGAAGTCGCTGGCAACGTGGATCCGCACTGCGGACAGGTAACCGTAGCAGACAGGTTGGCTCCGCATTCCGGGCAGAACTTGGCTGTAAATGGAATGTCACTCCGACACTTTGGGCAACGTACTTTGGGCTGAGCGCCACTAGCCATGGCTTGCTGGAGCATCCCTGGGATCATCATGCCAAGTCCGGCGCCGGCGCCCAGACCTAGCCCAGCCGAGGCTGCCGTGCCTACCGTGCTTGCTCCTTCACCGCCGCCGCCTCCCGCTCGGGCCAGGTCACCGACCGCCTGGGCAGCCTTGAACTGAAAGTAGCGGTCCATGCCCCCAATCGCCTCCATGCCGGAGCGTTCGTCGATCCGCTTCTGAACATCCTCGGGAGGCGTGATGGCGTTAATCACAAAGTCCACCATGCCGAGCCCATACTGAGCGAAGTCATCGCGGATCCGCGCCTTGAGACCGGCGCCCAATTCGTCGAAGTACCGCGGAAGATCAAGCACGGAGTCCAAGGTCTCGCCCAGAATGTCCGCCAACCGTCCGACGATAATTCCCCGCAAGAAGTCTTCAATCTGCGCGTTTGTGTAAATTCCCCGAGTCCCCACGAGCTTGACCACGAACAACTTGGGATCCGTAACCTGGAAGCTGTAGATCCCGTTTGAGCGCAGCCGAATCATCTTGAACTCGGAATCCCGGAAAAGGATGGGTTCAGCCGTACCCCACTTAAGGTCGGTGAAGGTGCGCTTGCTGACAAAGTAAACTTCACACCGGAAGGGGGTGTCGCCATAGAGAGGCGCCGTGAGAACCGTGGTAAGCAGCGGCAGATTCAGGGTGGTAAGAGTATGGCGACCGGCCTCGAACACGTCGTACGCCTTGCCATCGCGGAAAAAGACCGCCCACTGACTCTCGCGGACTATGAGCTGTGCGCCGAGCTTAAACTCTCCCGAGCCCTGCTCAGGTATGCGGTGGGCTATTTCGTTCCCCGCTTCGTCTACAAACTCAATAAGATCCATGAGAGCCATGGCTTACCTCCCTGCCCGGGTGACAACGTTTTCGCGCTCATCAAAATGACTGTCCAGCTCTTCAAGACGCGCGCCAAGTAGCTGTACATCGCTGGCCAAAGAGGGGCTATCAGCAGCAAGTGCATCGATAAGCTGAACAACTGCTGCTGTCTCCTGATCGATTTGCGCATCAAATGCCCGCAATTGGTCAAGCACGGATTCGTCCACCTTTGTCGCGTCAAAAAGACCGGCATAACCGTAGTCTGCAAACTGGATGCGGTCCTTTACTCGCCGTACTTTTCGCATGACCGCATCGATATCGTCTAACAAGTCAAGCTTCCCCGCCTGAAGCAAAGCGGCCTTTAGACTTTCCAGCTTGGCAAGGCAATCGTCTAGCCGACTTGCAGTATACGTGCGTTCCATCTTGTCGGCTTCGCGTCTTAGCTCTTTTTGCTTGTAGCCCTTGTACAGCGGGATCTTCTCGGCTATGCGTTCAAGCCAGTTCTTGCTCTGCTGAATGCGCTCGTCTACTTCCGACATGACGTCCCCCTTTATTCCGCGGCCGCTTGAGCACTTCTTCACCGCCCACAGCCAACTTTCTGCCCCCGACCACCTGTTCTCTTAGGCTATCAAACTGTCGAACTCTTCTAGTAGAAGCCGCCACCCCGCATCCTGGACAAAGCGCGCGTCTCTCACCGCTGGAATGAATATCAACTCTTCTCGGTAAGGCTTGATTTCATACTCCTCAAGCTGAACGCTATCCGATGACGCCACCTCGAGGGCAAGAGAAATAAAGCGGGTAAGAGTTCGTGCGTCCTTGTAACCGAGTAAGACAGGTAACACCGTAGCGCCAGCCCGCAGTTCTCCGGCAGCAACCTGCGCCACACTAGCACCGACTACACCCCAGCAGCCCGGCTCGGAACACAGATCCAACGCCGGCTGAGCTTGTGTCACTCTCACTCCGAGCTGCTGGACCTCCGCTCGCCGCCAGGAAAACCCCGGAATGTAGAAGTAGCAAGGCTGACCACCTAGACGACGCTCAAGATGCCGCCATACGGATTCCGGTCCGCTGGTTACCTGCGCCGACACTCGCCAAAAACCAAGGTACTGCACAACTGAGCCAACAGCTACTCTGGAGCTCGGGGCCGCGACTGCGATGGGCACGCGATGCAGTCCATCTTCTCCTACCTCATATCCGCGCACACATCCAGGACAAAGGAAGACCGCGGCTTCGTCTCCGCCGTATAAACCTCCGCCGCACTGAGAGCAAAGCAACGGAACAAGTTCAACCGTGAAAGACGTCGTGATATGTCACCTCCCCCGAGGCATAGCTTCCGCCCTCCCCTGGGGAGTAGCTCCCGCCCCCAAACAGCCGAGCGGCCGTTCTGGCCCATTTCCTCAGCTTGGAGCTTGGAGCGCAAGCGGAGTTTATAGTTCCGTCACGCCCGTCCACTGCCACAAAGCATCTTCCCCGCGGAACCGCAAATTCCACCAAGTAGACTGGCCAGTAGATAAGTGAAAGCGACTCCCGCAAAGCAAAGAAAAACGTCTGGATCTGCTCACCTTCTGACAGAGGACATAGTGCCGCATGCAGCCCGGCCTGCGCAGTCTTGTAGCCTAGCTCTGAGGGCTCAAGGACGGTGGCCTCCGGCTCAATTTCTCCTGCCAGCATCGGCACCAGTAGTTCTCGTCCGGACATCAAAGGTCGGACAAGTCCCAACGAGGCTAAGTCCACGGCTTCTTGGTAACGGCGCCTCTCTTGTAGATATCCTTGTCTGACAGGCTCGTCAGAGAGAACCAGCTCCAGATAATCAGGCTCTTCGCCGAGCAGTGGGGAGAAGGAAATATTTGAAACGCCAAACGGTCTGCCTGGTTCCGGCCTTGTCTCCAGGCGAAGGGTCTTTCTCTGCCCGATTTCCCAGCCAGCTATTACGCACCTGTGCTCCCAGATCGGCACGTACAGAAGTTGAACCTTCCTGAACGGAGCGCTTCTTGCCGCTCGGGATACCCCAGGATATTGGCGAAGCCAATTCACGGCAGCTGCGGCTGCCTCGGTTTTGCTCGGCTGCGCGGGAAGGTACCAGCATGAGAAACCTGCTGGCTGCGTCACGGCTAACCGAGTGCTACATCTCTGGCAGCACAAGACTCGGCGCCCTTCCCTGACGCTAATAGGACCAGCACATTGCGGGCAAACCACTGAGCGCAGAACGTGCGCACCTTCTTGGTCTGGCTGAGCCTCCGGCGTTCCTGTCTTGGTCAAGTAGCCGGGCCCTGAACGCAACCAGGCCGAGCCACAGTACGGGCACTGCCCACCGGTAGCATAGGCAGGCACCGCCAGTGCAGCCCCGCACTGGGGGCACTCGTACTGGGAAGCCCGTGTCGGCTTAACCTCAGCCGTAGCGTAGCACCCCCGCTACTCCGCCGAGCTCAGCCAAGACCGGAATGTTTTCGCCCACTGCGATTTCGGAATTCTGAAGCAGGGCTAGTCGCACCAGCTCTCCAACCGCATCTGACAAGGGCACCACCTCGCCTCCGCATACTGGACAACACTCGGTCTGCGCTAGACCAGCCCATGCACAGTCTAGGCATCGCCAGCCAGGCGGTCTATATGCCCTGTCAACGACCAGCGTCTGCACCTGGTGGCGTCCCAGTGCCCCATGAATGTCATCAAAACCACAGACGCCGCGGCCACCAGGTCCTAGAGCCTCCCGGATTTGGTTTACCAACATCGCCACTTCTTGCCCACGCGCCCTGTCAAGCGCCGCCCGCGCGGATGCAACCATTTGGCCAACCGAGGCAGCAGCGTCAAAGGGAATCTCGGCAGAAATCCTCGCCCCAAGAGCCTCTGGCAAATTGCGGCGAAAGGCGCTTGCGATGTCGTGCTGGGCGCATAGCACCACCCGACTTGCGCCTGATTGCTCCAAGAGCTTGGCCAGAGCTGCGGCAACCTCTTTGTAATGAAGTTCAACCAGAGTGTCCTGACGCGCCGCCGCGTAGTACTCCCGGATTGATATTTCCCCCGTTTCGCGGTCGGTGCTGCGTAGGTGAGGACCTACAACCTCGTCCTCGTGCGTCACTCCCCACTCGTCCACAAGGTACAAGCGTGACTCATCCCGGCTGACCTGAGCAATAGCAAAAGGCTCGAGCAAGGCAAGAGCATGGACCACCGGACGAACATGTGGGTACGGCTCTACCACCACGCGGTTGATCAGGCGAAAGGGTAGCTCAATGCGCTCGTTTATGTCACCGGCGCCGTCCACAAACACAGCCAAGCCCTGCGTCTTGGGGGTGATGTCGTAGCTTACAATGTCCTTAACGAAGTCCAGATCTTTCTGCAGTTGGCGTCTGGCCTCCTTGTCAAGACCAAGCTCTTTGGCAATGCGGTTAAACTCGCTGTTAAGGAAAGAGGGGACTGTCCGGCGCCAGTCATCGAGACGACTCGTGGAAAGTGTCACTGTCAGGAAGCGCCCTTCGGACCCTCGCGTGCCAGCTAGTTCCTTTAGCTTCTTTCGCACTTCTGTTGCGGCCCCGATCATGACTCACCACCGGTTGGTTGCTCGGGTTTTTCACCGGGTTGCTCTACTTGGGCGACAAGCTTCTCCTGAGCTTTTGCTCGATCCTGCATCGATTGCTCCTGACGCCATCGCTCCTCCCTTTCGCGGAACTTGTCTACCAGCGCAGCCTTGCCCTTGTCGTGAGCACGGTCCGCCATGTTGAAAGTCCCGGATTCGGAAAGAGCGGTTCTCAGCTTGTCAGTGGGGGTGAGGGGCCGTTCCCTCGGGGAGCGCTCGACCTTCTTGTCAGCCATATCGTCCCCTTTCGTATCCTCAAGTCGATACAAGGACCTTTGATGGAACATTGAGTTCTAGTCTAAATGTTACCCGCGAGACAGGTTGTTGAATCTTCTCAGCGACCTTTTCGCCATGAGCTTGTGTTTTTGCTTGCAGAGAAATATGCTCGAGGCACAACTAGATTTCTTGGCCGCCACTCACTAGGAGCCAACGGAAATGGAAAGCGCTTTCCCGCCCAGCCAAGCCATCGAAGCGTCAGGCAAGTTCTACCTCGGACGCACCTACGATCTCAGAAACAAGACGTTGGGCGACGCAGTCTTCTACGATTCAACTCATCTCTTGACGCATGCAGTATGCGTGGGCATGACGGGCAGCGGTAAAACGGGGCTATGCATCGCTCTCTTGGAAGAGGCTGCCCTCGAAGGAATCCCCGCCATAGTCATCGACCCCAAAGGAGACCTTACAAATCTGCTCCTTGTTTTCCCGGAACTGCGAGCTGAGGACTTGCTGCCGTGGCTGGACCCTGAGGAGGCCGTCCGAAATGGGCTGTCACTAGAGGAATTTGCCCAAAAACAAGCGGATCTTTGGCGACAAGGTCTTGCCGAGTGGGGACAAGACCCTTCTCGGCTCGCACGGCTGCGCGAGAGTGCTGACTTCGCTCTGTACACTCCGGGATCTACTGCGGGACTGCCGGTGAGCGTACTTAGTTCTTTTGCCGCTCCTCCGCCTGCCGTCCGCGACGACCCAGAGAGTCTGGCCGACCGCGTGAACACTACAGTAGGCAGTCTCCTCGGCCTCATTGGAGTGCCCGCAGACCCGGTAAAAAGCAAAGAGCACGTCTTGCTTTCTGCGCTATTTCACAGCGCCTGGACAGCCGGAGAAGACCTAGACCTTGGCAAGGTGATAAGACAGGTCCAGGAGCCACCCTTTAGCCAGTTGGGGGTGCTCCCGCTTGAGTCGTTCTTCCCGGCGAAGGAACGAGCTGAACTAGCTATGACGCTAAACAGTCTGCTCGCTGCCCCTTCGTTTCAGACCTGGCTGGAGGGCGAAAGCATCGATGTCGCCCGCATGCTGCGCACAAGCGAGGGTAGGCCGCGAGTTTGCGTATTTACTCTGTCCCATCTTTCTGATAGCGAAAGGATGTTCTTTGTTTCGCTGCTTTTAAACGAGGTGGTCGGGTGGATGCGCTCGCAGGCTGGCACGGGCAGCCTGCGAGCGCTTCTCTACATGGACGAGATTTTCGGCTTCTTCCCACCCATAGCAGAACCTCCTGCCAAGCGTCCTTTGCTGACGTTGCTCAAGCAGGCACGGGCCTTTGGCGTGGGTGTGGTGCTGGCCACACAAAACCCGGTCGATCTGGACTACAAGGGACTGGCTAATACCGGTACTTGGTTCATTGGGCGACTGCAGACCGACCGCGACAAGGCTAGAGTCATCGAGGCCTTGGAGGGAATCTCAGGAGGCGCTGAAGGCCGGTTTAGCAGTCAGGAAATGAGCGAAATACTGGCCGGGCTAGAGAAGAGAGTTTTCTTGCTTTACAACGTGCGCAGTCGGGAGCCTGTTACTTTTCACACCCGCTGGACAATGTCCTACCTGGCCGGCCCGTTGACTCGGGCGCAGATAAAAATCCTTGCCGAAAGGGGTCTTGCCGGCGCTCCCTCTACGGCAAGAACGGGGACGACTGTCGTCTCCAGCATCTCGACCACGGCAAGTCTGCCACCTACTCTTCCCCCGGACATTCCCCAGTACTTCCTACCGCCTGCTTTGGTCGGCAGGGATGACAGCCTTGCAGCAACTTCTGCTCTGCCAAGCCAAACCGTTTACCGGCCGGCCATTTTGGCTTCGGCAATAGTCAACTTTGTGAGCCCGCAAACTGGAAAAGCTTATGCCGTCCGCGTGACGCGGGCGGCCACTCTCGCTGAACCCACCAATGCGCCCGATTGGGATCAAGCGCAACTAGTGGAAACAGGGCTTGACGGACTTGAGCGAGAGTCACGGCCTAATGCAGCATTTTTGCCCCTGCCAGCAGCAATGACCAAACCCGCTTCGTACCGCGCGTGGAAAGACGCCTACGAGGACTGGCTGTTTCGCACACAGTCGCTAGAGCTGCTTAGAAGCCCAAGCCTTAAGACAGCTTCGGAACCCGGCGAGACTCCTGAGGAGTTTAGAGCGCGGCTTGAGCGACTAGCAGAAGAGAGGTTGACGAGAGAAACAGAGAAGGTCCAAGCGCAGTTCGCTGCTAAGCGCCGTACCCTTGAAAGCAAGATAATGCGGGCGGAGCAGGCAAGAGCTCGCGAAGCAGAACAAGCAAGAGACCGCAAGTTCCAGACGGCTGTCTCTCTGGGGGCGACCATCATGAGCGCTTTCCTGGGCAAGAAAGTGCTCAAGACCGGAACCCTCGGCAGAGCAGCCACCACTATGCGCGACGTCAGCAGAACTGTGGATCAGACCGCAGACGTGAAAAGAGCGGAGGAAGTTCTAAACACGCTAAAACAAGAACTCGCTCAGCTTGCGGAACAGGAACAGAAGGAACTAGACGAGCTCAAGCAGCAAATTGAGCTGGAACTGACAAGTCTAGAAAGCCTGCATCTTAGACCTCGCAAGAGCGGTATTGTCGTAGATACGGTGGGACTTGTCTGGATGCCGGTAGAAGTAGCAAAGTCCGCCTAGGGGAGGGGAATCATGCTCAAAGATTTTAGGGATTTCATTGACCGCGGCAATCTGTTGCAGCTCGCGGTTGCCTTCATCATGGGAGTTACGTTTGCCGCAGTCGTAACCTCTCTGGTGAACGACATAATCATGCCCGCGGTTGGACTGGCGGTAGGCGATATTGACTTTTCCAGTCTTTTTGCCGTCATAAAAGAAGGCAACCCGCCGGGTCCGTACAACACCATTGACCAGGCGAAGGAAGCTGGCGCAGTTACGATCAACTACGGGATATTCATTAATGCAATCTTGACGTTCCTGATAGTGGCCTTCATCTTGTTCTTGATCATGAGGGCCTACATGAAAACACAAAAGCCAGCCGAGGTAACTACCCGGGACTGCCCGTTTTGTCTTAGCGCAATTCCCCTTGCTGCAAAGCGCTGCCCGCATTGCACCTCGGAGTTGCCCCCGGTAGACTCGGGAGCATGACAGCGCCGAGCTCTTTAGCCAAGACTCATAAATTGCAAGCAGTTGCTGGAGGAGGCTGTGACTCCTAGTTCCAGTCTTCCTTCCAACGGTGAGCTTGCTCAACTTTTCCAGTCGCTGGCAGACTACCTTGCGCTGGACGGCGAGTCTTTGTACCGCATTCTTGCCTACGAGAAAGCAGCTGAACTATTCCGTGATCATCCCGTGTCAGTGGCCGAGCTAGCGCTCCGCGGCCAGCTTAGAGAACTTCCGGGAGTCGGGCAAGCCATAGAGGCAAAGGTCCTTGAGTACATCAATAAAGGCGAGATCTCCGCTCTTGAGGAACTAAGAGCTCGTTACCCCGAAGGGTTGCTTGAAGTCATGCACCTTCCCGGCATGGGCCCTAAGAAGACCCGGCTGGTTTACGAAGGAGCAGGAGTGGTTGATCTTCGCAGCCTGGAGCGCGCTTGTCGAGAAGGACGCATCCGCACCATCCCAGGACTAGGAGAAAAAACCGAGGCCAAGATTCTGCAGGCACTAGAGGCTTGGGAGCAGCAGCGAGCAGCAGGGGGAGAAAGGCGCCGCCTGCGCGCGATCGTAGAGCCGCAGGCGGCGCGACTGGTCGAGGCTCTGCGCACTTTCCCATCCGTGGTAGCCGCCGATTACGCCGGGAGTCTCCGACGGCTTCGGTCCACCGTGCGAGACATAGACCTTGTTGCCGCCTCCCTCGAACCTCAGACAGTCATGAAAGCCTTTGCTTCGTTGCCCGAAATCGCCGAGGTCAAGGAGCAAGGGGATACTAAGCTTGTGTCAGTTACTCATAGCGGTCTTAACGTAGACTTAAGAATTGTTGCCCCAGAATCATACGGGGACCTCTTGCAACATCTCACCGGAAGCGCGGACCACAATGTGGCACTACGCGCCCACGCGCAACGCCTTGGATACAAGGTGAACGAGTACAATATCGAGCACCTAGCCACCGGTAAAAAGATCACTTGTCCCACCGAGCCCGAGGTCTACCACACCCTGGGACTTGCATTCATTCCTCCAGAGCTTAGAGAAAACCAAGGAGAAATTGAGGCTGCCCAGACAGGCGCGCTTCCCCAGCTTATTGAGCTTTCAGACTTACGCGGGGATCTGCATGTCCATTCCGACTGGACCGATGGTCGAGCCACCCTGGAGCAAATGGCTTTGGCAGCCCGCGAGCGCGGACTTGCTTACATCTGCTTTTGCGACCACTCCCAGTCTCTAGCCATGACAGGTGGGCTAAATCCGGAGCGGCTTCTTGCCCAAGTGGAAGCTATCAGGAGACTTGACGCTGCTCTGGACGGAATTAAGCTGCTTGCTGGCGTGGAAGTAGACATTTTGGCAGACGGGCGTCTTGACCTTCCTGACTGGGTGCTTGCCCAGCTTGACTTTGTGACTGCAAGCATTCACTCTGGCTTCTCCCAGCCCCAAAGCAAGATCATGGAGCGCCTAGAAGCCGCGATGCGCAACCCGCACGTAGACTCCATCGGCCATCCGAGCGGCCGCTTGTTGGGAAGGCGAGACCCGTACCACGTCGACGTGGAAGCACTTGCACGCCTTGCTGCCGAGACTCAAACCTACCTTGAGATTAACGGTTCTCCTGACCGTCTCGATCTTTCCGCCACAGCTGCAAGGCGAGCCGTGGCTCTGGGAGCGCAGTTAGTCATATGCAGCGACGCTCACGGTCCCGAAGACTTCGAAAACCTACGGTACGGGGTTCAAGAAGCAAGGCGGGGTTGGCTGCGCGCTGTTGACGTAGCCAATACGCGAAGCTGGGAGGAAGTTCTCCACCTGCGTGACTAGGCAGGCTAGTGTGACCGGACAGACTAGTGACCAGGCGGCTGCTCGGGATCAACGGTCCCCAAAGCAGTAGAAGTACCCGTCACGGCAGCCTACGTAGATGCGGCCCTTCCAAACAGCTACCGTGGACTCGATTGCGCTTCCGCTCGGAATCTTCACCTGCCAGAGCTCAGGGGGATCCACACGGGTGTTGCTCACATCATAGGCATGGAGAACTCCGTATGTGTCACCCACTATCAATTTTCCGTCCACCACCGCGCAGCTTGACCAGGCGTGTTCCGAAAACGGCTTCTGCCATACCACCTCGCCAGTAAACCGATCAATGCCAAGCAAAGCCCCGCCGTGGGTAGGCACGTACAGCATGTCCTTGTACAAAGCCGGAGTGGCCCAAACTCCGAAATCGCCACCAGAGATTTTGGTGACCGCCACTGACCAAACCAGCGGGTTCTCACCTGCTCTGTTCTTGCGCGGATCAAGTTTCATTATTTGCCCAACTTCTTTTTGTCTAGCCTTGCTCGCCGCGGAGCGGGCGTAGGTATTGTCAGAGTGTTGGGCTGCATAGAGATAGCCCTCCTCGTCAGCCACAATCGTGGGATCCATGTCCCCGCCAGCCCAAAAATGAAACACCTTGGGATAGGCCTCGGCCCCCCTAGCGGGCTGCTCCCCGGGACTCAGCACGCGAAGGGTAGGCGTTATATCTAGACCCTGGACAAGACCCCCGGAATTGGAAAAATACACTCGGTCCCCCACCAAGCATGGAGAGTTCTCGATGCCCACATCCTTACTTCCGTTCTTCTCGATAAGAGAGGCAGTCCAGCCTATGTGGTCCAGGACTATCTCTGGATCCACAGTTACCTTGCCCGCTGAGTCATACCCACGGTTCAGCTTGACGATATAAAAATGACCGTTTTCGCCGCCCTCGAAGGCGTAGTCGTTGTGGATAACGGTGCTTGCGTCCCAATCGTCATTCCAGATCTTGCGCGGGAGTTTGTCGGCATCAAGGGCGAAAAGCTCTGTGGGTTGCTCACGATCTATGGCGATAACCCGCCACTTGTTGTCTCGGCAGCCCATGTAGATCAACGGATACCCGTCGGGGTCCGCTACCACAGAGCCCTTCATAAGGTCGTTGCCCTTGAAGGGGGGAAGAAGCTCCTCGCCGGTTTCGCCATCCAGAAAATGAATCTTGTAATCGTAGGCTCCAAATATCACCCAGGTCTTACCGTCCCGCTCAAATACGCAAGGTTGGCCGGTCCATCCCGTCCCCGTCCAAACTGATGTGACGCTCCCGTTTGTCGATCGCCCGGACATAGGACCAAACTTCCAAAGGACCTCGGGATGAGAAGGGACTGGCCCTTCACCGTAATAGGTTCGGGAGGCATTTCCCCTAAACATCGTGAGACCTTCATAGGCCGTTTGAATCGGCCCGTAGAAACTCCCGGGTGTACGCTTGTCGCCCGGTTCTTCATGGCTGCCTTGACCAGGCGCAACCGTGCTGTTTGGGCTGGCAAAAGCAGGCAAGGTGCTTGTAGTGGAAAGCTTGGTTCCCGAAGTTGCAGGAGAAGTGACGGTTGAGGTCTGCGACCCGCCGGATCCGCCAGAGGAGATCACCGTTTGGCTGCTTGTTGCACCCGCAGCGGTTTGACTCTGTCCCTCGTCCCCTCGACCACGGACCGCAAGGAGCACAGCCAGCACAACCACTGCGATGCAGCCTACAAGCACAAGCCAACGGAGGATGAGGCGGCGGCGGCGCTCGCGCCGCCGCCGCTCCGCATACACCCAGTCCACTCTTCTCATATTCACCTTTGGCGATCCTTTACACGCCCAGCGCCGCGGAATCAGTTTCCCGACGTCGCGGAATCAGTCCTCGACTGGGCCAAGTTCAAGCACCTCTCGCCCAAAACAACCCGTGGTATTGTCGGTTAAAGCAACCCGTCGCGGAACTACCTCGTATACTCCCAGATTTCTAACCAATTCTGCAAACTCCTTGCGAGCCAAAAGCTCCTTTACAAACGGGAATCTTTGGACATAGCGCGCTAGCGCCCTAGTCTTTGCCATTCCAGCAAGCCTTCGGACCTCGCCCCAAAGCTGCACTCCCTGGATGGCTTCCCAGTCAACATAATCCTCGGTGACTGTCACAGCCACCGGGGCCACCGAACCTATATGGAGCGCATGAGTGCTGGTCAGCTTGCTCAAAAAAGTCAGGCGTAGGTTTTCGTCCACAGCGTAAAAGACGCAGGCGGCATGAGGAATGTTCCTCTCGGGGTCACACGTGGCTATGGTCATAGTGTGATGCGCCTCCAAATAGCGCCGGACTCTTTCGATCAAATCGCCCGTGTTTTCTTGCGCTCTAATCTCCATCAGCGATTTCGGCCCCGCCCGGCCAGCGCGCAAACAAGTTATGCGGAATGTCAAACTGGTCGAGAATCTTCCCCACTGTGTGATCGACTATCTCGGCAATGGATTGCGGTCTGTGATAAAAGCCGGGAACTGGAGGAAGCACGATCGCGCCATACTCCCTCGCCACTCGCCACATCAGACGGAGATGTCCCGCGTGAAGAGGAGTCTCTCGCACAACCAAGACCAACCTGCGTCCTTCCTTGATCACCACATCCGCGGCTCGCGTGAGCAAGTTTTGGGCTTGGCAGTGCGCTATAGCCGAAAGCGTGGCGATAGAGCAAGGAACCACGACCATTCCCAAGCTAACAAAAGAGCCGGAAGCAAGTGGGGCATCAACCTTGTCTTCCCTGTAACTCAAATGGGCAAGCGCCTCCACTTCTTCCACGGTGAAGTCTGTCTCGAGCCGGATAACCTTTCGCGCGGCCTGAGTGGTAACAAGATAGCTTTCCACGTCTAGCGAGCGCAGAACCTCGAGCAGCCTCACGCCATAGATAGCGCCCGAGGCGCCGCTCATGCCAACAATTAACCGCTTTTTCTCCAGCACTAACTCTCCCTTGCGCACGCGCTGCTAGTAACCGCCCGCCTACCCTTGGTCGCAACCTACTCTCAGCCGCAATCTGCTCTTCGCCAGAACGTACTCTTAGGCAGAAAACCGATCGTGTCTCTTGCCGCTGTGAGGAAATCAGTTTAACCTCGCCGTTAGCAGAATTGACCCCCAACCGGCATGGAAAGTCAAGAGGAACGCAAGGCGAGAGTCCTTGAAATAATCGCTCGTTTGCGCGGGCAGTACCCCAACGCGCGTATCGCTCTTAACTTTGGCAACGAGTGGGAGCTCCTCGTAGCAGTGATCCTGTCAGCCCAGTGCACAGACAAGAAGGTAAACGAGGTCACAGCCTCGTTGTTTAAGAAGTATCCGACCATAGAGGACTTCGCGGCGGCCGACCTTGCCGAGCTGGAAATGGACATCCGGCCCACTGGGTTTTACCGCAACAAGGCCAAACACATTAAAGAGGCGGCGCAAAAGATCCTTGTTGACTACGGCGGGAGAGTCCCTGCCAGCATGGCCGAGCTGCTCACCCTCCCGGGAGTGGCGCGTAAGACGGCAAACATTGTTCTCGGGAATGCTTACCCGGAAGCCTATGCCCGAGATCCCGACGCCGGTATTGCCGTAGATACCCATGTGGCTCGCCTAAGCCAGCGGTTGGGCTTGGTAGATACCGCGGCAGCAGAGAAGATTGAGCGGCAGCTTCTGGAGATCGTGCCCCGTGAGGACTGGTTTGAGTTCACCTACCTATTGATAGACCATGGACGGGCGGTCTGCGACGCCAAGCGGCCCCGCTGTGCAGAATGTGTCCTGGTTGATCTTTGTCCCTCTGCCTTTACAGGCGCACCACGAAACTGAGGCCCTGCGCAGCGGTTGACGCTTTTGTTAGGCGCCTATACCATCGCAAGACGTCACTTTGCAGTACAACAAAGCAAGGAGAAGGGGACCAAAGATGATCTTTGACCGCAAGCACGAATGCATGAGCATTCCCGAACGACGCGAACTGCAGGCTGAGCGCCTAAGAGCTCTTGTGCGCAGAGTTTATGAGCGGGTCCCCTTCTACAAACAACTCTTTGACGAGGCCGGAATCTCACCGGATAAGGTTAAGGGTCTTGCCGACCTCCCCCATTTACCCTGGACCCGTAAGTACCACCTGCGGGATCAGTATCCGTTCGGGCTATTTGCTACTCCCTTAAAGGAAGTGGTGCGCATTCACGCGTCCTCAGGCACAACAGGCAAGCCCACTACTGTGGGTTACACTCGCAACGACATAAAGATGTGGGCCGAGGTGTGCGCCCGCTCTCTTGCCGGAGCCGGCACCACCGAAGATGACGTCGTGCAGGTGGCCTACGGGTATGGTCTTTTTACCGGTGGCTTGGGCGTTCACTACGCAGCGGAGCTAATCGGCGCAACCGTAATCCCCATGTCAGGCAGCAATACTCAGCGTCAGCTAATGTTGATGCAGGATTTTGGCAGCACGGTGCTCTGTTGTACACCGAGTTTTGCGCTCTATATGTGGGATGTAGCCCAGCAGCTCGGGCTCGATGTTTCCAAGTTTCCGCTACGAGTGGGCGTTTTTGGCGCTGAGCCTTGGTCTGAGAACATGCGGCGCGATATCGAGCGCAAGTGGCACATCAAGGCTGTCGATATCTACGGTTTGTCTGAGGTTATCGGACCTGGCGTGTCCTGTGAATGTGTTGAGGCCCAGTCTGGCCTCCATATTGCCGACGATCACTTCTTGCCCGAGATAATCGATCCAAATACGGGCGAAGTGCTCCCCGAGGGAGAGACGGGTGAGCTGGTGATTACTACGCTCACTAAGGAAGCCTTCCCCCTCATTCGGTACCGGACAGGCGACATCACCCGGCTTACCTACGAACCTTGCATCTGCGGCCGCACTAGTGCCCGTATGGCCCGCGTCCAAGGACGCACAGACGACATGATCATCATTCGCGGGGTTAACGTCTTCCCGAGCCAAGTGGAGTCGGTCCTGTTGATGACTCCTCAGATTGAGCCGCACTACCAGCTGATAGTGAGTCGGAAGGGTGCACTCGACAATCTAGAGGTACAAGTAGAGATAAGCCCCGAGCTTTATCACGAGGTGACCGAGGGGATCTTGTCAACCGACGACGTGAAGACGTTCACTGAGCACGAGACTCTTGTTGCCCTCAAGCAGACAGTGCAAAAGAACATAAAAGACATCATTGGGATCACCACTACAGTCACTTTCAAGGAACCGGGCTCTATCCAGCGGAGCGAGGGCAAGGCGCAGCGTGTGATAGATCTGCGCAAGGAGCAAAATGGGGCTTGAGCCCAACCGTTCTTACAGAGGAAGTGAGCCATGGCCGAGGACCGGCCTGAGAAAGCACGCAAGAAGGATGTACCCAAGACGGGTTCGGACCTAGGAAGAGGTCGGCGCGGGAGGGTTGGCAAAGCCAACCCTCCCGCGCCCTCCGCCACCCCCACACCCCTTGCCGCCCCCGCGCCCCCCGCTTCGCCTGACTCCTCGTCGTTTCCCCCGGCGGACGAGTCCTTAGAATGCCCTCTCCCACCGGAACTCGAGCAGCAACTGGAACCTACCGCAGCCCAGGCCCCCCGACGTTTGTCCCCTTATCCTTCTGCCGCCGAAAGCAGACGGCAGATCGCGCTTGATGCTGACACGCCGCAAACCCGGTCTCCTGCCTACAAACTAGGCTTTGCTGACGTCGATTTCCTCATGCGCGACGAACTGCGCGGAGTCCGGCTACAGCTAGAGTTTCTCAAGCCGGAGATCATGCAAAGAGATCGGGGGATTACCGGCACTGTAGTTGTGTTTGGCTCTGCACGGATCCCCGCGCCTGAGCAAGCCGAGGCGCTTGTAAAAGACGCCGAAATGGCTTGGCAGCGCAACCCCGAGGATCCCGCGGCCCGGCGCCGCCTAGAGGCGGCGCGGGCCCTTGCCGCTAAGACCCGGTATTACGACGAGGCAAGGCGTTTAGCACGGCTGATCTCCGGAGCCGAAGAGGGCAAGAAACCCGATCGGAAGAAACACCCTCACGGGCCCTACCGGGTTGTGGTGGTCACTGGGGGAGGACCGGGAATCATGGAAGCCGCCAACCGTGGCGCCGCCGAAGTGGGTGCCGAGAGCGTAGGGCTCAACATTGTTCTTCCTTTTGAGCAGCGGCCTAACCAGTACATTACGCCTTACCTTTGCTTCAACTTCCACTACTTCGCCATCCGCAAGATGCACTTCATGATGCGGGCCCGCGCCCTCGTAGTGTTTCCCGGTGGGTTTGGAACTCTTGATGAGCTATTTGAAGTGCTGACGCTAATTCAGACTCGCAAAATCAAGCCTATACCGGTCTTGCTTTTTGGCCGACAATACTGGGAAAGAGTGATTAATTTCCCGGCTTTAGTGGAAGAGGGAGTCATAGAGCCCGAAGACCTTGAGATATTCACCTACGTTGAGACAGCCGAAGAGGCATGGGCAATCCTCAAGCCCGTGTTGGAGAAAAACGCCTGCTAGATTAGGTGCGCGCTGTTTGTGCTATCCTAAAAGCAAGCATTATGGATACGCCCGAAGATCCTTGCAGTACCCGCTTTAACCCGGACCCCGTCCGCGGGGTGGTTCGCCGATGAACACGACGGCATTAGAGGTCATCGGCGTCTTTGTCTTGATCGTGGTGAACGCGTTCTTTGTGGTGGCCGAATTCGCCATTGTCAAGATCAGAGACACCAAACTCAGTGAGCTTGCGGCTGCGGGCAGTAAGCGAGCTCAGGTGGCTAAACACATAACTAAACACTTAGACGCCTACCTGTCCGCCACTCAGTTAGGTGTCACCGCAGCAAGCATGGGCCTAGGTTGGTTGGGCGCCTCCGCCTTTACTAAGGTTTTCGGTTACGCTATCAATCCGGCAGCTGCCGCGGTTGTGGCCTTCATTTTCGTGACATTCCTTACCATTATCTTTGGCGAACTAGTACCCAAGTCAATCGCCATTCGTAAGCCGGAGCGCTCCACACTCCTGGTAGCCTTGCCCCTGCGCTGGTTTTATCTGGTGACTCGGCCCCTTACCTGGCTGATGTATATCTCCGCCGCAGCAGTGCTCAAGCTGTTCCGCATCACACCCGCCTCGGAGCGAGAACTGGCCTATTCCGAGGAAGAACTGCGCATCATCCTTGAGGCCAGTCAAGAAGTAGGCCACATTGACGAAGTAGAGCAGACCTTGATGCGTCGAGCACTCACCTTTGGTGACCAAACTGTCAGCGACATCATGGTGCCCCGCACGGAAATGGTTGCGCTGCCTACCTCCATGACCGTAGCCGAGGCCATTGAAGAAATTGCCGAAACCAACCACACCCGCTATCCCGCCTACGAAGAAGACATTGACAACATCGTGGGCTATGTTCACGTAAAGGACCTCTACCGCGCGCCGCGCGACGCCACCCTTCGCAGGCTACTCCGTCCAATTGGCTTTATTGCTGAAACTGCCAACATTGAGGTGGCGCTGCAGCGATTCCAAAGCACTCGCACTCCGCTTGCCATCGTTGTTGACGAACATGGTGGAACTGCGGGCATGGTGACTATCCAAGACGTGATCGAGGAACTGATCGGCGAGGTTCAGGACGAGTTTGACCTTGAAGCGCCGTTGATTCAGGAGCTTGACAACGGTAGCTACTCGGTGGACGGAGGCGCACGGATAGAGGTTCTTGAAGAAACCCTCGGTCTCGAGCTGCCTGAGGAAGGCTTTCCCACGCTGGGAGGCAGAGTCTTTGAGCAGCTGCAGCGCCGGCCCCGGGTGGGAGACGAAGTGGTGCTTGGCAACTTCCTTGCCCGGGTTCTCGAAGTTGACGGAATGCGCATTTGCCGTGTGCTTCTGACGCCGCTGGAAGCTAAGCCGCAGACGCATGAGACAACAAGAGCAGACGAAGCGAGAGCCGCTGAGGCAACAGGGGAGTACCGCGCTGCAAGCGCCGAGAAGTGAACAAGATGGATCCTATCGAAATACCGGTCGATTCTGACGCCCTGCGCGCCAATCTGCCTGGCACCCTGCAGGCAGTGGTGATACCAGAGCGCTATTTGCCCCTCTTAGAAATAGTAGAGGGCTATCACGGAGTAAGAGCCCCTCTCTCCGAGACTCTCACCGAGTACTTTCACGCCTACCGAAACCTAGACCTTCTAATTGACGGCTTTCAAACAGTTCTGCTGCGCAACTGGTCATACTTCGAGCGCTCAGAGCGCCGGGTGGAGGCGTTTGCGCTTCTATCCGAGCTGGTTCTGGACTTGCTGGACACCCCCCTTAGTTCTCAGCAAGCCTCTTTGCTGCTAAGGCAGCTGCTTACTTGGTGCACCGCTGTACTTAATGGCCCCCACAAAGACGAGTACGACGAGCCCCTTCTGGCGGTGGCCGACTGCCTGGGCCGTTTTATCCCTAATCAGCCTTTGGCTGCTCTTGAACGAGACACGCTTCTTCGCGGCTTGGCCGAAGCAGCCCTCTCAAGACCTCAAGTAGGGGAGGCATTCGTTGAGCTCTTTCGCTCAGTGCTGCTCTTGGGCTACCAACGAGTGGCCGCGCGCCTAACACTGCCAGAGTGGGCTGTTTCCCCCGAGGCGGAGCTTACTGACCGAGAGACAGTCGCAGCGAACTTTGCCTTTCTTGGCAGAGAACAACTCGAGTCGCTGACCGCCAAAGTGGAAGCCGCCACGCCGGCCGAACTCTTGTCACCCGACATCCCCACTTTTTCCGCTCTGCTTGACCGAGCTATCGATCAAGTGTTTCGCATTGAGGCTTTGGAAGATCGCTTCTCGGTCTGCCTCTACTTCCTCAAGGACGACACTCTCGGATACCGCCAAAACGAGGTGATGGTCGATCTTCTCGGGGTGGTGCGCCAGCTTCTCAAGCCCGAAAGACATATGGATGTGGAACGCATCCTCAGTCGTCTAACCCGCTTTTTCCGCCAGCGTGACAACCAGTTTCTTCTGATGCGTTTCCAGTGTTACGAGGCGGTGGGAGTAGCCATCGGAGAAGCTGGCAACGCAAAAGCAGCAGACCATCTCATAGAAGACATCCTTTATTGGAAGTTCCAGTACCCGGACATTCAGGGAGCCACCGACGAGTGGGAAACGGTTGTAAATCCCTATCATCTCCCCAAGATTCGCTGTTGGATGCGCATAATTGAGTCCAACCCCGCGCTGTACGAGCGCCTGGCCGCCGCTCTTAACGTGCAGTTGCGTCTGGGGGGGGTCTACATCGCTGACACTGATCTCTTCCAGCGCGACGTCACGCGCTTCTTAAACGCTGACATTCGGCCCATCTACTTTGTGGCCAAGCAGCTCCTCCGAGCTTTTCCGGTGTATTTCAATGATGTGGGCGCCGAGGGTGAGCTACGCGCGGTAACCACCGAAATAGACGAGATCTGCGGCCGCCAGGACACTCTCATGCATTTCTTGCGCAAGCAGTCACACGCAGAGTCCTCCAACCGCTTGGTGGATTTTTCCCGCGCGGTGCTTGAATACTGGACCACTCTGGATCCGTCGGGACTAGAACCTTTCTTGTCTCCCAACACTTACGCGGCAGTGCGCCAGGAGCGCCACTGGGCCGAGGAGCCTCACGAAGTGCTTTCTGCACTAAGAGCACTCCTTTCGGCAGAGGGCGCATCTGCCTCCGGACAGCGAAGAAAAGAGCGTGCTCTGCTTGAGGTAAGCACGTTTGTTGACCGCCTAATTGGGCTTAAGCCCAGCGAGCTTTCTGATCTGCTGGAGCGCCTGCCTCAATCTGATGGCGCCAGTGCGCGGGGGCGCCGCCGCGTGGCTCTTATGGTACGAACGCATCAGTTGCTCGCCCAAAAGTACTCGCTTTCTGCCGACGACATCGGCCCGGCTGTGAGCAGACATCTTAGGCTTCAGCCTTCCACCCGGACAGCTTTTACTAGAGCATTAGCTCTTTGGCAAAAGAACCCTACGGCTCGCACCCGAACCCGTCTGCTTGACGCCGCACTAACAGTACTTGAGGAGCTTAAGAGCATCATCCTAAGTCCGACAAAAACAGAGGCGGTTGAGAACATCTACCAGAAAAGGCACATTGCCGCTGGTATCCCCTCAATGTACGGAACGTACACCGAGCCCAAGTTTGATGCCCTCGGACTTTCCTTTAGAGTAGAAAAACTGGTGTCCCGGCTATTTGACGACCTTGTGGCCGAAGGAGTGGGCTCGTACGTTACCAGAGAATCGCTACGGCGCGTGGCCGCCAACATCAGGCTTTTTGAACGAGCCCTGTCGGTAGATGGAATAGACTCCCGTCAACTTGCGGCCAATCTAAGCCTGCTCGAGTCAGGGCTGAGCAGTCATAACTTCACCTTCCATCAGTATAAGAACGTATTTCAGTTCATTATGGGCTCGGTCACCGAGCTTTCGCGAACTTCCATCCTGAGCCACGACCAGGTGCTTCGTACGGTTCTTGAGCATGATCCGCGCCAGTGCGAAGCCCGCCACATGTCCATAGATGCGGTAGCCGAGATGGTACTGCGAGAAGTTTTGGTATCCGCGCTAGGTCTCCAGGCTTTGGATCGGTACGTGTCTGCTGCGCTTCGCCAGATATCCACACTGGCCAAGAAGTTGAGCAACCATGCTCTAACCCGGATGATGAATTACGACCCGGAGCGGCTAATTTCGCCCATTCATGAGCCAAGGCCACACATTGACGACCAGCTCACACTCGGGTTTAAAGGGCTTGGACTCAAACAGATGGCCTTGTATGGCCACCGGGTTCCCGAGGGTTTCATTATCACTACCGAGCTGTTTAGCGCTCTTCCCGCTATAAGCTATCGGCCCCTTCTTGACGACACACTGGAGCGCATAAGAGCCGCAATTGCTCGTCTGGAAAAGCAGACCGGGTTAAGACTCGGCGATCCCGCCCGCTTACTGACCGTATCCATCCGCTCGGGGGCAGCTATATCCATGCCCGGTCTTATGACAACGTTCATGGACGTAGGTCTAAACGATGAGTTGGCTGAGGCTCTCTCCCACAAGCCTGGGTTTGAATGGGCGGCTTGGGACTCCTACCGGCGGTTCTTACAGTCCTGGGCGATGGCGTACGGGGTAGAGCGTGACTTCTTCGACGAAATCATGGCGGAATTCAAGGCCCGCTATGGAGTGGAACGCAAGCTTGACTTTGCTCCCCAGCATATGCGCGAAATTGCCTTTGCTTACAAGGCAAGAGCTCAAGATATGGGAGTGAAGTTCATAGATGATCCTTTCCGGCAGGTGGTCACCTGCATTCGCAAAGTTCTTGAGTCTTGGGACGCCCCCGAGGCTAAGTTGTACAGGAGCTACCTTGGAGTAGCCGCCGAGTGGGGAACCGCAGTTGTGGTCCAGCGCATGGTTTTCGGAAACCTGAACCGGCAATCGGGCTCTGGCGTTACCTTCACCCGTAACCCCCTTGAACCATATAGCAGCCAAGTCCGACTCTTTGGCGACTTCACAGTCTGCAGCCAGGGAGAAGACCTGGTGGGGGGTCTTGTCTTTCCCTGGCCAATTTCTGAGGCACAGCGCCTAGCCAGCCCCACCTATCAGGGAATCGAGCATTCGCTTGAAAAGGATTACCCGGAGATCTACGCCGCCCTTTTGGAGGTGGCAAAGGATTTGGTGAAGAACCGCGAGCACGACCCGCAAGAGATTGAGTTCACATTTGAATCTCCGCACGCTAAGGATCTTTACATCCTTCAGAAGCGGCCGATGGTGCACGAGCCCCAGGAGCACGCGCCGTTCTTTGATCTGGCTGCTCCAGGGGTACCTGCTCCTATTGCAGTAGGCATGGGAGTGTCTGGAGGAGCTTACGTCGGTCGGGTGGCCATAAGCATGGATCAAATTGATCGCTTGGCCAAAGACTTTCCGGACGATAACGTAGTACTGCTGAGACCCGACACCGTACCCGACGACATCGCCATGATCACCAAAGTGCAAGGCCTGCTTACCGCGCGGGGAGGGGCAACCTCGCATGCCGCAATCACTGCCAAGAGGTTGGGCAAGACAGCCGTGGTAGATTGCCGTTCACTCGAGGTGCTCGAACATGAAGGCAAGGCCAGACTCGCCGGGGTAGAACTTAGACCGGGGGACTGGCTGTCAATAGATGGTCGTACCGGGAATATTTTCCTGGGAAAGGTGCCGCTCAGGAAACAAAACCTGTCTCATTAGTCATCATCAAAGGAAAGGGGTTACGATGAGCGTACCAAGGACCTTGGGGATAAACGGTCTTGGCCGCATTGGCAAGCTAACGTTGTGGTACCACCTGGCCCGCGACGACTTTGATCGGTTCGTAGTTAACGTGGGGCGTCCAGTCGGTACCTCCCTACAGTCCGTGGTCGAGTACATAGCCAAGGACAGCACATACGGACCCCTACATCGCTATCTACAGGGCTTTCGCGGCAAGCCTGACATCCAGGTAGTAGACGAGGAGGCCGGACTGATACGCGCCCATGGCAAGGAAATTGTCATGTTGCGCGAAGCCCGAAATCCTAAGGATATTCCTTGGCGGGATTACGAGGTAACCTTGGTCGTAGATTGCACGGGCAAATTCCGCGATCCTCACACAGACCCCGAGGATCCCAAGGGAGCGCTGCGAGGCCATCTGGCCGCTGGAGCCCGAGTGGTAGTACTGAGCGCTCCCTTTAAGAGCAAGAAAAAAGGTCTCCCTCTGCCGGACGATGCCACCAACTTAATCTACGGGATAAACCATCTCGAGTTTGACCCTGGTAAACACAAGCTCGTCTCGGGCGCTTCTTGCACTACTACGGCACTTGCCCACATGATGCGCCCCCTTTTGACCCGGGATCTAACGCGCCACATGATTACCGCTGGGATGAGCACGGTTCACGCTGTCACCAACAGCCAGCCCTTGCTTGATGCTGTGCCCGGGGCCGGAGCCAGCGACCTGCGTAAGACCCGCTCAGGCATGAACAACGTTGTGATCACCTCCACCAACGCTGCCCAAGCCCTTGAGCAGGTAATGCCTGAGATCGCCGAGATCGGTTTCATGGCAGACTCAGTCCGCATTCCCACAGCCACCGTGAGCCTAATCATCCTAAACGTCACCTTCCAGACAGAGATGCTGCCCGACGGAACAGTGGCGGTGACCCGCGACGCCATCAACGCCATATACAAAGAGGCCGCGGAAGGCGAAGCTCGTGGCCTTGTCAAGTACAGCGAGGAGCAAAACGTCTCCCAAGACATGGTGGGTGAGGACGCTGCAGTAGTCATAGAGGCAGTGGAAACTCACGCCCGCACCGGCTTTGTTAACGTGAGGATTCCTGGCCAAAACGTCGAGCACCGCATCCCGGTGACGCACGTGAAAATCTTTGGTTGGTATGACAACGAACTCGGGAGCTACACGCATCGACTGGGGGAACTGACCACTCATATTGCGAAATGTCTATAAGAGATTGGCTTTTGCCCTTGTCTCTTTGAACAAAATAGTCCACACTGTACACGGGAAGTGCTGCGCCCTCCTTCCCATGAAACGGCGCCCTGCTCCCGTCGCCGCCAGCGCGTGAGCAGGGCGTTGTATTTCCTGGGAAATAACTGGTTTGGACTGCTTGAGCCGAGACTAATCGCTCGAGCTGAGGCAAATGGCTCAAATTGAGACCAATGACTGCCTAGGCCACTCTTAATATTTGCCCTTCGACGTAGCCAGCTTGAAAGACTTCGACCAAGGCCACCGTGCGACTCCATTCAAAGCGAGAAGATCCTGCTGTGCCAGGATTAAGAAAAAGAATGTTCTCTCGTCTTTCAATGTGTGGGCGATGGGTGTGACCTGAAACCACAACTATCGAGCCGGAAGACCCGGGGGAAGTCTCGAGTAACCCAGCGGCGCGCGCCGGCATATGGGCCACCAAAAAGAGCACGGGGCCCAACTCTACCATTGAGGCTTCCGGCAGCTCCTGCGCCCAGGAGCCAAAGTCACAGTTGCCGCGCACCGCGGTGACAGGAGCAAGGTCACTTAGAGCCGCAAGCACTTGATAAGAGCCAACGTCTCCGGCGTGAATTATGTGGTCTACTTCCCGGAAGGCTTGAAGAACAGAAGCAAGGACATGACCGTGCGTGTCCGACAGTACGCCAATTATCAGAGGTTTTGAGCGAACAGCTGCCTGGTTCACTTCCGGCAAAGACTCTACCAGCTGTGGCGTATGGCCCCCAAGGGGCAAGCAAGGGTGCATGGGAGATCGCGCTCTGTAGTGCCGCTGCCGTTTTGCCCCTTGCACGGAGAACAAAGTTCGCGCAGCCGCTTGCGAGCATTCTCGCTAACCACCGCGACCAGGTCGTCGTAGTCGTCAATTTCGAGGGCATACACGCCCTGGGGACAGGCATGGACGCAGGGATGCTCGCTGCAACTCGCGCACCTCTCGCCGTCTATGGTTATGTAATAAAACCCCGTGCCGTCCTCATAGCCATAGTTGGATATCATCGTGCTCACCCCCGCACGTTTCCCATGGCCTTCATGTTTGCGCACTCGCAGTTTCTCGCTGCTCCTTCAGGTATAAAGAGTAGGCAAATAGAGCCGCTCCCAAAGCGCCAGCTACTTGGGGATCAAGCACAGAATCTGGTGGCAGCTGAATGGCCTCAACGCCAATTAGCCTTTCGACTCTACGTGTCACGCCTATGTTCTTGGCGATACCACCAGTGATGAAGAATTCTCGCTCCACGCCCAGACGTAAGATCAGGCCCGCTACCCGCTGAGCCATCGCTGCGCAATAGGCCGCTAACACACTGTTGACGCTCCACCCGGCCCGCAGGAGAGCAGTAGCTTCAGATCTGGCAAAAACTGTGCAAACGTTGCTTACCGGCGGTGGCTCTTCGTCGATGTCAAACGACCGCGGACCGATTTCCTCAATGGGTACGGACAACACGTCAGCTATCACTTCCATGCCGCGTCCAGTGCCAGCGGCACACTTGTCGTTCATGATGAAGGTTATGACCTTGCCTCGCTCGTCGCACCGAATCACCTTGCAGTCCTGACCCCCCATGTCCAGAATAGTCCGCACTTGCGGGCCAGCCATGTAGTTTGCTCCGCGCGCATGGCACGCTATTTCTGTCATGGTTCGGTTGGCAAAGGGCACATTCACTCGCCCATAGCCCGTGCCTACTGCGTACGAAACGTCGCTAAGGCTTATGCCCAGCGGTCCAGCAGCGGCTTCGAATGCCCGCACAGCGCTGTCGGGGCTAGACGAGCCAGTGCGAGTAGAGGCGTAGGCGAGCAGCTTCCCATTAGCGAGAATGACGGCCTGCGAACTTACCGACCCAACATCGATCCCAACCACAAGAGACCGGGCCTGCCGCCACTCAATCTTGGCGTCGTGCCATGAGGTCTCTTTCCACCGCCAAAACTGTCTTTGCTCACTCGTCATGTCAGCGGCCGGAGCTTAAGGATCTATCCCAGGCGACAAGAGCCGCCCCGATGGCTCCCAAGTATTCTGCATGCACAGGAACCGAGATGGCGACACCTCCCAGAGCCTCGCGTAGCGCCTTGACAAAGCCTGCATTCAGGGCAACCCCGCCTGCCAACAGCATAGGCTCCTCCAGGCCCACCCTCCGCACGAGAGTCGAGATCCGCGCTGCCATGGCGTCGTGAACAGCCCGAGCAATATCGGCGGGCGGAGTATTTGCGTGGATAAGACTCACCACCTCTGACTCGGCAAACACCGCGCACTGCGCATTCATGGAGATAAGCTGCGTCGATTTAAGCGATAACTCTCCGAACTCCTGCAGCGAGAGCTCAAGAGCCCGACTAATCGCCTCCACAAAAGCACCAGTACCGGCCGCACATCGGTCATTCACCGCGAAATCAAGGATCTTTCCACCCTCACCAAGGCGCACTACCCGGGCCTCATCCGCGCCGACATCGATAACTGTCTTCGCGTCCGGGCACAAGAAATAAGCTCCACGCGCGTCGGCGGCTATCTCTGTAGGTTGCTCGCTGGCGCGCCCAAGAACCTTGCGGCCCGCCCCCGTAGCAGCCACGGCCACGAGGTCATTCAGCGAAGCACCTGCCGCCTCTAGTGCTAGCCGCAGCCCTTCTTCCGCGGCTTCCTCCTGATCAAAGCCCGAGGGAACTTCTGCCTTGCCCAGGATTCGGCCTTCTCCGAAGACTACAGCATGGACATTCTTGGCCCCTATGTCAACGCCTGCAACCAGCAAGGCAGAGTCTACTCCACCTTGAACTCATCGGGATCTATCGCCAAACCCGCCTTGAAGGCCTCTAGGTTCAGCTCCTCTGTTCCCACCGGGACAGCTTCCCAGACCGCCCGTTTAGCTGACTCGACCGAAACAACTCCGGTGATTTTCACAAGAACTCCAAACGCGACCACATTTGTGGTCTGCACCCGCCCCGTAGTTTCTTTAGCCATACGGGTCATTGGAACAGCAAACTTTAGCCCGCGGTACGTTGGCGGCGCAGTCACAAGCTCGGAATCGTAGATGAACACTCCGTCTGGCTTTAGTCCGGGCACATACTGCACTGCAGCAGGCTGCGACAATGCCACCAGCACGTCCACTGCTTGGACTTTGGGATAATCAATCGGGTTATCAGAAATGATCACGTCACTTCGACTGTAACCACCGCGAGCCTCGGGGCCGTACGACTCAGTGTTAACCACGCAGCGGCGGTCCAAATTAGCCGCTTCGGCCAGTATCACGCCCATGAGAACCAGGCCTTGGCCGCCTGTTCCCCCGAGTCGAACTTCCACGTAATTGCGCTTCGCTAACAGCCCAAATCTTGGAGGCGGTTTGGGCAAAGACAGTTCGTCGGCGCCATTTCGTCCCGATTGCAACCCACCAGACAAAGAACTGGCCCCTTGGCCCCGAGCGCCGGCCACCTCACCTGACTCTGAGAATGAGCTGCTCTGGCTCACTGTTCCTCCTTCATTGGGGGCTTAGCGCTAGTTACGGCTTGCGCCTTGGCCACCACCTGCGCGTAGGTGTCTAAGTACTCGGGGGCGTTGGTGTCGCGATAAAGCACCCCGGTTACTATCTTGTCCTGCAGCTCTTCACTGGACAGCTTCGTTGCTTGGGACTTAGTAACAGACCGAGCCCGCTGGTCCTCGAGCATCTCCACAACCTTGGAGGGCTTGTTTCGGCGGCCGTACTCAGTGGGACATGGCACCACCGCCTCAATGAAGGCAAACCCGTGATGCTGGATCCCCTGCTTAATAAGGCTTTCAGCCTGGCGAACATTTGCCGCCGTCGCCCGAGCCACAAAAGTGGCCCCAGCTGCCTCAGCCAAACGGCAAAGATCGAAGGGGCGTTCCACCTGTCCGTAAGGGGCGGTGGTAGCGCGGTCGCCCAGATTCGTGGTGGGCGAAAGCTGGCCGCCAGTCATCCCATAGATGCTGTTGTTAAAGAGAATGCAGGTGATGTCAATGTTCCGGCGACAGGCATGAATGAGGTGATTACCTCCAATTGCAGCACCATCCCCGTCGCCAGTAAAAACGACCACCGTTAGATCTGGTCGGGCCAACTTCACGCCGGTGGCCACTGCCAAAGCTCGGCCGTGGATTGAATGAATGGTACCCACATCCATGTAGTTTACGGCCCGGCTGGAGCAGCCAATACCGCTTACTACCACTGTCTTTTCGCGCTCTAGTCCCAGACTAGCAAGAACCCTAAGAAAAGCCCCGGTGATGATGCCAATGCCGCAACCCGGACACCAGATGTGGGGAAGACGTTCAGTATGAAGGTAACGTTCGATTTCCAGAGGCATTGCGTTTACACGTTCTCGTATTTCCCGATTAGTTCAGCGATCCGATCAAGTAGCTCGCGGGGCGTAAACAAGTTTCCGTCCGTCTTGTTCAGGCTAACCACCGTAGTCCATTGCTCGGCCATCTTGCGTACCTCGTGAGCATATTGGCCAAGGTTCATCTCGGGGATGACCATGAACTCAACCCGACGCGCCACCTTTTGCACGATTTCCACCGGCAGCGGGAAAAGGGTGTACAGGTGAAGAACTTCTACCGGTAGCCCCTCCTGCTCGGCCAATTTCCAGGCAGCCCGAGCGCTCCGCGCGCATGATCCGTAGGCCACAATGCAAACTCGTCCCTTGCCCTCATTCTTTACGTCGTAGAGGCAAAGTTCGTCGCGATGATTGGCCACTTTGTTGTATAGATTGCGCAAGAAAGCGTCGGCTTTCTCGGGGTTGTCGGTGGGGAAGCCCGTTTCGTCATGGTAGAGACCAGTCACATGAGGATGGCGGCTTCCGCCTATTGTGTGAATCTCACCAACCTCTTTAACAACATCTGGCCGCACATAGCCGGGAATGAACGTAAAGTCGCCGCTAGTTAGGCGATAGCGATCCACTAGCTCGGGAGAGAAGCTCTCCCTCATCTGACCTACCACCTGGTCGGAGAGAAGCACCACCGGCGTGCGAAAACGCTGTGCGAAGCGCACCCCAGCCATGGTAAGTCTGTACATGTCCGCAACATTGGATGCTGCCAGCACAATGGCCGGGTGATCACCATGCGTACCCCAGCGAGCCTGCATCACGTCGCCCTGAGAGGGCGCAGTAGGCCGCCCGGTAGAAGGCCCTGCGCGCATCACGTTAACAATCAGGAGCGGAGCCTCGGCCATGATGGCATACCCGATCCCCTCCTGCATCAAAGAAAACCCTGGCCCAGAGGTCGCTGTCATTGCCAACTCGCCGGTTAGTGCAGCCCCTATGCACGCACAGATGGAGCCGATCTCGTCCTCCATCTGCACAAATACGCCCCCTACTCGAGGAAGCTCCTGAGCCATGGCCTCCATGATCTCAGAGCTAGGAGTGATGGGGTATCCAGCAAAGAAGCGAACACCAGCGTCGAGAGCCCCAAGAGCGCACGCCCGATTTCCCTGCAAAAGGAGGCTGCTCTTGTCGCCCTTTTCCCTGAGTATGTGACTATGCCATTGTTCCATCGGTCAGCGCGACAGTGTATCATCCCAAAGCCCAAAAAGCGGGTACACTAAGGACCAGTTACCGAAATTTTTTCGCCGTCTTGTTTTTGTCAAGCGCAAAGTCCCGGCCGCACCCGGTCGTGAAAATTGGTAAAACATGCTGCCGGAGGAGGATTGGTCAAATGTCGGAGAAAGCCAGGCTTATTTTGGAAGGCAAGACGTACGAGTTGCCGGTGGTAAGAGGCACCGAAGGAGAGAAGGCTCTCGACATTACTCACCTGCGCGACGAGTCTGGATATATAGCTCTGGACGAAGGCCTGGCGAACACTGGGACCTGTGAATCTTCCATCACTTTTGTGGACGGCGAGCGCGGCATACTCCGCTATCGCGGAATTCCTATCGAGCAGCTCGCGGCCCATTCGACTTTTGTTGAGACCTCGTGGCTCTTAATTTGGGGAGAATTGCCGACACGGGAGCAGCTCTCCAGGTGGAGCAGTTTGTTTACCGAGTACGAGATGATCCACGAGGCCCTCTACCGGCATTACGACGGCTTTCCAGCCACTAGCCACCCCATGGCCATTCTCTCGGCCATGATCAACGCCATGAGTTGCTACGAGCCTCACCTTATGGAAATGGAAAGCCCTGAGACATTCGAGACCGCGGCAGCCCGCCTCATCTCGCGAATCAGAACCGTTGCGGCCGCAAGCTACAAGACCTCCATCGGGCAGCCGATCGTCTACCCCAAGCCACACCTTGACTACTGTTCAAACTTCCTCCACATGATGTTTTCCATTCCCTTCAGGGACTACGAGCCCGACCCCGACACAGTAAAGGCTCTTCAGCTGATTCTGATCTTGCATGCGGATCATGAGCAGAATTGCTCCACCAGCACAGTGCGCATGGTCGCCTCTTCAGGCGCCAACATGTTTGCTAGCTGCGCGGCCGGAGTCTGTGCTCTTTGGGGCCCTCTTCACGGCGGAGCCAACGCGGCGGTGGTAGAGATGCTGCAATACCTCCACGACCACAAAGTTGATTTGGACGACTACATAGCCCGTGTCAAGGACAGAAGCTCTCCCCTACGACTGATGGGTTTCGGCCATCGCGTGTACAAGACCTATGATCCCCGGGCAGCAATCCTAAAGGATGTAGCCGAAAAACTCGTCGCTAAGCTAAAAGGGAGCGACCCCCTTCTTGAGATCGCCAAGAGGTTGGAGGATATCGCCCTGAACGACTCGTACTTCATCGAGCGGCGGCTTTATCCAAATGTGGACTTTTACTCAGGTGTGATCCTCCGCGCCATGGGCATACCAGTAAACATGTTTACCGTGATCTTCGCCATGGGACGCATGCCGGGATGGATAGCCAATTGGAAGGAAGTGCGCGATCGCGGAGTCAATCTCTATCGGCCGCGCCAGGTTTACACAGGGCAGACCAAACGGGACTACGTTCCTATTGACCAACGAGGGTAAGACCACGGCGGGCGCGCGCGTCGCTGATGATGATGAGCACTAACCACGTGCCACTCGGCGACGCGCGCGCCCGCGACATTTCACTGCCACCACAGCGCTCCCGCCAAGCACAAGCACTGCAAGCACAGCCCAGGGAAGAACGCTGGTTACTGTGACAAAGCGAACTTCGCGGCTAATCTCGCCGAGAACAGTCTGCCCGGCCAAGAGCTGCACCTGCGCCCGGTGCGTTCCCCTGGTCTCCCGCACCGCTATGGGGACTGCGGTTGTTCCCGGCTCAAGTTGGACCTTCAGCACCTCCCCGCTGGTGGGAACTAATCCTTCACCTTTCACCACGATCTCAACTGCAAGCGGGTAGTAGGCTGAGTTCTCCAGCAACAGCTCTACCGGCCCTTCGCGTCCTACTATCGCCGTAGATCGCAAGTCAAGAACCTTCACTTTGGCAAGCTCACCCCGAGCTAGTGAGATTGCCCGCTCCGCGAACTCAAGCCCTGTGCTTGCTTGCCTCGGGCTACTAGCTTGGCGCGTCCACCAGCCGCTCTCAGCCAGATAGAGCCACTTATGCGCCATCTCCACGGGCGTTCGCCCTGCATCGGCCGCAGAGGCAAGATCCGTCACAGCTCGATGGGCTTCGCGAACACGCGCAAGCAGAGTCTCCTCAACATAGCCGGAGCAGACAGTCGAATCCTCGCGTGATTCCAACAACGCAGGCTGGCTAGAGGAAAGATGGCTGGATACCAGGTCCGTAAGCGTTTGAGTGCGAAGCCAAGATAGACCAGAAACAGCTCTGCCAAGACCAGCAAGGAATTCCGCCGAAAGAAGAGACTCGGGCGTTCCCGGAGCGGCTATTATGGCTGACGGGTTCTCTGTGGCAAGGACGTAGCTAAGTCCGGCACAAAACTCGCCCACGTTGTAGGGAGCCGACATGAGGGAAACTAGTCGTGGGTCGGCGAACACAAGCGTTACACGCTCATTGTCGTCACTCCTCGCGCGCAAAACCGGTCGAGTGTCCACACCTTCTCCGCTAAGTAGAGATCTGACTCCTCCACCCACAACTACCTGATCCAAAGCAGCCTGAGCAAAGTAGTTCAAGGAATCCCCGGTTAGAACAAGACCTGGAACATAGCCGGAACGCGGAGAATAAGACAAAGCCAAAGTGTGGCTTATCTCTTGTTTAGCCAGCTGAAGCTGCTCATATCCGTCACGCCATCCTTGTGCGGCAAGAAGCTCAAGATCCGGGCTGGCATACGGTGCTATTGCTATCTCTACCGACGGATTGCTCGCCAGATCCCGAAGTCCCCCGAGCACTTGAGCTGCGGCCTTTGCCACTGATGAGTCGCCTGGCACCTGAGTCTTGTTGCCAGACCCATCTCGTTCAACGTACCCATCCGCCAGGTCCCGCAGCTGGGAAAGCAACACCGGCTCCGGGACCACAGTAAACGCCAAGCCAGGAAATTCCCGGGGCAAGCTAAACAGAGCGGCCAGCCCCCCTTTACCCAGTACCGCCTCGCTTACAGTCTCTTGTATGACTTGGTCTTGGAAAATATCGTCCGGGTCACGATGGATGCCCAAGTACAGGGGCAACACCAAAGCGAGATCCACCGGCTGCTGCCGCAGAGCTACTTTGCCAATCCAGGCCTGTCCTTGGGCAACGATTTCCCCGCCTGATTCAACTCGGGCAACGAGCAAATACGCGCCGGGAGAGCTAAGTTGGGCGTCAGACACGCGCAGACGGATGACCCTTTGCGGTGTTCCTTCGTCAGTTGACCCCCTGGTTGCAAGACCAGTCGTGCCGGAGAGCACCTGATCAACCGACACCACCATTTGGGCCCCCTCATGCAAGTCGGGAATAGCCAGTCTGATCTGAGAGACTTCTGCGGGCCCTTTCAGTTGCAAAACGAGACGGCCGTCTTTGGGTATAGCGGCGACACTTCCCCCTACCTTTACCGAAACAAGTTCCCCCAGCAGGCTAAGCGGATTCTCGACAGTAACCTCAAGCGGCGCGGGGGCAGCCAAGGCTATCCCTCCTAGAGTCAAGGTAGAGAAAGCTCCTGTTCCCCCGCAGAAGGCAAGTGCCGCAAGCGATAGACAACCTACTAGACAAAGTCGGACGAAAAGACTGGCACGTTTCATGTCTAAGGACAGTACCAGTAGGCAGTGTCTCCTAGAAGAGCTTCTTAGTTAGCCTAATGATACTGCCTTCGGCTTCGCTGTCAGTGTGCTCAAGAGTGTCGACCAGAGCTTTGAGAATTGTTAGACGTAGCCCCTGCTCTGTTGAGGGATCGCAGGTGCCGGGGCTTACACGACGGCGATGTTCCGGGTCAGAGATAGTCACAGACCAAGAGTTAGCCTGCACCTGGAAGTCTACCCGCAGATAACACGGCTCTTTCCCCGCAGCCGCAGCCTCACGAGCGGGTTGGCCGTCAGGACCCCAAAGAAAACAGGAGCAGGCCTCGGTAACTACAAGCTTAAGGTCAGCTATGGACTCCTCGTCGAGGGACTGGGCCGCTCCCACTGCCCCAGCGACAAGACGGCACAGGCTCAGATACTCGGGCTTGCACGGTATGACTAGGGAAACGGGCTGCTCAGGCCCTTTATCGGAACGAGATGCCGAATCTTCTGTCCCTACACCCATGCCCACCGCCTGACCCTCAATCGATCGAGTGACCCTACAATGCTTCCCTGCCTCGTGTCTTTTCTAAACCTTGCCCCGCCAACGCGCAAAGGCCGATGGCTTAGCGCTACACGCCACCCGGGACAACCAACGCGAGGTCTTCGCCGCATGCGGCGCACCGTCCGTCCCTTACACACGTCAAACGCACCTTGGCCTCTGTACGATGTATGGCTGTGCGGCCACAGCTTGGACACACAGTATCTCGCCCAGGGTGCCCCGGCACGTTGCCTACATAGACAAAGCGCAGACCCACCGCTTTGCCCAGTGCCGCCGCCCGTTCGAGCGTACGTACCGGCGTAGGGGAAAGATAGGATAGCTCAAAATCAGGAAGAAACCGGGTCACATGCCAGGGGGTGTCAGGGCCCAAGTGCTCTTTTACCCATAGCGCAATAGCCCGCAGCGAGGCATCCATGTCGTTTATCCCGGGGATCACATTCGTGACCACTTCAACGTGGCGCTGATGCACAGTCTTTGCCCGAATCGCAGCGGCAAGTACAGAGGAGTGATCCTTGACTTTGGTGAAGCGGCTCCACTCCTCTGCCGTGGCAGCCTTAAGATCAAAGTTAAACGCGTCCGTCACTGACGCTATATAGTCCAGAGCCGCCTCGCTCACGTAGCCAGCCGTGATGAACGCCGTGTAAAGACCAGCTTTCTTGAAGGCTGTGAAGACGTGGTGGACATATTCAAGCCACACCACCGGCTCGTTGTAGGTGAAAGCGACCCCTCCAAGCTTGTGCTTGCGCGCCATGGCAACGGCGTCATCCGGCAAGAGCAGTGGCAATCGGTCTCCCTCAGTGTGGGGACTAGCGTGCGAAAGCTGCCAGTTTTGGCAACCAGCACAAAGGACGTTACAGCCGTGGCTGCCAAGAGAAAGGACGCGGGTTCCGGGGTGAAAGTGAAACAGGGGTTTCTTCTCGATTTCGTCGCTCACGATTATGGCAGGGCGAGCGTAAGTCAAGCTCACCACACGCCCGTGCTCAACCCCGCGAACCTTACATAGCCCTACGTCGCCCTCTTCGATGATGCACCGGTGTGGGCAAAGAGTGCACCGGAATCGCGCTGGGCCCAGTCGCTCCCAAAACAAGGCCTCGCCCGGGCACTCTTTACCTGAAAGATACTCGGGGGATGATGACCCCCTGTTGGTCGTTGTTTTTATCGTCCGCTCCCTGGTCATAGCTTGATCCGAAGTATAGCGAGCTTGAAACGTAGGAACGATGAAACGTGATGGGAGATGGGCAAAAGGCGGATACCGCAAACAGGAAGTAGCGTCAAGTGGTAGAGAGGATCGAGGGGTTTCTGGTATAGTTAGCCAGTTTTGCTGACGGACTGACACGTCGGTTCTTGCGCCACAGCGACACTGCGGAGGAAATCGGAAGTGAAAAAACGGTATGTCCTGCTCATGGCCGCTATCCTACTGGTCGTCGCCCTCGGAACAGTCCTCACCGCCTGCGGGCAACAGGATGCGGCTAGTACTACTCAAAGCGCTGATGTTTCAACCACCAATACTGCTCCAACCGCGACAGACACCACGGCTCCGGCAGGCACAGAGACCACTGCTCCGGCCGGGCCCCAGTCAGACGCGGATGCGGCCATCGCCGCAATCACTAAATCTGCAGCCATAGAGACCCCGCCCACTCTCAAGCCTGGGGTGCTTCAGGCCGGGTCCGACACTTCTTTTCCACCCATGGAGTTTTCGGACGGCAAGGGTGGATACATCGGTTTTGACGTAGATTTGTGCACTGCCCTGGCCAAGAAGATGGGACTTCAGCTTGAAGTAGTATCTACGGCCTGGGATGGCATAATTCCCGCTCTCTTGGGAGACCGCTTCGACATGATCATGTCGGCCATGACCATCACAGAAGAGCGGCTCAAGCAAATCAATTTCACCGATCCTTACTTGCCAGGAATCCTCGCCATTTCGGCTCCCATATCAAACCCCATCACTGACGCCACGGGTTTAGTGGGCAAGATAGTCGGCGTTCAGGTAGACACCACTGGCCAATTTGAGGTTGAGAAAATCCAGGGGATCAAGGAGCTCAAGAAATACGGCACTATTCTGGAGGCCTTCCAGGACCTAGCCGCTGGCCGCGTGGACTGCGTGGTTAACGATGAACCGGTCAACGCTTATATCATCGAGACCAATCCGGATTACAAGGCCAAGTTTGCCAATACGGGCAAGATAGTTACTGTCAACGACTACGGCTACGCCGTCAAGAAGGAGAATACCGCCCTCCTCCAGGCCCTCAATGCGGCCCTCAAGGAACTTCGGGCAGACGGTATTTATCAGAAGATTTGCGACAAGTGGGGCCTTACCGGCAACTGATCACCCGTGTGTTCCAAACAGCACCCTTTGGTGCGGTTTGTGTTGTAGCGCGAAGGGGCTCAAGCCTTGGCTTGAGCCCCTTCGCGCTCCCACCTTCCTGCTCAGCCCAACAGTTTCGCACGACAACAGGTAAAGAAGATGAGCGAGCTGCTAAACACATACTTTAACCCTGGCATCTTCCGCGATTCACTTTGGATACTAATCAAGACGCTCCCCACTGTTTTTGCCATCCTGTTTCTGAGCTTGGCTTTTTCGTACTTGTGGGGGCTAGTCCTTTCATTGCTTAGGCTTTCGCGCTTTCGCTTGCTCCGCTATCTTTCGGGGGCTTACATAGACTTCTTCCGCGGGCTTCCTCTGCTCATGCTTCTCATGTTTGTGTACTACGCTCTTCCGTATGTCGGTGTGAGGCTTAGCCCCCTGGTCTCAAGCGTGCTCGCCCTAACCTTATGCTACGGGGCATACTCTGCAGAGATTTTCCGGGCGGGCATACTTGCCATCCCCCGAGGTCAGATTGAGGCGGCCAGGTCGCTAGGCATGACTCACGTGCAAGCGATGCGCTACGTGGTTCTGCCGCAGGCTATCCGCCTGGTCATACCTCCTCTTACCAACGAGCTAATCGCCATGATCAAGGACACCTCGTTGTGTTCGGTAATTGCCGTGGCAGAACTCCTGTTCCGCGCCAAAGAGCTCATGGGCGTAGTGGCTAACCCCACTCCAGTGACTGTAGCCGCCATTATTTACGTAATTTTCACCATCCCACTCATCCGTCTTGCCGCGCGACTTGAGACCAAGCGCAAGCGCCGCTCTCACATCCCTGACAAGGGGGCGCCCAGTGGCCCCTCGGAAGCTGAGCAGGAACTCCACACTGCGGACATTGCTGGGCAGCTGCCCTAACCGCTGCCCTAACCGAATGAGAGCCCCGACGAAGAACGACCACAAGAAGCAGCCATGGACAAGATGATCGAACTTATTGACGTACATAAGAGATTTGGCAACGTAGAGATCCTCCGCGGCATAAACCTCACCGTACGCCGACAAGAGGTGGTGGTTGTTATCGGACCTTCGGGGTCGGGCAAATCCACCATGCTGCGTTGCATCAACGGGCTTGAACCGATCCAAAAGGGTAAGGTGCTTATCGAGGGCCAGGACTTATACGCGCGGGGAACCGATCCAAACAAGATTAGACAACGCATCGGCATGGTCTTTCAAAGTTTTAACCTTTTTCCCCACAAGACTGCCTTGCAGAACGTGATGATGGGTCCCCTGAGAGTGCAGAAGAAGTCTCGAGAAGAAGCCGAAGCTATAGCGCGAGAGCAGCTTGCTCTTGTCGGACTGGCCGACAAGGCCAACTACTTACCCGACGAACTGTCAGGAGGCCAACAACAGCGAGTGGCTATCGCCCGAGCGCTGGCTATGAAGCCGGACATGATGCTGTTTGACGAAGTAACTTCAGCCCTTGACCCCGAGCTGGTGGCAGAGGTGCTTAGTGTAATGAGGGACCTCGCTCAGTCCGGGATGACGATGGTGGTGGTTACGCACGAGATGGGCTTCGCTAGAGAGGTGGGCACTAGACTAGTCTTCATGGACGGCGGCGTCATTGTGGAAGAAGGCGAGCCCAGAGAGATGATCGCTAATCCCAAAGAGCCGAGGACTCAGAAGTTTTTGAGCATGGTCCTGTAGCCTGAGCGCCGCTCTAGGCAAGCTCAGCGTGTCGAGCGCCGGTTTAATCACCCTGCGGGGGAGTTTGTGCGTCGTTAGGATCGGACGCTACCTGTGCAGATTGCACTTGGGCTTGTCTTGTTCTCTTTCGCTTTAGAATGCGCCAAGCAATGAAGCCAACCACAGCAGCTCCAATGACCCCATAGATGATCAGGTCATAGCGATGAAACTGGGCCTGAAGATTCCCCCACGGGTCTTCGCCAGCAGCTTTGCCCGCTGCATATCCCAAAGAGGTAAGCGCAGCCACCCACGGAACTATCCCCACAAGCGAATATAGGGTGAACTTGCCCACCGGCATACTTACCATCCCCGCCGGCAAAGATATGAAGGTTCGTACTCCAGGAATCACCCGGGTGAACAAGACGGTCAGTTCTCCGTAGCGGTCGAACCATCGTTCTGCCTTTTCCAAGTGATGCGCTTTTGCCCCTACGTATCGCCCATAGCGGAGAAAAAGCGCTCTACCTCCGTAGCGACCCACGGTGTAGGCAATGAGCGAACCCACGAGGTTGGCTAGTACGGTCACCGCTATTACCTTCCACAGCTGGGTGTGCCCTTGGGCAGCTAGAAACCCTCCGTAAGGCATGACGATTTCACTCGGTATGAGAACACAAGCGCTTTCCGCCACCATCGTAACGAAGACCACGATGAGACCGTGATCAGCTAGCAGCGGAATCAACCAGTCTTCGAAGAAACTCATGGGTGCCTAGCCTAGCTGGTTAAGAGCGTAGTCAATGCATTCCCGCAGACGCTGCTCGAGCTCTGTACGCTCAAACATATCGAGACCCAAGGCTCGGTAGTACTGCCTAAGATCTTGCTCCACATGGCCCCCCAGCTCACGTACCTCCTCGTCTATACGCCTGGCAAATTCCTGCTCGTCGTACTGTTCATGAAGCGCAGCCACATATGCGGCAGCGGCGGAAAATGCTTCCGAGGGATCGGATACCTGGGCGGGATCAGAGAGCGCAAGGAAGTAACGCACAAAAGCCTTTCTGAAGGCCAACCGAAGTGACTGCAAACTGCGGGAGCTCACTAGTTGCTTAACGGGTGTAGGCGACCTCGCGCCACGAAGGATGCGGCGGAGGACCGATTCGCCTGGAGCGATGTCCCGCCGGATAGTACACAAAGCTGCCTGTCTCGTCGTCGAAGGCCACTTCCAGCTGGCCTTCCATCAGGCGCAAATCAAGCCAAGCCCCGCGAAACACCAGCTCCCGCAGCCAATACACAAGGTCCTCGCCGTGGAGACTAAGCACTTCGTCACCACGCTCAAGAAGATACTCGCCCAACGGACTTATTGGCCGCTCAATGCTTCCGTGGGCCACCAGCTGCACCAGGTCTGCCCGCTCATCCGGCATAAGCACACCCGGCTCCACCAGGCCGAGCTCCACGGCCGCCGCTTCCACTCGCTGAGCAAAATCAACAGCGTTGAACCCGTAGCGGAAACTGCGGAACTCAAGAATGTAGTCCTCTCCCGACGCGTAGTTGGGTTGTGCGTGTCGGTTCTCAGGTGCCATATGCATCCTCTGCTGTCGTTGTGCTCAGATCTGGCTGTCTCGACTCCGTCGAGGTCTTCGCCTCTCTAAGCCGTCGTCTTTATTCTACCAACAGCAATGCCAAACGTCCGGTTTGTGCCAGCCTCTCTTGCAGCCAGCCTTTCTTCTGTGCTTGTATGCGGCAGTTCAAGGATTCATAATGCTTATATGCGTCACCGCAGAATTCCCATAGTAATTATCGCCCTTTGTGCAGTGTGTGCTTTAGCATTTTCCCTGGCGGCGGCCACACTGGCCAGCTGCGGTGAAAAAGCTGCAGTTGACCCTAAGACCGTCCTCGCTGCCGCCTCGGCTAAGATGAAGCAGATCAAGGGCTTCCATTTTGAGTACGAAGTTCACCTACCAGAAGGAGTGGAGCCGGGCGCTGGCCTGTTCATCGCTCGGATTATCGGAGACGTAAACGCCGAAGGCAACATGAAGGCCACTGTCGATGCCACATGGGGAGGAGTGCCGGTATCTTTGGGCTTTGTGGCCCTAGGCGACACGCATTACATCCAGGACCCGATTTCGAAGAAATGGCAGACTGTTCCAGCTGCCCAAAGTCCAGTGGGCACGCTCAGTCTAAGCGCGGGGACAATCAGGATCCTGGACCGAATCGCTGACGCCTCGTACAAGGGAGAGGAGAAGAAGGGCGGCGTCACCACGTACCACATTAAGGGCACGATAGCAGCCCAAGAGGTGGAAGCCATAGCAGGAGCAGTTGAGACCACAAATCCCTTTCCCACCGATCTGTGGATTGGAGCAAGCGACAGCTTGGTCTACGAGGTCCGGATATACGGGCCAGCCACACCGCGCGAGCATGAGAAGATATGGCGTAGCATCGTGCTTTCTAACCTTGATGTCTACGTCGAGATAGAGGCGCCCAAGTAGTGTTGTTGTCACACACTGCGCACAACGAGGTTCAGGAGAGATCCTCGCGTTCTGCCATTCTCGCCATGGCTGCGCTTTGCGTGGCTGTTTTTGTAGCAGCCCTTGACCAGACCATGGTGCTTACGGTTATGCCCTCCATCATGCGGTCGTTGTACATCGACCTGGCTCATCTCAATGATGCTGGATGGATCATAACCGGCTACCTCTTGGGGTACACAGTTGCCATGCCGCTTTTTGGCCGCCTCGCCGACGTGGTGGGACGCCGCTCAATGGCCCAGGTGGCCCTTTTACTGTTTGCCTTGGGAAGCGCTTTGTGCGTCTTTTTGCGGCAACTTGACCTATTCGTCGCGGCGCGAGTGATTCAAGCCGCTGGAGGAGGCGCCTTGGTGCCCATTGCCATGGCGGCTGCAGCCGACATGTTCCCGGTCAGGCGGCGCGGGCTCGTGCTGGGCATAATCGGGGGAGCTGCCGAGGCAGGAGGTGTACTGGGCCCCATCTACGGAGCTGGCCTGGCTTCGCTTTGGAGCTGGCGCCTTATTTTCCTGGTTAACGTGCCCCTTTGCGCGATCCTTATGCCAATCTGCTGGCGCCTGCTCCGGCCAGGGCTTAGCTACCATAGTGAGCCATCCACGCCTGAGCTTTCGTCTGGCGGCGCTCCAGGCGATCGATTGGCGCCGCTGCAACCAAACACGGAAACCCCCCGAGAACGCCAGCCGCGGCTAAGGTGGTGGCAGAAAGGGCGAGTTGACTACATCGGCGCATGTCTGATGGCCCTCTCCCTGGCAGGGATCACACTTGGACTAGGAACAGGGACCCAAACTATTGACAGCTCCACAGCCACCACCGCTGTCCCGATCCGCTGGCCCTGGGTCATAGCCGCTGTCGTGGCGTTTGTCCTGTTTGTGCTTTACGAGCGTGGCCGGGCAAACCCGCTAGTGCGTCTTGATCTCTTCCGTCGTCCAGCCTTTGCTGCGGCAAATCTGGCACACCTGCTCTTGGGAGCGGCCTTGATCATCGGGATGGTGGAAATCCCGCTTTATGCTTACACGTTGTTTGGAATGACAGAGATCGAAGGCGGCCTACTTCTCATCCGCCTCACCTTGATGATCCCCGTGGGAGCGGTCATCGGAGGATGGCTAGCAGACTTGGCTGGCTATCGCATTACTGCAGTCCTGGGCTTTCTGATTACCGCAGGGGGGTACCTGCTTGTCAGCCGGTGGCCTCTAGATCCTAGCGGATGGGTTATGACACGAGATCTGATTATAAGCGGACTAGGCTTTGGCCTAGTCATTGCCCCTATTGGTGCAAGCGTCACCTTATCCGCCGGCGCAGAATGGCTGGCAACGGGGTCTGCACTGGTAACCGTATCGCGCATGGTCGGTATGGTGATAGGGCTTTCCTCGCTTAGCGCATGGGGAGTACGACGCTTCAACAATCTAGCAGCAAACATCAGCACCCCCATCGTGCGGCCTCCGGACATAAGCGATGCAGAGTGGCAAGCGATGAAAGAAGCAGCTGCCGCAGCGACGAGGGAGGCCGCCCATACCGTCTTCGGCGAATTCTTCTTGATAGCGGCCATTATCATTGCGGTTGCAGTTATCCCGGCGTTTTTCTTCTACAAATCCAGGCGCAAGGGTATCGCCAGGATCCCCTTCCTCCCCCACTAGGCGTCGTCTCGTCTGTCGGGCGCGATACAATGAAACAGCAAGCAACCCTGCCATTGATTAGACAACGAGGAAGAAGTGGAGAACCACCAGCTTGATCTTGACGCGGCTTTTGTTCCAGATCCAGAGGAAAGAAATTGCTCTGCCCGGATAGCCGTAAGAGACTTGGCGCCCGGCATGCAAGTCGAGGGCGTCTACTTACTGTCGGCAAAAGAGGTTCGCCTCACCAAGACAGGCAAGCCCTACTACCGCCTCAAACTTAGTGACCGCACCGGCGCAATAGAGTGCACAATTTGGGAAGTCGAGGCAGTCGAGGGCGATATTCAGGTGGGTGAGCTGGTAAGTACGTCAGCCCAGGTCACTGAGTATCAGGGCAAGCGCCAGCTGGTGGCTACCAGAATAGCTCCTGCGCCCGAGGGTATTGCCCAGCCTGAGGATTTTCTGCCCTCAACTTATCGTGACATTGAGGAGCTCAAAGGTTTCTTGCGGTTTCACATTGATTCGGTGTACGACCGGCACTACAACAGCCTTCTAAACAAGATCTTTGGCGACAGGAGCTTCTTTGAGGCGTTTTGTCGCGCGCCAGCAGCCAAGGAGTTCCACCATGCGTATTTGGGCGGGCTCTTAGAACACACGGTGAGTGTCGCAGCTCTATGCGAGTTTGTGGGCCAGCAGTACGCTCGGGTAGACCACGACCTTTTGCTGACCGGCGCTTTGCTCCACGATATAGGCAAGGTAGAAGAACTTTCATACGAAACCGCTTTTGACTACACGGATGCCGGGCGCTTCTTGGGCCATGTGATCCAAGGGGTCACGCTGGTTTCGGAAAAGGCAAAACTTGTCCCTGGGTTTCCACAGCCAAAGCTTCATCAACTTTTGCACTGCATAGTGAGCCACCACGGAGAACTTGAATGGGGCTCGCCAAAACAGCCGCAAACCCTCGAAGCATTGATTCTGCACCACGTGGACAACCTGGATGCAAAGGTAAAAGGCTTCTTGGAAATTGTGGAAGGCTCACGGAACGTAGGCTGGACTGACGTGCGCAACCTTTTCCGACGGCCGCTTCACATACCCCGAGCAAACACGCAGGAAGAGGATTTTCTTCCCCCCACGGAAGACGAGGCAGACCTTCCGCGCTAGCTAACTTTCCTCTTGCTTAAGAGCGTTCTCGATAGTGGCCTCAACTTCTGCATCCACCGCGACTTTGGGGGAGGTTCTGTCGCGAATTGCGCCGTCATCCCTGGCTAGAAGGGGAGTTTCCCCTGTCACCATGGCGTCAAACGCCTTGGCCTTGAGTCTAACCCTAGCCGCCTCAATGCGCCTTTTCACGGACTCATAGTCCGTCAGTCTGTCGGAGGCCTTGGAAACTTCGCCTGTTTCAGGTTCTCCCGCCGGCGCCTGTCTTTCGCTCAAGCCGGCAATGAAAAACGGCTGCTCCAGCTCCTCCCGAATCCTCCTTCTTGTTTCTTCGATCCGGGCCTTGAGCTCGTCAAGAGGGGTGACACGCGTCTCCGGAGCTGGCTCAGCCGCGGCCACGTCCTCCGCGGCGGGTTCAGCCGCAAGAGCCTCCTCGGCAACAGGCTCAGCCGCAAGAATCTCCTCCGCACCAGGCTCAGCTGCAAGAATCTCCTCCACCAGCGGCTCCCCCACGCGAACCTCCTGAGAGGCTATTGATTCCTCGGAAATTGAAACCGCTGGCTCAGCAACCAACTCGGCTGTGGCTTCCACGGCAACCCCGGCGTCGGGCTGTACCGCCTCTTCATATACCTTCTCAGCCGGAGCACTGGGAGCTTGCGGCATGGGGCTGGGAGCAGAAGCAGTTTGTAGACGCAAACGCCTCTGCGAGGCTAGATAGCCTAAGGCAGCCCCTACCAGGCCCCCTAAAACAAACTTCGCTATGCCCTTCATAGTCACCGCCCTCCCAATACCTGTGGACAGGTAGTTATCTCTCTCGCTCTATGTGGTATCGGCATCTGGAGCCTCTTGCCTGAGTTTTCGCACCTTCGCCAGAAATTCGCGAATGCGCGCCTCTTCGCCCTGCGAAGTGGGACGATAAAACTCTCGCCCCCAGAGAGCCTCGGGTAGATAACGCTGCCCCGTATATCCTCCGTAGTCATGCGGGTACTGATATCCTACACCGTGACCAAGTTTCTCAGCACCCCGGTAGCCAGTACTCCGAAGAAACACCGGCGGCGCTTGAGCGCCGTGCTCCGTCACCTCCGTCATTGCTTCTTCAATTCCCAGGTAAGAAGCATTGGATTTTGGCGCGCAGGATAAGTAAGTCGCTGCCTGTGCTAGGTTGATTCGACATTCCGGCAACCCAACCAACTCCACAGCATGGGCTGCAGCTACAGCAATCTCCAGAGCTCTAGGATCAGCGTTTCCAATGTCCTCCGAGGCAAAGATCACCATGCGACGGGCGATGAACCTAGGATCCTCCCCACCCAAAAGCATCACGGCAAGGTAGTAGAGAGCTGCGTCAGGATCTGAGCCCCTCATACTCTTGATGAAGGCAGAAATCACATCGTAGTGTGCATCACCCTTCTTGTCGTAGACAACTATCTTGCGTTGCGCAGCCTCCTCGACCGTGACCTTGTCCACTTTGGAGAGTCGTTTAGCTCGAGCCAGAATGATCGCTCGTTCGAGAAGCGATAGGGCTCTTCTCGCATCTCCAAGACCAGCGTCTGCTATGAGATCAACCACTTCTTCTTCCAACACAGGTAATGCCAAGCCGTCGGCATCGCTCTGCTCTTTTAGAACCGCGAGTGCCCTCTCCAAAATGACCCGCAAGTCTTCGCGCGAGAGAGGATGAAAGCAAAACAACTCGCACCGCGAGATAAGAGCAGGGATGACTTCGATATATGGGTTTTCAGTGGAGGCACCTATTAAGGTAACGATTCCGTCTTCTACTGCGTGGAGAAGGGCATCTTGCTGCGCCTTTGAAAAACGGTGAATCTCGTCGATAAAAAGTATGGTGCGGCGGCCTGTTTGCGCACGACGGTCACGAGCGCGCTCGATGACTGCCCTGACTTCAGCTACCCCAGAGTCCACTGCGGAGAGCTCCTCAAACACGGACCCCGTAGCCGCGGCAAGAAGACGAGCGACGGTAGTCTTCCCTGTTCCAGGAGGTCCGTAGAACAGCATCGAGCCCAGTGTGCCTGTCTCCACAGCCACACGTAGTGGCGCACCTGGCCCAAGCAAGTGCTGCTGGCCGACAACCTCATCTAGCGTTTTGGGTCGCATCCGCGCTGGAAGAGGGGCAGTCGCGGCAAGATCAGCCTCTAGCCTGGCGCTAAACAAGTCTTCGTGCCTCATATTCGGATTCTAGCAGCACTGACACCTACTCAACGTGTTGGCTAAAATGCAAGACAAGTAAGACGACGCCAACACGACGATGGGGCTGCGACAAGTACTGGTCCTTAACTCTACGTACGAGCCGGTAAACGTCTGCTCGGTGCGGCGGGCAGTGGTTTTGCTTCTCAAGGGTAAAGCAGAAACCCTTGAAAGCGCTGACGCTGTCCTGCACTCCGAAAAGAACGCTGTCACGGTGCCGCTAGTCATTCGCCTGAATCATTTCGTGCGCATACCCCGGCCCGACGGACGCCGCCTGTCCCGCCGAGCTATCCTCGCCCGGGATGGGTTTCGGTGCCAGTATTGCGGGAGTACCCAGCACCTTACGATTGACCACATTATCCCGCGTAGCCGCGGGGGAACAACTTCTTGGGAAAACGTGATTACCTCGTGCGCGGTCTGCAACGTACGGAAGGGAGCCTGTCTGCCATCCGAGGTGGGCATGTGGCCTTCGCGTAAACCCCGGCCTCCGCTGCCAGGTGATTTTGTGCTGGCCTCGCAGCGGGTGATTCCCGATGCGTGGCGGCCCTATCTTGAGTCAGCTCTGGGCTGGGGTTCTTCCTGAGCCAGCGCGTACCGACCCATCTTGAGATACTTTTCGTGCCTTAGTCGCAAGCGCTCTTCGGGAGAAAGCGTGGTCAACTCGTCAAGCGCCAGCTCTATTTCTTGCTTCAATCGCTGCGCCGCCGCTTTGGGATCCGTGTGAGCTCCTCCTTCTGGTTCTGGTATGACCTTGTCAATGACGCCCAGCTCCAGGAGATCATGAGCAAATAGACGCAGCGTGGCTGCGGCACGGGGCGCTTCGGCCGAGTCTCTCCAAAGAAGCGCCGCACAGCCTTCCGGGGAAATCACCGAATAGATCGAGTTTTCCAGCATAAAAACCTTGTCGGCCACCGCCAGAGCTAGCGCTCCTCCTGATCCGCCCTCTCCGATGATAACCGCCACTGTGGGGCTCAGGAGAGTTGCAAAGGTCTCAATGCTTCTAGCGATCGCGCTAGCTTGTCCACCCTCCTCCGCATCCTTGCCGGGATATGCCCCTGGAGTATCCACGAGCGTCACTACGGGGAGGCCAAATTTTTCCGCGAGACGTGCGAGGCGCATGCCCTTGCGGTAGCCCTCCGGCCGCGCCATCCCAAAAGTGCGCTCCTGTCGCTCTTTGAGAGTGCGTCCCTTTTGGTGGCCGATCAGCATGATGCGCCGGCTACCCAAGGTACCAAGCCCTCCCACGATGGCCTTGTCATCCGCATGCAGACGGTCGCCCGCAAGCTCGAGGAAGTCCGGCAACAGCTCGCTAACGTAATCCAAGGTCTGCGGCCTGTCCTGATGACGGGCCAACTGTACAATCTTCCAAGCCTCGTCGGGAGAGAGTCTTTCAGCCACGTCGTCCACCTTCCCCCAGGAAGTAAAGACACTGGGCCAGCCTGTCTCGGAGTTGCCTTCTATCGACTACCATATCCACTTGACCGTGCACCAATTGCGACTCCGAAGAGCCAAACCCGGGAGGCAGTTTCTCTCGGGTTGTCTGCTCGATCACCCGCGGGCCTGCAAAACTCATCACAGCCCCTGGTTCAGCCATGATGACATCAGCCACCGTGGCGAAACTCGCAAACACGCCGCCAGTAGTTGGATGCGTGAGAACGGTGATGTAAGGAAGACGAGCTTGCCCGACCATCTGTACGGCCACCACCGTCTTGGCCATCTGCATCAGGGATAGCACCCCTTCCTGCATGCGAGCACCGCCCGAGGAGGCCACCACCACCATAGCCCGACGCTGCTCAACTGCCGCCCTGGCCAGACGGTAAAAACGCTCGCCTACTACCGACCCCATCGAGCCGCCGAGAAAGCGGAAATCCAGCACCCCCAAAGCTACAGGGTGTGTATCCACTGCACATAAAGCCGCTACAAATGCTTCGCTCAGTCCTGTAGCTGCTACCGCCTCCGCCAAACGGTCTGGATAGGCTTTCGTGTCAAAAAACTCAAGCGCGTCAACCGGACGCACCTCATCTGCAATCAGAGAAACCGTGCCCTCGTCGGCTAGGCTGGTAATGCGCTCGTGAGCGGGCATTGGGTAGTGATACCCGCAGTAGGGGCACACCCTTAATGACCGCACCAGCTCGCCCTCTGCCAAGAGAGCGGTACAGTTCTTACACCGTTCCCCTTCTTCCCGGGGAGGCGGTGGCGGCTCCCGCCGCGGTACACGAATGGTTACGTACTTAGCCATTCCACCTACGGAACACGAGGGCGGCGTTGTGACCGCCAAAACCGAAACTGTTCGACATAGCCACGTTCACCTGTGCCTCCCGGGCAACGTTAGGCACATAATCCAGATCGCACTCTGGGTCGGGGTTTTCCAAATTCATGGTAGGCGCAACTTTACCAGCCTCCATGCATAGCACGGTAGCCACAGCTTCTAGACCGCCAGCCGCGCCAAGACAGTGGCCGAATATGCTCTTGTTAGAACTAATCATGACCTTTTTGGCATGTTCGCCCAGAGCAAGCTTGATGGCTCTGGTCTCCATGACGTCACCTAACGGCGTGGATGTCCCGTGCGCATTGATGTAATCGACCTCCGACGCATCCACCCCTCCGTCAGCAAGCGCCCGTTTCATCGCCACCGCCGCTGGCTCACCGGTTTCGTCTGGCTCAGTCAAATGCACTGCGTCACCGCTCATGCCGTAACCGACAATCTCAGCGTATATGTGGGCATCCCGGCGCAGTGCGTGCTCCAAGTCTTCAAGCACGAGGACTCCGGCTCCTTCGCCCATGACAAACCCATCACGGCCAGCGTCAAAGGGACGGCTGGCGCGCTCGGGCTCGTCATTTCGCGACGACAGCGCCCGCAAGGCTGCAAAAGCAGCCATGCCTACTTCGTTTACAGCTGCTTCCGCTCCTCCGGCGATCATGGCAGTTGCGTCTCCGCGACGGATAAGAGAGAAAGCGTCCCCAATAGCGTTAGTACCAGCTGCACAGGCCGTACAGGTGGCGTTCACGGGGCCCTTGAGTCCGAGGATGATCGATGCGCAAGCGGAGGCCATGTTTGGAATCATCATGGGGATAAAGAAAGGGCTCACCCGTGTGGGGCCCTTCTGCAAGAGTACTCCCGTTTGCTCAAGGAAGGTGTCAAGTCCTCCTACGCCCGACCCAATTAGTGACCCGATGGCATAGGGGTCCTCCTGTACCGGATACCCGGAGTCGTCCAAAGCTTGTATAGCCGCTGCCACTCCATACTGAGCATACCGGTCCATCCGTTTTGCCCACTTCTTGTCGATAAAGGCGAGCGGATCAAAGTCGCGAACCTCAGCCGCAATTTTCACCGGGAAATCGGTGGTGTCGAAGCGCTCTATGCGCCGCACAGCTGAATGACCAGCCAGCAGCCGTTCAAGGAAAAGCTCCTTGCCCACTCCCAGCGGAGACACTACCCCTACCCCGGTGACTACAACCCGCCTCTGGTCTGTCGTCTTTCTTGCCTCACCCAAAGTCTCCACCTCCCGAGGTCAGCCGGGCCTCCTACATGCCCAGACCGCCGTCTACCGGCAACACCGCTCCTGTAATGTACTCGGCGCAATCGCTTGCCAAGAAAGCCACTGCTTCAGCCACTGCTTCCGGAGAACCGATTCGACCCAGCGGAATCTGCGCCACGAGCGCTGCTCTCGTTTGCTCGTCAAGGGCGGCGGTCATCTCCGTGGCGATGTACCCGGGGGCTACCGCATTTACGCGAACATTGCGGGACCCCACTTCCTTAGCCAAAGACTTCGTAAGTCCAATCAAACCGGCTTTGGCAGCGCTGTAGTTGACTTGTCCAGCGTTGCCTCGCCGTCCTACGACACTCGATATGTTAATGATGGAGCCCCGCCGCCGCTTGATCATGCCCCGCATAACTGCCTTTGACATCAAATAGGCGCCCTTCAGATTGACGTTAAGCACGGCATCCCAGTCGCTTTCTGCCATCATCAGCAGTAAGTTGTCCCGAGTTATGCCAGCGTTGTTAACCAGGATGTCAACCGGCCCAAGAGTGGACTCAACCGTTTGCACAGCCTGCTTGACCTGCTCCTCTACCGATACATCCGCCTTTACAAACGTGGTCTGCTGGCCGGTCGCGGCTGCAATTTCCTCGGCAGTGGCAGCACCAGCATCAGCCAAGTCCACTATGCCGACTTTAGCGCCGCTCTTAGCAAGACGCAGGGCAATAGCTTTCCCAATGCCCCTGGCTCCCCCGGTAACCAGCGCCACCTGGTTCGCTAACGGTGCAGCTGTCTCTGTCATGTGAGCCCTCCCGATATCACTAGCCCGGCTGGAATGACACACCCTGCCTCACGTAGACGCAAGAATCTCCGCCAGCGACTGGGCATCGCCCGCGGAAGACACCGGAAAATCACGGGCGATGCGTTTCATAAGACCAGTAAGAACGTTCCCCGGACCCACTTCAAGACCGCGCTCCGGAGCCTCGGGCTCTTGCAAGAGAGCAGTCATCGCTTGGCTAAACTTGACAGGGGAGAGTAACTGGCGCGCAAGAACCTCAGGAAGCTCGCTAGCGGCGGGAAAGCGAATTTCTGTAGTGGAGAAGAAGCGTGCCTTGCCTTCCTTAAACTCCACCTTGTCCAGAGCCGCACGCAGAGCCTCGGCCGCTCCTGCCATAAGTGGTGTGTGGAAAGCACCTGCTACCGGCAAGGGGATAACTCGCTTGGCCCCTTTGGCCTCGCAAGCTTTAGTTGCAGCTTGCACCCCCTCCGTGGTGCCCGATATCACCACTTGGCCCGGTGAGTTGTAGTTCGCCGGCCAGACGTCTGAGATCGAAGCGCAAATCTCTTCTACCGTCTCCGCCTCAAGTCCGATTACCGCAGCCATAGCTCCGCCGCGCTGCTCGGCGCAGGCTTGCATCGCTCGGCCGCGCACATCGACCACGCGCACGGCATCGGCAAATGAAAGATGACCGGTGATTACCAAGGCTGAGTACTCACCCAGAGAATGACCCGCGGCCACAGAGACTGCCAGCCCTTTCTCCTCCAGCACTCTCCAGGTAGCCACACTCGTGGTAAGTATCGCAAGCTGAGTGCGATCGGTCCGAGTGAGCTCCTCCATGGTCCCTTGGCGGCAGAGCTCTCCGATGTCCCACCCTAGGACTTCACTTGCCTCCTGAAAGGTGCGCTTTGCTTGCTCATACTGCCACAGATGCTCCGCCATTCCGGGATACTGGCTCCCTTGGCCTGGGCATAGAACAAGAAGTCCACCCATGTCTAATTCTTCTCCTTGTCCGGGTTTTGTGTGTTCCGGGTGTCCGGATTTTGCGTATTTTGGAGAAACGACCCCTGAGTCCACTCCATGAGACAGGCACCCCAGGTGAGACCTGCGCCAAAGCCCATAAGCAATACAAGATCCCCCGGCTTTAGTCTGCCCTGCTCCCGCGCTTCAACCAAACACAGAGGTATAGACGCACACGAGGTATTCCCATAGTTCTGGAGATTGGTGTAGACCTTGTCCCCAGCAATACCAAGTTTGCTTGCCGCCGCCTCGATAATGCGCAGATTTGCCTGGTGGGGGACAAAAAGGTCCACCTGGTCGATGCTTCGGCCACAGCGGCCAAGAACTCGCTCGGCAGAACTCACGATCACCCGGGTAGCAAAGCGGTAAATCTCCTGACCATTCATTTTCATGTAGTGAAGGCGGCCAGATACAGTGTCATGCGAGGCAGGCAGTCGAGATCCCCCGGCTGGAATCATGAGCAGTTCCTCCCCCGCCCCGTCACTACCCAGGTCAAAGCCGAGAATCCCTGCGCCAGTCGGGTTGCCGCCTTCGGCGTCAGCGCGCGAAGCCGCCAACGCCGAAACTACTGCTGCCCCCGCCCCATCTCCAAAAAGAACAGCCGTGGAGCGATCTTCCCAGTCCAGCATGCGCGAAATCGCTTCGGCTCCCACTACAAGGACGTGGTCGTGAAGCCCACTTGCCACCGCACCGGCTGCCATAGCTAGGGCGTACACAAATCCGGTGCACCCGGCTGACAAGTCAAACGAGCCAGCGTTCACGCAGCCGCACTGGTAAGCAACTCGAGCTGCTGTGGCTGGCATGATTCGGTCAGGACTAATCGTGGCCACTATGACCAGTCCAACCTCTTCCGGAGCTACCCCCGCGTCTTCCAGGGCAGCCCGTGCGGCTGGAATACCTAGATCAGAAGCACTCAACCCGTTCTCAGCCACCCGCCGCTCTCTAATCCCAGTGCGCTTAGTGATCCACTCGTCGGAAGTGTCAAGAAAGGCGGCAAGGTCGTCATTCGTAACAACTCTTGACGGCGTATAAGCTCCTAGGCCGGTTATGGTTACAGGTCTCCCAAGAAGAGAGGAATTCGCGGTACTAAGCATGGGTCAGGGTTCGGCAATCGCAAACGTTAGTATTCCGCTACAGACCAACTCAGAGCCGACATACACGCGGCCCTCGCCCTTTCCAACTGGGCCTCTGCTCTTGGTGAGACGCGTCTCAATGCGCAGCGTATCTCCTGGAACCACAGGACGACGAAAACGTACTTCGTCTGCCCGGGCAAACAGGACAATCTTGCCCTTTGCTTCAGGCTGGGCGAGCACAGCAACCGCTCCGGTTTGCGCCATTGCTTCTAGTTGGAGAACACCTGGGTAGACAGGATGACCAGGAAAATGTCCCTTGAAAACTTCCTCGCTGGGAAGGACGTCCTTTTCAGCTATGGCGTACTCGCCTGGCACCAGCTCCAGCACCCGGTCTATCAGCAGAAACGGGTCTCTATGGGGAAGAATCTCCTCGATCTGTTTTCTATCTAGCACAGCTTCTCCCATAAAAACTCAACCGTGCCCCAGGTCTAAGGTGTTAGTATTGTCCAAGATGAGCCTAGCCTTTTCAAGGAAACTCCGCACGACTATCGTGCGGGAGCCTTCATGCAGCTGCAACTTTCGCTTAAAGTAGCTGATCGGCTACATGAGATGTTAATGGTGCGCGGCGAGCCGCTTGAGGTCCAGGAAGCGGTCCGCGTTCTTCTTGCTTGCCCGCATGCGCCTGAAGAATTGTGTGTTGAGATCGTAAGAGCTTTGGCGCTGCACGATCGACGCTTTTTTTGGGATCCCAATCGTAGACGACATCTGTTTCTAAGAGCATGGGAAGTCCCAGACCCGGAGCTTCACGAAGTGCCCTTTGTGGCGTTAGATCTTGAGACCACTGGGTCAAGACCGGGGGTCAGTAAGATCACGGAGATTGGTGCGGTACGAATTGAGGGCTTGAAGGAAGTGGCTCGTTTTAACACCCTCGTTAATCCCATGCGGCCTATCCCCCCAATGATTACTCGCATAACTGGTATTACCCAAGAAATGGTGGCTGACGCCCCTCGGATTGAGGAGGTTCTTCCCGAATTCTTGGAGTTCCTGCAGGGCGCAGTGGTCGTAGCCCACAACGCGGCCTTTGATGTAGGGTTCTTGAATTACGAGCTTGCCCGGCTCAAGGGCCGCAAGTTGGGAGAGGGAGCTATTGATACCCTTCCGCTCTCTCGGGTTCTCTTACCTGGTTTGCCCAATTACCGCCTGCACACGCTGGCCGAGGCGTTGTCGGCTCCTGTCGCCGCATGTCATCGCGCGTTGGCTGACGCTCTGGCCGTACAGCATGTTTTTGTGCACCTGGCTAACCTGCTCCGTGATCAGGGCATAAACAGACTTGAAGAGGTACGAGCACTGGTCAACCCAGCCTCACGCATTGCTGCTCGCAAGCTGCCGCTTACCCGGCATCTTCCTCGCAAACCTGGCGTCTACCGTCTGGTGGGGAAGGACGGCGCTGTCTTGTTTGTAGGAAAAGCAGACTCACTGGCAGAAAAAGTACGGTCCCACTTCGTCAACGCTAACTCGCTAAGCCGCGGCATGCGCCAGGCCATCCAAGCAGTAGAACACATAGCGTGGGAAGAGGTGCTCACCCCACTTGAAGCTCTTGTCAAAGAACACCTTCAGATTCTGGAGCACCGCCCAATTTTTAACTCTCACGGTTTTCACCCCGAGAACTACGTTTACCTGAAGGTAGGCCGCGGTCATCACGGCCTGACTCTTGGGCTCACCCGCCGGCCGCCCAAGTTTCTGGCTGGCCCTTCTGAGGAGCCGCAGCGTTCCTCGGGTGCGGTATTTCTGGGACCTTTCCGGAGCCGGACCAAGCTGCGCGCCGCGATTCGCCTCCTTCAGGAGTTGTACCCGCTTCGCCGATGCTCGCGGCGCGCCCGCACCTGCCCGTGTGGCCGCGGGATGCAGTCTGCTTGCCTTGCTCCCTGCACAGGAGACCCAGGCGCTAAGAACGAGCACGACCGCTTAGTGCTCGCCGTCCTGGCGTGGCTTGCGGGAAGTCTAGAAACTGAGCTTCCTGATCCTCTCGAGCGCTCCCAACAGCTCATGGACCGTCTGACAAAAGAGAAAAGGCGCAAGGAGGCCGAAGACGTAGCCTCCGCCGTTGAGCATCTCCTTAGCATCCGCAGGTCGTATCTCTCATTGCTTGAGGCAAACGAGTTGCATTTTGTCAGTCTTTGGCCGCTTGATGGGACACCTGGCCAGGCGCAGATAAGGGTGAACATAGTGTGGGGTGGAGTCCTTAGAGAATCGCTTTCGCTCACAGCAAGAGCCTTTGACACTGAGTCCGAATCGCTTCTGGCTAGGATCTGGGAAAGCTGCCCGCCCCGTCTCAGCGCAGCTAAGTCTCGGTTTTCCTCCAACAAACTGCCCGGAGAGCACTCTTACTTGCCACTTGTAGCAGTTCCGCAGGCCGAACTCGATCTGATGCTTGCGACAAGACGCTGGGCCTATGAGTGTAGTACGGCAGTTACTCTCCCGCTCCCTGCTCCAGACGCGAACAGAGAAGAGCGAGCGGCGTTCTCCCGTGAAATGGCTAGGCGCGCGCGTTCGCTCTTAGCCTAGGTCTGTGCTAAAGACAGGCAGCGTCAGCTAGAGTCTTATAGTCTGGGCAGCTTCCCGGTTCTTGGGCAACTCAACACCTCTGGCCTTCATCACTGCCGTAAGAAGGCTACGGTCGATCTTCCCCTTGTAAATGGGGATGCCTTCACGCAGGCAAAACTGAATCAGGTCACGGGTGTCGGTGCCAAACTCTTTGGCCAGTTCTTCGGGGGTGAAATGGTTGGCCATCAAGTCTCCTTTCGCGCCTTGCAGTTTGTTGCGCCTTTGCCGATCACCACCCCAAACTCAATAAAAAAGGCCCGGCACTATCTGCTACCGAGCCTTCCCTGTTCACCTTGCGCAGCGTAGCAACCCATCACTGCCGCCGCCCGCTGGGGAATATGCGCTTAACCCGCTCATGTTTGCAATTTTACCCCCAGTGAATCTCTTCCACAATTGCCTTCTGCATATCGCCCTACATCTCCTACGGTTCCACCAAGTCCTCGCGCAAGAGCATGAAGTCTACTTCGTCTCCCGCTCTTACCCCTCCAGCGCCCGGCGGTACGAAGATGAAGCCGTTTGCTCCTACCATGGACCGCAAGATCCCTGAGCCCTGAGCCCCAGTAGAGCTCACATGCCAAACGCCGTCTTCTCGCCAAGCACGCACCCGTACCACAAACACCCGGTTGTCAGTGTTGGCTATATCTTCTGCAACCACTGCCTTATAAAGCGGCCTTAGATTTCTGCGATGTCCCATCAAGCGCAGCAGAGCGGGCCGCACAAAAAGCTCAAACGAGACCATGCTCGACACCGGATTTCCGGGCAGGCCAAATACCAGTGTCTTGCCACGCACTCCAAACACCAACGGTTTGCCGGGTTTTACCGCTACTCCCCACAGACGCCGTTCGACACCCAGTTCATCCTGCACATCCTTGACAAAGTCAAAATGGCCGACTGATACTCCCCCGGTTGTGAGAAGCACATCGTGAGCGAGCCCCTCCTCAAAAAGGCGCTTGGTGGCCTCATAATCGTCGGGCACAATGCCCAGCACATGGGGCTCGAGCCCCATTTGTTGGCATAACGCTCTTAACGTGTACGCATTTGAGTTGTGCACTTGCCCCGGACGTAGAGGCTGATCCACTTCCACAAGCTCGCTGCCCGTAGAAATGATGGCCACCGACGGCGGCCTGTGCACAAGCACTAAGGCTTGCCCTAGCGAAGCAAGCAGCCCGATTTCCGCCGGGCCGATGGGAGTTCCCGCCGCTAGCGCCCGCTCTCCCGCGGCTACGTCTTCCCCAGCCCAGCGAACGTGACGGCCTGGCTTGACCGGCTCTCGCACCAGCACGTAATCTCCGTCTTCCGAAGTGGCTTCACGCTGAACCACGGCGTCAGCCCCCTCCGGTATTGGTGCGCCGGTCATAATCCTAACAGCTTCGTTTGGACCGACCTTGTGCGACGACACCTGACCAGCAGCTACTGTGTCTACTATGGCCAGCCGCACAGGTTCGTCAGCAGTGGCCTCGGCAACGTCACGAGCTCGGATCGCATAGCCGTCCATGCCCGCGTTGTCAAAGGGGGGCAAGGGATGCGGAGCAAAGACATCCTCCGCCAAAACCAAGCCAAGAGCTTGCGCCAGAGGTCGTTTCTCTGCCGGGAGTGGGGTAGCCTCAGCCAGTATCCGGAGCCGCGCTTCCTCTATGCTTGTAAGTTTCATGACTACTCTCCGGTTTCCAAGACCCTGCCGAGCAGCCCAGACTTTTTTCTACTTTCCGTATAAAGACAGGACTGCTCATCGCCGATACAGAGAATAGCATGAGCGCTAGATACCACCGACCAGACGAGGAGTCGCTTGTGGAAATCAGCCCCGACAAGAATGAGGCGCCGCAGCGCTACAGCCCGCAGGCTCAGTCGGCCGCGGCCGGAGTGCCCGCCTCGCGCGTGAGGGTTATCCACGAGCTTGTGCAGTCGGGATGCTATTACGTCCCTGCCTCCGCCGTGGCGGAGAAGATGATCGAGCATCTAATTGCTCGTAGACGGGGCGTCAGCCGCCAACACGCCGCCAAGATGGCGCAAAGCGCACACGAAGGCTAAAATCTCTGCTTCAAGTTAAACGGACCGGAGCCGTTCATGCCGCTAACTATCCGCCGGCGCCTTGTCGACCGTGTGCGACAGTGGCGGAAGATAGCATATGCCTTCTGCAGTGCGCTCTTCCTGTTTGCAGGAAGCGTGGTCTTCTTGTCTATTTCCTCTCCTTCCTTTAGCGTTGAGCTTGCTTCTGGGCCTACTTTCTTTGACGCGGCAAGAGCTTTCCGTACCGCCGAGGGCATGAGCCAGTACTACCCTGAACGCGCCCTTGAAGCCCCTGATGCTCAGGGTGTGGTCGAGTGGATACTGGAGAAACTGCCCGACCGAGGCATGGCCGACATAGATGTCTTTACCGCTCCACTCGGAGATCGGAAAGTAACCTTGCGTAACGTAGCGGTTATACTCCCGGGAAGCAGTAGGGAGACCATCGTTATTGCAGCCCCCCGCGACACTCCCCCAGTGGTCAAGGTGGAGCCTCTCAGCTACTCCACCGGGACGGCAGTACTGCTTGAACTCATCCAAGTTTTCAGTTCTCGGCCCCATCAGAAGACCCTGGTTTTCTTGTCAACCGAGGACAGCACCACCGGCGGCCTCGGCATAGACCGCTATCTCACCACGAGCGGGGCAGCCGAAGACGTTCTTGCCATTCTTTCTTTCCAAGGACTTGGCAAAGAACGAAGCCGTTTTCTTAGCGCGGGAGTAACCGGAGCGCAGACGGCTGCCCCGGGCTGGTACGTGCAATTGGTAAGCAGAGTACTTGCCGAGGTTGGCCTTGATCTCAAGATTCCAGGACTACTCAGCCAAGCCGCCGACCATGCCCTTGCAATTTCCGAGGGAGACCAGGTAGCGGGACTTAGTCGAGGTATACCCTCGCTCCATTTGTACGACGAGGGTCCCGGTCAGCCCACAGCCGCCGGCCTGATCACTCAGGGAGAGGCCATCGAGCGCCTGATTCTCTCGCTCGATGCTACAGCCGAAGTTCCTCGCGACCCCACAAGCGCCCTGTTGCTCCGCTCCGGGCGTTACCTCACCGCAGGTGCTGTCACCTTCCTAGGTGTGTTGATGCTGCTGCCCAGCTTGTTTGTGGCAGCCATTTGGGCCTTTTCTTCACGGGTCACCCTGCGCACGCTGCTCAGGCACCTACGCAACCTGGCCTCCTTTGGGCTGCCGGCAGTGCTCACCTTGGGCTTGATGTACGGACTGGCCGCCGGCGGCCTCATTCCGATGTACAAGTTTCAAGTTCCAACCGGTGTAGGTCCAAGCACAGACCCGCGCCTGGCTCCAACTTTGATCCTGCTATTGGTGGGACTGGTGTTCTTCATCCTTTGTAGGCGGTTCTTGGGCTACTTTAGGCCCTACGAGGGAAGAGCAATCACTGAGATGGCTCGTCTACTGACCGGCTATCTTGGGTTGTTGGTGGGACTTATCCTGCTCTTGATTCGGTCGCCATTCCTGGTCATTCCCATGTTGACCGCGGCTTGGGCCTGGCCACTTGCCACTTGTTTTGCGGAACCGGTCTACTCCGGGGCTCTCTGGCGACACCGGCTTACTACAAACGCTCCCGTCCTCCTACTCGGGCTGGGCATGCCTCTGCTGCTCTACTTATACCTGGCGATAAGCCATGGGGTAGGAGTAACTCGGGGCTGGTGGTTTCTCATTGTCCAGACAGTATCAGGAGCTTACGGCGTGCTGGGACCATTGGGGAGCATCTTTATCCTGTGCGCGTTCGCAGAGCTGGCAGGAGTGAAGCGCATGCGAGTGGTGCCCATAGAAACTCTTGAGGCCGCCGACGAGCTTACCTTGCTTGAGCCCCCTACACCACGTTCACGTCGCAAACCCCGCCAAACAACGCTTCCCCCATGGTCCCCGTGGAGGTAGCCTCTTGCCCGAGACCGCTTACAGATACCGCTTCTTCCAGAAAATGAGGGCAAACGTGCCAGAGATAACCAGCCAGATCACACAAGTAAGTAAGAACGCATGCTGATAATTCTGGAAGGGCAGATTGACATTCATTCCGAAAATCGAAGCTACAATCGTGGGAATCGAGAGCAAGATGGTCACCGAAGTCAAGAACTTCATGACCTGGTTTAGGTTGTTAGAGATCACCGAGCTGAAGGCGTCCATCATGCCTGTAAGGATATCGGTGTAGATCTTGGCCATCTCGGACGCCTGCTTGTTCTCGATTATCACGTCTTCGAGCAGCTCTTCATCTTCTTCGTACATCTTTACGGTCTTGGTTCGCAGGAGCTTCTGCAGCACTGCTTCGTTTGCCCGCAGCGACGTGGTGAAGTACACCAGCGACTTCTGCAAGCCCAGGAGATCAAAAAACTCCTCGTTCTTCATAGAAACGCGCAGAGCGCGCTCGATTCTATCTGTCTCTCGGTCTATGCGTCCCAAATACTTGAGGTAGAAGACGGATACTTGCTGAAGAATTTGGAAGAGGAAGCGGGTTTTGTAATAGGTGGTGAAGCCGCGGACGGCGTTACGCTCGAATTCGCCCAAGATGGGATTGGGGCGAAGGCAGGTAGTGATGAAGTAATCAGGGTGGATTAGCATCCCCAGCGGGATGGTGCTGTAGCCCTGCTGATCGCCCTCGCGCACCAGAATGGGAATGTCGACGATGACTTGAGTCAGCCCGTCCTCGATGTCGATACGAGACTTTTCTTCCTCGTCCAGGGGGCCTTTGAGGAAGTCGAGCGGTATGTTGAGCTCGCGACTTACCCGCTCGAGCTCTTCCTCGGTGGGACTGACCAGGTCTATCCAGGAGCCCGGCTCGAACTGCTCCAATCGCGCCAGACCTGTGTCGGTCGTCTTGAGTATCGCAAGCATGACTCACCCCCTTTACTGGACAGGCGGACGCACCGCAACCTTGCCTATAACTACTAGGATCTTCGTACATCGTTTAGCCTTTAACCTACCGAGCGGCGCTTTACCCGGACTTGTGAATTCTCTCACGAACTTGGCCCCGGCGCTACGGGAAGAAACAAAGTCGCGGTATCATACAAAGCCGTGCCCAAGTTCTAGTCGAGTGTAGATGATCGATAGTCAAGAAGCCATTGCCAAAGATCTTCGTTCGCTTCTTCGAGGCGACGTTCAGTTTGATCCCATTACCCGACGCCTTTACGCTACGGATGCTGGACTAAGCCAGATTGAGCCGCTGGGCGTCGTGTATCCACGCGACACCGAAGACGTAGCTCGCCTGGTCTCCTATGCAGCCGAAAAGGGCCTACCCGTTGTCCCCCGCGGAATGGGGTCAGGGCTTAATGGAGGCGCCGTAGGGGCAGGAATCCAGATCGATTTTACCCGTTACATGAACGCGATCTTGGAAATGGCTCCCGACGCGTCATGGGTACGGGTGCAACCAGGCGTGGTCAAGGCAGTGCTTGACCGCTACGTGCGCCAGTACGGGGTGTTTTTTGCTCCTGATCCTTCCAGCGAGAACCACTGCAGCCTTGGAGGAATGATCGGCACCAACGCTTCCGGGGCACGCACCGTGGCCTACGGCGCAACCAAAGACCACGTACTTGCCTTGCAGGTCGTGTTAGCAGACGGAAGCGTGTTCGAGGCGCGGCCGTATGCTCTTGATTCCACCGAGCTGGCAGGGCTGCTCGCCTCCAACTCCGCGGCTGGGCGGGCTTTTGCAAAAGTTCTTCCTCGACTCAGGGCAGAGCGCGATGAACTCATGGCCTTGATGCCAGATGTGGTCAAGAACTCCTGCGGATATCGGATCGAAGCCGTGCTTGACGATGGTACTCAGTGCTCCGGAGCGGTGATAGCCCTAGCGCGGGAGCGAGCAGCCGCAGACGGGGGAACGACTTCAGCCGAGAGTTGCCCTACGACTGCCCAGCTGCAGCGCCTTTTTGTGGGAGCCGAGGGCACGCTGGGAGTAGTCACGGAGGCTACTTTGCGCCTTGTACCATTGCCGGCCTGCCGCGGAGTGGCCATGGTCTATTTCCCCTCGGTATTTGCCGTGGGAGAGGCAGTCCCGGAAATCTTGGCCCTGGGTCCCACGGCAGTGGAGATAATGGACTCGCGCTTCTTGGCTCTAGTGAGAAAGCACGATCGCTACTTTGACTCGATTCTCCCTGAGTGCACGGACACCGCCCTTCTCATTGAGTTTGAAGGCCAGAACCAGGAAGAAGTAGACGAGAAATTTGCCGCACTACGCCGGCATCTCGACAGCACACAAGCCTTAAGCATGGTGCGAGCTCGCACCCAGGCCGACACCGATTATTTGTGGAAAATCCGGCGCACCGCTGTGGCCCTTATTCAGCGCAATCCAGGGCCCAAGCAGCCGCTACCGTTCATGGAGGACATAGCTGTCCACCCACGCCACCTGGCAGCCTCCATCGATTTCATTCAGAAGATCCTCGATCGCGAGGGAGTCGAGGCCATCATGGTGGGACACGTGGGAGACGGAAACATACACACTCGGCCAGTACTGGATCCCCGAGACCCCCAAGATCGACAAATCGTGCGGAGAATCTATGACCAAGTTTCCGCCCATGTGCTTGAGCTGCGCGGAACGATGGCCGGGGAGCATGGCGACGGCCTGATTCATACTCCCCGTTTGCGGGAGATGTACGGGGAGCGGATCTACGATCTTTTTGTTGATATCAAGAAGGCTTTTGATCCCCAGGGAATTCTCAACCCCGGTAAGAAAGTTGGGCCACAAGGCACCGCGGATGATCTGTTTGCTCAACTCCGTTACGGTCCGGGATACCGCACTTTGCCACAGAAGCCGCTCTTGCGCTTTGAGCCACGCGGGTATGAAAGCGAGATAGAACGTTGCCATGGGTGCGCCGCCTGCAAGAGCCAGGTGGCTACCACCATGTGTCCGGTCTACAAGGCCACCCGTTTGGAGCACGCCTCGCCCCGGGCCAAGGCGAATTTGCTGCGCGGCTTGATAACCGGTGCTCTTGTCCAACCCGGTAAGCCGGCCGGGGATGCGTACGGCCAACCAGAATTCAAGGTCGTGTTTGATTACTGCATTGAGTGCGGCATGTGCGCTGTTGAGTGCCCTTCGGCAGTAAACATCCCCAAATTGATGCTCGAAGCCAAGAGCCAATATCGGCAGCGGCACCCTCTCGCCTTCTTTGAGAGCCCAACTCAACGAGCCGAAGTAGTCTTGAGCCGGGTGGACACGCTGTCGCGGATTGCCTGTTTGGTGGCCCCGCTGGCCAATCTGGTTGTGAGTTGGCCTGTCGGGCGAAAACTGGCAGAGCGGCTGGTGGGCATCGACCGCCGGCGCCCCCTTCCACGCTTTGCCCGGCCGACCTACGAACGAATCGCCCGAGAAAGAAGGCAGGCCGCGATTGGGCAAGGCGCAACTGGACAAGCTGCAACTGGACAAGCCGCAACCGGGAAACTGGCCAGCGGCTTGCCTCTCCGGGATCCTGAGCAGCGCACAGCGGTCTACTTCGCCGATCTCTACGCCAACTACAACGATCCCGCACTTTCCCTGGCTATTGAGAGGATCCTGGCCGCGCATGGAGTTCGATTGGTTTTCCCCCGGCAGAAGGCAAGCGGGATCCCGCAGATGCTTTACGGGTACGCAAAGCGTGTGCGCCGCGTTGCCCGCGCCAATCTCCGGGCCCTTACGCCATGGGTAAGAGCTGGCGCAGTGGTCATAAGCGCCGAGCCTACGGCAACTTTTGCCCTAAAGACTCACTACGCGGACTATCTACAAGAATCCGAGTGTGCAGAGGTGGCGCAAGCCACTTACGATCTTGGAGAATTCTTGAAGCAGTGGCGCACCCAGCATCCGGACAAATCCCCGGTTGCGCAGCCCATTAGTGATAGTAAGCCACTCCGGATTGCTTATCACCAGCCCTGTCACCTCAAAGCACAAAACGTGGGCAGCCCATCTCTTGAACTTTTGCGAGAAATTCCCGGAGTCGAGGTGGTGGACTTGACGGCGGGATGTTGTGGGATGGCAGGGACTTTCGGAATGAAGTTAGGCACATACGACTTTTCCCTACAAATAGGAGAGCCGTTGTTTTCTCGGATAGCCGAGGTCGATCCAGACCTTGTGGTGTCTGAGTGCAGCACGTGCCGAATGCAGCTAGGCCATGTCACCGGACGACCCTGCATGCACCCGGCGCTGCTCTTGGCGCAGGCATATGGAGTTTAGTCCTACCTAGTCCTTGTCGGAAAACAGGATTCCTGCCTTAGCCCAGTTTTCGCGCGGGTAATCTTCAATAAGAACGTCCACCTGGTCTTCGGTCACCCCAGTGTATTTGACCACTACCTCGGTGATTTCCTTGGCCAGGCGGCGCTTCTGCTCGGTGCTTCGTCCTTCTAACATTTTGATGATCACAAGCGGCATGCGCTCCTCCGACGATCCCGGTTGACCCAGAATTTCTTGACGACTGTCGAAGAGAAGATTATATTTTGGCGCCGCGCGTGGGTCCTTCTTTTTTCCTGACTTCTACTTGTTCCTTTTAACCAACAAGATTCGTCCTTCATCTTTGCAAGACAAATGAAGCAAAAGGGAACACTGAACAACTCAACTGCGGTGCGCCTGGGGCTCGGCGCCGATCTGCGCCTGGCGCCAGCCAAGACCCCTAGCATCGCCGACGCCCTGATCTTAAAAGACGGCGATCTTTTTTTTGTGACCAAACCAAACGGCGACGTTCCCATTGATCAGATCCACGCAACAGGTCTCTATTATCACGATTGTCGCTTTCTTGATGGATACGAGCTACGTATCGCGGGGCACGCGCTTGAGATGCTTGTGTCCACAGCGGCACGCGGATACCAGTCGCTCGTGGAACTTACGAACCCCGAGTTGATCTCAGCTGACGGAACGGTCATCGCCCCACTGGAGACCATCGGCGTCAAGTGGACCCGTACTCTCGACTGCGCAACTCTCAGCTTGTACGACACGCTCCTCATCCGGAACTTCAGTCGAAACACGGTCAGTCTGCCCGTGTCTTTGTCTTTTCGGGCCGGCTTTCAGGATGTGTTTGCGGTAAGAGCGCTGGACGCAACTGTTCCAGGCAAACTGCTGCCCCCGCGGGTCGAAGGAAGCAAGCTTCAGTTTGAGTATCACGGCCGAGACGGCATTCGCCGCGAGGTGACGGTGACTTTTGCTCAAAATCCTGATGTCTGGGAAGGGACTACAGCCACTTTCCTTGTCGACCTTCCGGCACGCGGCGAAAGGCAGATTGCTCTAGTGGTCAGCATACGAGAAACTGCGCTCGACGGCGTAGCGACTGGTGGGACTTGCGAAGCGACTGATGGCACTTCCTGGATTGCCATCAGACCTGTAATGGACCACGACCAACTAACGGCTGCACACGTCCAAGCCGTCGATCAATGGAGGGATGGTCAGACCAAAGTTAAGAGCAGTAGTTTGCTGCTTGACGCCATAGTCGAACGGTCGTTTCGCGATCTGTACCTGCTTAGAAGTTCTGCTGAGGGAGAGGAATACTACGCGGCGGGGGTACCGTGGTTTGCCACTCTGTTCGGTAGGGATAGCATCATCAGCGCCCTTCAAACCCTGGCCTATGACCCGCGCATCGCCAGACAGACTCTGCGCCTCCTCGCTGCTTTTCAGGGAACCAAAGTCGACACGTGGCGCGAGGAGCAGCCGGGAAAAATACTTCATGAACTTCGCGTGGGCGAGCTGGCCCGCATCGGACAAGTGCCGCACTCGCCCTACTACGGCTCCATTGACGCCACTCCGCTCTTTCTCGTGCTGGCGGCCGAGTACTTTTTCTGGACTGCGGATGCTCAGACTATCCGCCATCTGCAGCCCAACATTGAGGCCGCGCTACAGTGGATTCTGGACAACGAAAACGAACAAGGGTACTTGGCCTACCAAGGTACAAACTCCGCGGGCGGCCTGCAAAACCAAGGTTGGAAGGACTCAGACAACGGCGTGCCAGATGTTGATGGTTCGCCTGCTGAGCCGCCCATTGCCTTGGTTGAAGTGCAAAGCTACGTGTACCTCGCGTACCGTCGCTTAGCTGAGATGTTTAGAAGGCTGGGCGAAGGCGACTATGCTGCCGAGCTTGACAGACGGGCAGATCAACTGCGCGACCGGTTCAACCGCGATTTCTGGATAGAGTCGCGCGGCTGCTATGCCCTTGCTCTCCAAAGGGACGGCCAACCGGTCAAGGTTTGTTCTTCTAACGCCGGGCACGCCTTGTGGGCCGAGATTGCCCCTCTGGACTTTGCCCGCAGAACTAAGAAGCGGCTTATGCGGCCGGACATGTTCACCGGATGGGGTATTCGGACCTTATCTGAACACGAGACCGCATATAGCCCTGTGGGTTACCATGTGGGCACGGTCTGGCCGCACGACAACTCCCTGATAGCGGCTGGCTTTCGCCGGTACGGTTTTGATAGGGCAGCCCTGCGGCTCTTCTCAGGTCTCATGCGGGCCGCCATGCATTTTGAGCTTTACCGCTTGCCGGAGCTATTCGCTGGGTACTCCCAGGCCGACTATGAGGTGCCCGTGCACTATCCCCTGGCCAGCAAACCGCAGGCCTGGGCTGCCGGTGCCATCCCGTACATGCTGACCGAACTTCTTGGCCTAAGGCCAGAAGCAGACTGTCATCGACTAAACGTTGTCTCCCCCGTTCTTCCAGACTTTGTCGATCGCATCGAATTACAGGATCTTTCCATCGGGGAGCAACGTGTTGACCTCTTGTTTGAACGAACATCAACCAGAGTAGCGGTTGAGGTCCGACGCAAGGACCGCCCCTTGGAGGTGGTGGTGAAACTCTAGAAAAACCGACGTAGATAGGAGGTGCCACGAATGAGGATCGCTCAAGTAGCTCCTTTGTACGAAAGCGTTCCTCCTAAGATGTATGGGGGAACCGAACGCGTGGTCTCTTATCTCACCGAGGAACTAGTCCGGCGGGGACACGAAGTCACCCTGTACGCAAGCGGAGATTCGGAGACCCGCGCTCGTCTTGTTCCTTGCTCACAATCTGGTCTTCGCCTAGATCCCAACGTCAAGGATCCCGTAGCACTGCACATCGCCATGTTGGAACGCGTGGCGGCAGATGCACTGGAGTATGACATTATCCACTACCATACTGACTACTTAAGCTTCCCCTCAGCCCGCAGGCACGGGATCCCGCACATAAGTACATTGCACGGACGGCTCGACATCCCAGAGCTCGTTCCGCTTTACAAAGAATTCCGGGACATGCCAGTAGTGTCGATTTCGCATGCGCAGCGGAAGCCGCTCCCGTGGGCCAACTGGAAAGCTACTATCTATCACGGGCTACCACTCGACCTAGCGAAGCTCTCCGAGAAACCCGGAGACTACCTGGTTTTTCTAGGGAGGTTGTCGCCAGAGAAGCGTCCGGATCGGGCCATAAGGATCGCCGGTATGGCTGGACTGCCACTTAAGATCATGGGCAAAGTTGATGCCGCCGACCGCGCCTATTATCGGACCGTAATACGGCCGCTTCTTAGGAAGGCTGACGTCGAGTTTGTGGGGGAGGGCGGAGACAAGGAGAAATTCCCGCTCCTGGCTGGAGCTCTTGCCTTGCTTTTCCCGATCGATTGGCCGGAGCCTTTCGGGCTAGTGCAGATTGAAGCCATGGCGGTAGGCACTCCGGTAATCGCGTTTCCGTGCGGTTCTGTGCCGGAAGTGATTGACCATGAGGTAACCGGTTTCATCGTTCACAGCGAAGAAGAGGCGGCCCGTGTGGTAGATCGGTGTGCAGCACTAGATAGAGCCCAAATTCGCCGTGTGTTTGAGGAACGCTTCTCAGTCCAGCGCATGGTGGACGAGTACGAGAAACTGTACGAGAGCATGGTCGAAAGCCGGGAGTTCCGCGTCTACGCCAAGCGCGCGCAGCGGTGGTCGACTAGTCGGGCCGGTGTCTCCAGCACCTCAGTGGGAGTTCCCCTCGTTGCCCAGCCGCATGAGTCGACGATCTCTGCAGCCGCTAGTCAGTCGCCGGAGTCAGCGCAGGCAACTCTATAGAGCAACTCTCGATAGGCGCCGGGAAAGCAAGTGCTGCGGGTGGCGCGCCGCCTGCCAGGGCAGGCGGCGCGCCTCAACTTCTGATAACCTGCCGTTTTTCTTGCATAAGCAAGGTGCACACGATCGCCACCACCGCCAATCCGGCAGAGATGGCAAGAGCCAGCCTGTAATCCCCGGTCCGGTCGAAAATCAAACCGCCAAGGTACCCCCACAGGCCACCGCCCACCATGTGAATAGTAGTGATAAACCCAGAGATAAAGCCGATGTGAGTGACTCCATAAAGGTTGCTCACTACAGTGGCGGTAAGTGGAGCAGTGACCATCAGGGTAAAGCCAAAGCCCACGGAGAAAATCCAGTAAGGCACAAGACCGGCTATAAACAGGACAAGCAGAAACAGAGCCACCCTGAGAGCAAAAGTGATCGCAATGGGAGCGCGATTCCCTATCGCATCAGCAGCCGGCCCTGCCGCCAACATGCCACCCAAGCCCAAAAGCCCTAGCCATGCCAGCATGTTTGCGGCAACGTCCGAAGAGATACCGTAGTCCGTAACCATGGGGACAAGATGAGTAGTCACCAGGTGATCACCGCCGCCGCAGATGAACATGACCAGGACAAACAACCACAGGGACCGGGTGCGCATCGCTTCTCGCAAACCTAGGTCGCGGCTTACGACAACCTCAGCCGGGACCCCGGCCTCTCCTTGTTCGCCGGGCAAGAGACCTGCGCTCTTACTTTGCGCGCCGTAAGGCGCAAGCCCGTAGTGCCTGGGATCACCGCGAATAACCCCCAAGGAAAGGGCAAGACCTACCACCGCGGAAAGTCCGGCAATCCAGAGACAGGTGACGCGCCACCCCGACCCTGCGACCAAATCCGAAAAAACTGGGATCAGGAAGAACTGCCCTAGGCTGTAGCCCGACAGTGCAATGCTCACTGCAAGTCCGCGCCGAGCCTGAAACCACCGCCCAACCACAGAGGCAAACATCGGTACCGTGCTTCCCCCTGTGCCAGCCGCCGCGACCACACCGTAAGCCAGGAGGAACTGCCAAAGGGATTGCGTCGCTGCAGTAAGGGCATACCCAGCAGCAAAAAGTGCCACTGAGATAGGGATGATCCACCGCGGCCCAAAACGATCATACAGACGGCCAGTCACAATTAGCGAAACAGCAAAAATAGCCATGTTGAGAAACACTGCTGAGCTGGTTGCGGCTCGAGTCCACCCCATATCTGAGCTTATAGGCTTGATCATTACACCAATCATGGTGCTGCCGCCGCCGGTGACAAACAGGATGAGAAAAGCAGCCAGTACCACGTACCAGCCGTAGAAGACCCTGGGAAGGCGAAATCTAAAAGGAAAGCCCTCTTTTCGACGCAGAGCAAAAGAGGGGCGCCCGTTCAGGCGCCCGCGGTTGCGACGTCGCCGTCGAGAAAGATCTGGCATGAAGCCAGTATAGGGGACTGGGCACCCAAATTGCCAGCGAGACTTTCACAAGAGGCGGAGAGCAGCCTACTCCTCGCTTAGGCCGTTCTCCACGAGCATCTTTTGGTAGCAGCTGGGGCAAAGACCGTGGCTAACTGGTTTACCTGCCTCTCGACTAAGAAGGTCCTCTACCAAGATCCACTGATTGTCCGCCACTCTAACCGCTTTGCACCGCGAGCACACAGGCACGATTGCTCCAAGCGCTTGCAGCGGGCGTTCGAGCATATTTCTAACCACCAGACGAAACATAGTGGCGTAGGCCAGAAACTTGAATATGTGACCTAGGGAGTTAAACGTCCCATAAACGCCCACATAGCGCGTGAAACAGATTTCTGCACAGATAGTAAGGACAATGGCGCCGCTTAGCCACCGCACAGTCCATCGGCTGAGAAGTCTGCGTTTGCGGGTTATTACCACTAGCGCCGCAAGAAGAAATGCCACAATGACGTATTCGCTCATGATTTTGAAACGGGTAAGCCCTGAACCTTCCACATACGCCGTGGGAAACCACCCGAGGAAAATCAAAGCAATGCCGAGCACCGTGAGTGTGCCTATGAACACTGACGGAGTCCACCAGGTGCGGAGGCGTCGACCAAACCAGAGCGATGCTCCTAAGATCACCAGTGCTTCCAGGTACCGGGCCAAGATCCATAACTGGGTGGGAAGATTGGCGGTGTAGTTCGGGAACACACCCATACCTTTGTAGGCCAGGGTATGTACGAGGTCAATAACAGCCGACCAAAAAAACCCAATGGCAAGCAAGAAAAGAAAGTCATGCCCAGCCCGACGCAGCATGACAACCGCTACGGTGAAAAAGATCCCCGAGGTGACGATAGCCGCTAGTTCAACAACGCTGTGAAAAAGCAGATAGTTGTAGCGACTTACGACAAAAAGAGCTCCGGCCATCGCAAGCATGACAACGACAAAAGTGGCTTCGGACCAGTTTGGCCGGAGAAGCTTGAGAGTTTTAAGCCCGTGATTAGGGCTCGCGACTAACAAACGCATGCGCCTCCTTGAAGCCAAGAAGCGCAGCCCTATTGCCTCCGTACGGCATAAATGCGCCCTCTCGGACTGGATCGTATATTAACCCCCTGTTGGAGCTATATTACCTCTTAGTCCGAGAGTGCAAACTTACGTTTTGTTTCGCTGCATGATTGCGATGACCGAGAATGGGAGAGCAGCCACACGTTTCTAGTAAAGGACGAGTCCTGGTGGGGACCTCCGGGTGGGCCTACCAGCACTGGCGGGACACGTTTTATCCCCCGGGAATAGCCTCTGCAGAACTCCTTCCCTTCTACGCGCAGCAATTCGACACTGTTGAAATTAATAGCTCCTTCTACCATCTGCCAAAGCCCAGCACAATCGCCCGGTGGGCAGCCATTACCCCTGCTGGCTTTTGCTTCTCGGTTAAGGCCAGCCGCTATATCACCCATAGACTGCGTCTCCACAACTGCACGGAGTCGCTAGAGACTTTCTTGGCCCTCATTCGAGGTCTTGGCACCAAACTGGGGCCGGTGCTCTTTCAGCTCCCCCCGGGACTCCATCGTGACAATGACCTCCTCGCCCAATTTATCGCCCTACTGCCCGAGGACCTGCGCGTGACTGTGGAGTTTCGGCACAAGAGCTGGTATGACGACACCGTTTTTGACCTGCTGTCCTCGCGAAATATCGCTCTTTGCATACACGACATGCGCGGTTCAGAAGCTCCCGCGGTGCTGACCGCGTCATTTGTCTATCTGCGGCTGCACGGCCCGCAACAGGCCTACACTGGCTCGTACGAGCCTGCTCAACTCGCTGCTTGGGCCGAGAAGATACGCGATTGGGCGGCCTCGGGTCGCGACGTTTACGTGTACTTCAACAATGACATTGGTGGACACGCTATCCACAACGCCCGCGAGCTAAGAACTCTCGTGGAGGTATCGCACTAGTCCAAGACCGGCAACGCAGATCTTTGGGGAATAGTTGAGTAAGATGATAAACTTACTCCGCTTAATATCCAACCCAAGAATAGCGAGCAGCCGCATGAGTGAGACTGAGACAAAGACCCGCGAATACCAACACCAGATTCGTCGTCTTGCGAGAGAGAAAAACGCCATCATCCTAGCCCACAACTATCAACGCCCTGAGGTGCAAGACGTAGCTGACTTCGTGGGTGACTCTCTGGCCCTGTCCCGACAGGCGGCAGCCTCAGACGCCCGCCTGATCATCTTCTGCGGTGTCCACTTTATGGCGGAAACCGCAGCTATTCTCGCACCGGATCGCAAGGTTGTCTTGCCAGAGATCAGAGCCGGTTGCCCGATGGCTGACATGGTAGACGTGCAGGGCTTGCAAGCGCTTAAGGCCAACCATCCACAGGCTGTGGTGGTTAGCTATGTCAATACCTCTGCAGCAGTCAAAGCTCTGTCAGACATCTGCTGCACCAGTGCAAACGTAGTGCAGGTGATTAATTCTATTCCCCCGGACTACGAAATCATCTTCACACCAGATCGCAATTTGGGAGCCTTCGCCGCCAAGAAGACCGGGCGGCAACTGATACTTTGGCCGGGATTCTGTCCAACACACGACCTCATACGAGTAGAGGATGTGCTTAAGGCCCGAGAGGCTCACCCCAAAGCCAAGACTGTGGTTCACCCGGAGTGTGACATTGCGGTTTCCGAAATCGCCGACGCCGTCGAGAGTACCTCGGGAATGATTCGCTACTGCCAAGAGGACAGCTCGCGTGAGTACCTTGTGGGAACTGAGGTGGGCATGCTCTATCGACTGGCGAAAGATTGTCCGGGAAAGCAGTTTTGGCCTATTAGTACTTTGGCCGTCTGCCCACAGATGAAACTCACTACGCTTGAAAAGGTACTAAGAGCGCTTGAGACCGAGGAACCCGTGGTCACGGTCGATTCCGAGACCAGGGCAAAGGCACTTGCTGCTGTGGAAAGAATGGTGCAGATCGGGTAAAGCAAGGCCGAGAGGAGCAGTCGCCCACGGACATTGGAGCGGCCTAGAATGTTCCCCATATCCACAAAAGGACGCTACGCTTCGCGCATTATGGTTTTTCTGGCCACCCTTGGCTCCGCGCAGCAAGCGACCAGCGAAGAAATCAGCCGCCACGAGGGGATCTCAGCCGAATATGTCCAGCAAATTCTCGCCAGTTTGGCCGCAGCAGGACTGGTGAGAGCCAGAAGGGGAAAGGGCGGAGGATTTTCGCTTGCGGTTAACCCAGAAGCCACTACCTTGGCGCAAGTGCTGCGGGCCGTGGAAGGTCAAATCGCTCCCGCCCCTTGCGTAGCGATCGACGATTGCTCGCGCTCCTCCGAATGCGTCACTCGAGAAGTCTGGCTAGCAGCCGCGCAGTTGCTGGATGACTTCTTCGGCCAGATAACTATCAGTCAGCTTGCTCGAAAGGCCAAGGAAAGATGGAAAGACACCTAGTCTACCTCGACCACGCCTCCACCACTCCCACCGACCCGGAGGTGGTCGAGGCTATGCTGCCCTTCTTTAGTGGGGAGTTCGGTAACCCCGCCAGCTTGTACAGTCTAGGCACTAAAGCGGCCCAGGCAGTAGAAGAAGCCCGCGCCACCATCGCTGGGTTTCTTGAGGCCAAAGCCGAGGAGATCTACTTTACCTG